>JAUIEZ010000128.1 GCA_030429665.1 Gammaproteobacteria bacterium | reverse complement strand
TCAATGACACCATAGAGATCGACGGGCGCGAGGTGATCTACCCGATCAACCAGGAAATCGTCACCATCCGCGGCATCATCGAGGGCGAGTACGTCGTCAACCTGTATTACTACGAGAAGCGCGACCCCGACCCGCTCGACGTGCTGGTTCGCATCGACCGGGTCAATCCGACACTGACCACGGTATTCGCGGAAACCGTGACGATGACCCGGCGCGACGAGGAACACACCGTCGTGAGGTTCACGCCGGATCGCGAAGGCGGCGTCAGCAATGTCAACAAGCGACCCCGGGTGCTGACACCTTACGCACTGGACCCGGCGCCATGGCACCGTCACTGATCTGGCACTCGGTAGCCTTCGTGGTGGTCACCGCGTTGCTGGTGCTGGTGCTGGCACGCGCCCGCGTCGCGTTCGGCTGGCGGATGATGCTCGCGGTGCTCGCCGGCGCCGCCTACATTTCGCACTATACCGGTCTCGTGGCCCTGACCGGGTGGCCCAGCGGCGACCGCCTGCCGGCAGAGTTCGACGTGCTCGGCATGCGGGTGGTCGAGCCGCGACGCGGCGGTCGCGACGCGGGGCATATCGAACTGTGGATTCGAGGCCCGGGCGACGTCGACAGCCGGCTGCATCGACTGCCCTACTCTCCAGGCATGCACGAGGAGATCGCCGCGGCACAACACCGGCAGGCCCAGGGGCGCGAGCAGCGCGGTCGAACGCACGCGTCGATCAAGGGCGGCACCGGCGAGGGCGCCGTGTCGATCGGGGACAAGCCGCCCGCGCGGCTGCCGTCAAAGCGTCGCGATTGACGAGGCGCGTACCGATCCCACGTCGCGCCCGGCGGCGTTCCGGGTCGGCACCCGCACCTCGTTGTCGAGCACCGACTTGAACTCGGGGTCGCGGCTGAAACGCGCGAGCATCGCCGCCGCCAGGACCTCGGCCGCCCGGGTGGCGCCGTCGTCGATCTTCAGCGCAATGCCGAGTCCCTCCTCCAGCAGCACGCCGGTCGCCACGCCTTCCGCCCCGGTCTTGATGATGGCGCGTCGGCCGGAGGCCGCGATCACGCGGGTGCAGAATTGTCCGCCGCCGGCGATCAGGTAGGGGTTCTCGACAATACTCTCGACGATCGTCGACCGTGCCTTCGCGCGAGCGCCCGATCCACGCGCCGACGGCGCGAAGCCGGCGAAACCGGTCGCAAGGCGGCGCAGGGGTATGCCGTAGACCGGGATACCGCATCCGTCCACGCCGGGCGCGGCATTGCGGATCGGGTAACCGCAGGTTTCCTCGACCGTGTCCGTGATCATCTGTTGCAGCGGATGATCCGGCTCGATATAGCCATGGTGATCGATCCCCAGGTGTCGCGTCACCGTGAGAAAGCCGGCGTGCTTGCCCGAACAGTTGTTATGCAGCGGCGTGATCCCGGCGCCGGCGCGAGCCAGGTCGCAGCGCGCCTCCTCCGAGTACGGGGGGTGAGTCCCGCATTCAAGGTCGGCCGCCGAGAGCGAGATTTTCTCGAGCCACTCGGCCACGCGCCGGGTATGCTCGACCTCGCCATTGTGCGAGGCGCAGGCGAGGCAGACGTGACTGCCGTCGAGGTTGAATTTCGCGAGCGCACCGGTTTCAATCAGTGCCAGCGCCTGCAGCGGCTTGAGCGAGGAGCGCGGATATACCGGAACGTCGACGCTGCCGGCCTCGAACACCGTCCCGCCCCGCGCATCGACCACTGCGACCGCGCCGCGGTGGCGGCTCTCGAGAAAGTCGCCGCGCACGACCTCCACGAGTACCGGATTGTCCGGCGGCAATGGTCCGCCTTCGCGTCGATTGTCGTTGTTTGTCAACAGGAGCCCATGGTGGCAGCGTACGTTTGATCGTCCGGCGCGACGCAATGCCGGTGCCGGCGCGGATCGCAGGGTCACCGGTGTTCGGAACCTTTACTCGACGATTCGGTCGGCTCGACGTCGGCGGCGGCACGCTGCTGTTCGCCGATTCGCCCGCTTCCGGTTCCGCGTCGATTGTGTTCTCCGTTCCCCGGGACCGGTGCGATTCTGTTTCTCCGGCGGGCGGTCCCGAGGTCGCGCAGGGTGTTTAGCACGTGCCGCGCGATCTTCGCAACCACCGGAAAGGAACCCGGCGAGATCATGGGCGGTTTTCCCGCGCACCGCCGCGCTCGTCGAGTCCGCCCGCAGGTCCCGGAACGGGTGATCCGTGAGAAGAAAAATCTGTATCGAAGATAGAATTCCCTAATAGCGATGTGTTCGCTATAGTTGCCCGCCATGATGACAGAGCACACTCTATTGCACACACCCCTGCACGACCTGCACCTCGAACTCGGGGCGAAAATGGTACCGTTCGCCGGTTACGAGCTGCCGGTACAGTTTCCCGCCGGCATCAAGGCCGAGCACCTGCATACCCGTAGCAAGGCCGGCTTGTTCGACGTTTCCCACATGGGCCAGGTTTCCGTCTCGGGCGACGACGCCGCCGCGGCGCTGGAAAAAGTGGTGCCGATGGACGTCGTCGACCTGCCGCCGCAACGCCAGCGCTATGCGCTGTTCACCAACGATACCGGCGGCATTCTCGACGACCTGATGATCACCCGGCGCGAGGAGGATTTTCTGCTGGTCGTCAACGCCGCCTGCAAGTCCTCCGATCTCGCCTATCTGGAATCCGCGATCGGATCGATGTGCCGCATCGCACCGCTCGACGACCGCGCGCTTCTCGCCCTGCAGGGACCCGCGGCTGTCGCGGTGGCGTCGCGACTCGCCCCGGGGATCGCGTCCATGAAATTCATGGACGCCGGCGCGTGCGATCTCGACGGCGCGCAGTGCTTCGTCTCGCGTTCCGGCTATACCGGCGAGGACGGCGTGGAGATTTCCGTACCCGCCGACGCCGCGGCGGCGCTCGCTCGCGCGCTGCTGGAATTCGACGAAGTCATGCCGATCGGACTCGGCGCGCGGGACTCGCTTCGCCTGGAAGCCGGTCTTTGCCTTTACGGTCATGACATCGACACCACCACCACGCCGGTGGAAGCGCGCCTGTCCTGGTCGATCCAGAAGGTCCGCCGTCGTGGCGGCGAGCGCGCCGGCGGATTCCCCGGGGCCGCGGTTATCCTGGATCAACTGGAGGCCGGCGCCGCACGCGCACGCGTGGGCATCCGGGCCCTGGGACGGGCGCCGGTCAGGGAGGGCGCCGAGTTGGTCGACGACTCCGGCACGGCCGTGGGCGTGGTGACCAGCGGCGGCTTCGGACCGAGCGTGGACGCGCCCGTGGCGATGGGTTACGTCGACGCCGCCCACGCGCGTACCGGCACTCGCATCCTGGCCAGGGTGCGCAACCGCGAGATCGCGGTCGAAGTCACCTCGCCCGTATTCGTGGAGCAGCGCTACGCGCGTTGATCGCACCGTTTTTCCTACCGTTAGCTTTCAGAGGCAGAAGATGAGCACCATCAAATTCACCGAAGATCACGAATGGATCCGCACCGAGGACAACAACGAAGGACTGGTGGGAATCACCGACTACGCCCAGGAGCAGCTCGGCGAACTCGTCTACATCGAGCTGCCCGAGGAGGGCGCCGAGATAACCCAGGGCGAGGACTGTGCCGTAGTCGAATCGGTCAAGGCCGCCGGTGACGTTCGCTCCCCGGTTTCGGGCACCGTCGTCGCGGTCAACGAGTCGCTCGCCGACAGCCCGGAAACGACGAACGAGGACCCCATGGGAGAAGGATGGCTTTATCGCATCAGGCTGAGCGACGAGTCCGAGCTCGACTCGCTCATGGACGAGGCGGACTACCGTGCCTACCTGAACTCGCTCGAATAAGCACCAAGGGAGACGATATCGAATGGCCGAACAACGCGAGCCCTTAATCGACCTGGAGCAACACGGCGACTTCGTGCGCCGCCACATCGGCCCGGACGCCGAGGAGATCGCGGCGATGCTCGAGGCGATTGGCATCGATTCCCTGGACGCACTCGTCGACCGGGCCGTCCCAACCGCGATCCGGACGCAGCGCCCGCTCACCATTCCGGGTCCGCGCAGCGAGCGCGGTACCGGCACCTACCTGCGTCGTATGCGACACCGCAACCACGTGTTCGTATCGATGATCGGTACCGGCTACCACGGCACCGTCATGCCGCCGGTGATCCGCCGCAACGTCCTCGAGAATCCCGACTGGTACACCGCCTACACGCCCTACCAGGCCGAGGTCAGCCAGGGACGACTCGAAGTGTTGCTCAACTTCCAGCAGATGGTCATCGACCTGACCGGCATGGAACTCGCCAACGCCTCGTTGCTCGACGAGGCCACCGCCGCGGCCGAGGCCATGGCCATGTCGCGGCGGGTTTCGAAGTCGAAGAGCGATCATTACTTCGTCGATCGCGACTGCCACCCGCAAACCATCGCCGTCGTTCGCACTCGAGCGGAGAGCATGGGCTGGGAAATCACCGTCGGCGATCCCGCCAGCGGCGTCGCCAAGGGCGACTTCTTCGGCGTGTTGTTGCAGTATCCCGGCTCGACCGGCGCCCTGCGCGACCCGCGCCCGGTAATCGAGGCAGCCCATGAACAAGGCGCGCTAGTCACCGTGGCGGCGGATTTCCTGGCGTTGGCGCTGATCACGCCGCCCGGCGAGATGGGCGCCGACATCGTCGTTGGCTCGACCCAGCGCTTCGGCGTTCCGATGGGTTACGGCGGACCTCACGCTGCGTTTTTCGCGACCCGCGAGGCCTACAAGCGCTCCACGCCCGGGCGCATCATCGGCGTTTCGCAGGACGCCCAGGGACAGCGCGCGCTGCGCATGGCCCTGCAGACCCGGGAGCAACACATTCGTCGCGACAAGGCGACCTCGAACATTTGCACGGCGCAGGTGTTGCTCGCCGTGCTCTCGGCGTTGTACGCGATGTACCACGGCGAGGAGGGGATTCGCACCATTGCGAGCCGCGTGCACCGCATGGCCTGCGTCTTCGACGCCGGCATCAAGCGAAACGGCTACAAGGTCGTCAACCGTCACTTCTTCGACACGGTCCTCGTCAAGGTGCCGGGCCTGGCGGGACGACTTGCGGCGCGCGCGCGCGAATCGAACATCAATCTGCGCGTTGTCGATGCCGACCACGTCAGCGTTTCCTTCGACGAAACCACCCGGCGCGAAAACCTCGTCACGCTGTGGGGCGTGTTCAGCACGGCGGCGCCGGCGAAACTGAGCATCGACAAGCTCGACAAGTCGGTGAAGGACGCCATTCCCGAAACGCTGGCGCGCACGAGCCGCTACCTCACGAACCCGGTGTTCAGCCAGTACCACTCCGAGACCGAGATGATGCGATACCTGCGTCGCGTCGCCGGCAAGGACATCACGCTCGGACGCAGCATGATCCCGCTGGGGTCTTGCACGATGAAGCTGAACGCAACGTCCGAACTCCTGCCGCTTGGATTTCGCGACTTTACCGCGCTGCATCCGTTCGCGCCCCTCGACCAAACCCAGGGCTACCAGCAGTTGTTCGAGGAACTCGAGGACATGTTGTGCGAGATTACCGGGTTCGACGCCATTTCGCTGCAGCCCAACGCGGGTTCTCAAGGCGAGTACGCGGGCCTGCTGTGCATACGTGCCTGGCACCGGGCGAACAAGCAATCCCATCGCAAGGTGTGCCTGATCCCCTCTTCCGCCCACGGAACCAATCCGGCCAGCGCGGTGATGGCCGGCATGAAAGTCGTGGTCGTCGGCTGCGACGACAACGGCAACATCGACGTCGACGCGTTGCGCGCCACGGCCGAGAAGCACCGTGACGAACTCGCCGCGCTGATGGTTACCTATCCGTCCACTCACGGCGTCTTCGAAGAAGCCATTCGCGAGATCTGCGATATCGTTCACGAAAACGGCGGCCAGGTGTACATGGACGGCGCCAATCTCAATGCCCTGGTGGGCCTCTGCCGTCCCGGAGAGATCGGCGCCGACGTCGCGCACATCAACCTGCACAAGACATTCGCCATTCCGCACGGCGGCGGCGGACCGGGCATGGGACCGATCGGCGTGAAATCCCACCTGGCGCGATTTCTCCCCGACCATCCCGTCGTCGAGGGCGTCAATCCGGCGGCCGGCGGGCGCAAGACCATCGGTTCGGTGTCGGCAGCACCCTGGGGTTCGGCCAGCATCCTGCCCATCTCCTGGGCCTACATGACGATGATGGGCGGCGACGGGCTGACCCATGCCACCCGCGTGGCGATCCTCAATGCCAACTACATTGCGCGTCGCCTCGACCCCCACTACCCGGTGGTCTATCGCGGCAAGAACGGCCTGGTCGCCCACGAATGCATCGTCGACGTCTCGGGATTCAAGGCCGTGGGTATTACCGTGGAGGACGTCGCCAAGCGCCTCGTCGACTACGGCTTCCATGCGCCGACCATGTCCTGGCCAGTGCACGACAGCCTCATGATCGAACCTACCGAAAGCGAGAGCAAGCAGGAACTCGACCGTTTCTGCGATGCCATGATCGGCATTCGGGAGGAGATCGCGAAGGTCGAGTCCGGCGAGTACGACCGGGACGACAATCCGCTCGTCAATGCACCGCATGCCTACCATCTGCTGGTAGGCGACGACTGGAACCACGCATACAGTCGCGAGACCGCCTTCTTTCCAACATCGGCGACACGATTCGACAAGTTCTGGCCCCCGGTGGGACGGGTGGACAATGTCTACGGCGACAAGCATCTCGTGTGCACCTGCCCGCCCGTCGAGGCCTACCGTTGACCGACAAGCCTCGCAAGGTCGTCGCCGGCGAGAAGCTACGCGGCGCGGGAAAGATGGCGCGCGTGCCGGTCCGCTTCGATCCGACACCGCGTCAGGCGCAACTGCGCAAGCCTCCCTGGATCCGGGCGCGCTTTCCCGGCGCGCCGAAGGTGGTCGAGCTGAAAAAACGCCTGCGCGCCAACGGCCTTCACACCGTGTGCGAGGAAGCAAACTGTCCCAATCTCGGCGAGTGTTTCAATGCCGGAACGGCCACCTTCATGATCATGGGCGACATTTGCACCCGCCGCTGTCCGTTCTGCGACGTGGCCCACGGCCGTCCCCTTGCGCTCGACGCCGACGAACCCCGGCGACTGGCGCGCGCGGTCGCCGACATGGGATTGCGCTACGTCGTCATCACCTCGGTGGATCGCGACGACCTGCGCGACGGCGGTGCCGGCCATTTCGTGGCCTGCATTCGGGAGATCCGCGACACCACGCCGGACGTTCGCATCGAGATTCTTACGCCCGATTTTCGCGGCCGCGCCGAGCGCGCGCTCGCGATCCTTGCCAGCGAACCGCCGGACGTATTCAATCATAATCTTGAGACCGTTCCGCGCCTCTACCGGCTGGCGCGACCGGGCGCCGACTACGCGCAGTCGCTGGCGCTGCTGAAGTCCTTCGCCGCGGCCTGTCCCGCGGTACCGACGAAGTCGGGACTGATGCTCGGCCTCGGCGAGACCGAAGAGGAAGTCATCGACGTGCTGTCGCAGATGCGCGCCCACGATGTCGCCATGGTCACCCTCGGCCAATACCTGCAGCCCAGCCTCGACCACCTGCCGGTGAAGCGGTACTGGACGCCGGAGGAATTCGACAATCTCGGCCGCCAGGCCGATGCGCTCGGGTTTCGTCATTGCGCGGCTGGACCGATGGTACGCTCGTCCTACCACGCGGACCTGCAGGCCGGGCACCTTTAGAGGCGTCCGTCAGCGCGGGTCCGTTGGACACCACGGGCCGCTTCGGGCATGATGAACGGGTCCAACCACGCGCAAGCGGGGAAGGCCCATGAAAATCGAAGATTCGGTCCTGGGTGTCGCGTTCGTCATTCTGGCGATCTTCCTGCTCAACCAGCTATTGTTCTCTCTCGACGAAGATGGCGAGCAAACTGCCCGCGCGCCCGCCGTCGATTCCCGCTCGATTACCGCCGAAACGAAACCGGCCAGCCAGGTCGATCTCGCCGAGATTCACCGATCGCTCGCGCCGGCGCCGATGCTTCGCAACGAAGCCGTCGACCGCCACCGCCGGCAGATCGAGTCATTAATGGCGGCCGGCCGCAATCTCGAAGCACGAGCGATACTGATCCAGCGCGCGGCACGAGCCAACGCCGCCGGCGACATGCGCGAACTGGGCTACGTGCTCGCGTTGCTCGGCGAGGTATCGTTCGAGTCCCGGGACTTCGGCGCCGCGCAGTTGTACCTCGACGAATCGGTCGACAGTTTCCGCGCGATCGGCGACAGCGTCGGCGAGGCCTATGCCTACTTGCAACTCGGCCGAATGCACATCAAGTCCCGATCGATCGCGCGCCATGCCGGCGAGGCCTACAACCTCATGCTGCTGGCGCGATACCAGCTGTCCACTTTTCAATACGACGAGGCGGAGGAGAATCTGCGCCGGGTACTCGACGCCAGCATGGCCATCGACCGCTTCGGCACCGCCGCGAGCGCGCTGTCCAGCCTCGCGCGCGTCATGCGCGAAACGGGCCGCACCTACGAAGCCGAGCAGGCGATCTTCGATGCCGCTGAACTGCACGCGGCATCCGGACGGGAGTTCAAGGCCCGCGAACTCCTCGAGGCGTTGCTCGCGCAAGGCGTCGATCCGTATCGCGTCGAGCAGCGGCGCGGGGATATCGACGATGCGCTCGCGCAATTCGAACTCGACACTCGACAGGTATTCCAGGCGCGCGACTACCGCTCACTTTATTACCAGTACCGCAATGCCGGCAGCGACGAACGCGCCTGGCAGTTTCGCATCAAGGCCGCCGACATGCTGGCGCAGACTTCAAAGCGTGCGATGTACTACCGACAACCCGACGTAATGGCCATTCTCTACAACTCCAATTTCGCGATGGCGAATGCTCGTCGCTACGTCGAACAGGCCCGATCGCTGTTTACGACACAGGGTGAAAAGGAACTTGCCGAAAGCGCGGGAAATCTCTCCGAGCTGATATTCTGATCGTTCCCAACGTCCATCGAGTTGGTAATCAATTTCATTGGAATATTATTATTATTGAATGTCTCGGCGGCGCGGCGGTTCGTTTACCGACCGCTGCACACATACTGGGAAGATGCCTGCACGATCATAATGCACCGCACCATTTTTGGCGTGGAGAAAACTTTATTGCGTTTGACCCGGACGCGCGAAAGCTTCATCCTCCAACACCGGATCTTTTTGATCTATAATCGCTCACGCTTCTAGATCCCGGGGAAGGATCGAATAGAGATAATGCACCGATCCAGGCTTCGGGATTCGCAAAGAGGTGTTCATAAATTCAATCTCGAATAGGAGAGTACCCCTATGAAACTGCTAACCCTAGCAGCCTGTACCACCGCCGTCGTCTCGGCATCGTTCGCTGCGGCCACCCATGCTGCGACCCTTGACGACGTCAAGGCCAAGGGCGCCGTGACCTGCGGCGTGAGCCAGGGCCTGCCCGGCTTCTCCAACCCGGATTCGGAGGGCAACTGGAGCGGACTCGACGTCGACACCTGCCGCGCGGTTGCCGCCGCCGTATTTGGTGACGCCAGCGCCGCCGAGTTCAAGCCGCTGTCGGCCAAGACCCGTTTTACCGCGTTGACCTCCGGTGAGATCGACATGCTGCCGCGTAACACCACGGAAACGCTGAGCCGCGACGCACAGCACGGCGATTTCGTCGGCATCAACTACTACGACGGCCAAGGCTTCATGGTTCGCAAGGACCTCGGCGTCACCAGCGCCAAAGAACTCGCCGGCGCCGCGGTATGCACCAACACCGGCACCACCACCGAGCTGAACGTGGCCGACTACTTCCGGTCCAACGGCATGGACTACACGGTGGTCGCTTTCGAAAAGGCCGACGAGGTCGTTGCGGCCTACGACGCCGGTCGTTGCGACGTGTACACCACCGACCAGTCGGGCATCGCCGCCCAGCGCACCAAGCTGGCCGATCCGTCCGCCCACATCATCCTGCCGGAGATCATCTCCAAGGAACCTCTCGGCCCCATGGTGCGTCATGGCGACAATCAGTGGGCTGACATTGTAAAGTGGTCGCTGAACTGCATGATCAATGCCGAGGAAGCGGGCATCACGTCGGCCAACGTCGACGAGATGAAGGGTTCCGACAATCCCGACATCAAGCGCCTGCTCGGCACCGAGGGTGACCTCGGCCAGCTGCTCGGCCTCCCCAACGACTACTGCTACAACATCGTCAAGCAGGTCGGCAACTACGGCGAGAGCTTCGAGCGCAACGTCGGTCCCGACACCCCGCTCGGCCTCGAGCGCGGTCTGAACGCGCTGTGGAAGGACGGCGGCATCATGTACGCCGCACCGGCCCGGTAAACAACACGGAAACGAAGCTGAAGGCACTTGAAAAAGTGCCTTCAGCGTTTCCGCGCACCGGCACTCTTCAGAATAACGACGGATGCAGGGAGTAACAGATGGCTGAGATGAACTCCGGCGAATCGTCCAAGCAGGGCGGCTTTTCCCTCAGCGACAAACACACCAGGGGTATCGTATACCAGGTACTCACCATCGGTATGGTGGCGTACTTTATCTGGTGGATCGTCGACAACACGGCGACCAACATGGAGGTTCGGAATATCCGGTTCGGCTTCGAGTTTCTTACCACCGAAGCCGGCTTCGGCATTATTCAATCGCTCATCCCCTACAACGAAGCCTCGAGTTACGGTCGAGTATTCGTCGTTGGTCTGCTCAACACTCTCATCGTGGCCATTATCGGCTGCGCGCTCGCGACCGTTCTCGGATTCATCGTCGGCGTCGGCCGCCTCAGCAAGAACTGGCTGATTCGACAGATCTCCACGGTGTACGTGGAAACACTGCGCAACATTCCGCTCTTGCTGCAGATATTTTTCTGGTACCACGCCGTACTCAAACCGCTGCCCGGGCCGAGGGACATCCACGCACGTGGCGACCAGCTTTGGTTTTCACTGACCAATAACGGCCTGATGGTGGCCAAACCGATTCCGGAGCCCGCCTTCATCGCGTGCGCGCTGCTGTTCATCGCCGGCATCGTGGGTACTGTCGTCATAAAGAAATGGGCACACAAACGCCAGATGGCGACCGGCGAACGCTTTCCGGTTCTCTGGACCGCGCTGGGCCTGATCATCGGCCTGCCGTTGCTCGTCTTCTTCGTTACCGGCATGCCGTTATCCATGCAGCCGGGCGAAATGGGTACGTTTCGGCCGAACACGGGATTCGGTCTGAACGTCATCCCGGAATTCATTGCGCTGCTCCTGGCGTTGGTCGCTTACACGGCCGCATTCATTGCCGAAATCGTGCGCGCCGGCATCCAGTCGGTTAGCCACGGGCAAACCGAGGCGTCCTACTCCCTGGGACTGCGTCCGGGTCCAACGCTGCGGCTGATCATCATTCCGCAGGCGCTGCGTGTCATCGTGCCGCCGCTCACCAGCCAGTATCTCAACCTGACCAAGAACTCGTCGCTGGCCACCGCCATCGCCTACCCCGACCTGGTCGCCACCTTCGCTGGAACGGTGTTGAACCAGACGGGCAAGGCGGTCGAGATTCTCCTGATGACCATGCTCGTCTACCTGACCATCAGTCTACTGACGTCGATGTTCATGAATTGGTACAACGCACGCGTTAAACTGGTGGAGCGATAGTCATGGCCATACAAAAAAACAGCCACCACGGCGTGGTCAACGAAAACATTCTGCCGGACATGGAGCCGCCCGCCTCGACGATCGGGGTCATCGGGTGGCTGCGCGCAAACCTGTTCAGCAGCGTCCCCAACTCGATTCTCACCATCATCGGCTTCCTGTTCCTGGCATGGGTGATCCCCCCGATCCTAAACTGGACGATTTTCGACGCGGTCTGGAGCGGCGGATCGGATGCCTGTCGGGCCAATCCCGAGGCAGCCTGCTGGACGTTCGCGGGATCGTGGTGGGAATTCTTCATCTACGGCTTTTACGACAAGACCGAGGTCTGGCGCATCGACCTGACGCTATGGGCCCTGTACGTCGGCGTCGCCTTCGTCGTGGTCGACGACGAACTCAGGGCCAAGCGTCCTTATTCGAGCATACTCGGCTTCGTGATCGCGGTTGCCTCGATGGTGTTCGTCTCCGCGATGATTCAGCACAACGCGCCGACGCTTTGGATCATGTTCGGCGGTTTGATCACCGTGGGCCTTTGCGTGTGGGCCTGGAATCTGCCCAACGGCCGCAGCCGGGTGGGACTTTGCCTGTTGTTCGCCTACCCGGTGTTCGTGTACTTCATGCTCGGCGGCGGCATACTCGGCCTCAAGTCGATCCCGACCAGCGACTGGGGCGGCTTTTCACTTACGCTGGTCATCGCCATCACCGGTATCGTCGCCTCGCTGCCGATTGGCATTCTGCTGGCGCTCGGACGGCGTTCCGAAATGCCCGCGCTTCGGATGATATCGACGCTGTTCATCGAATTCTGGCGAGGCGTGCCACTGATCACCGTGCTGTTCATGGCGAACTTCATGCTGCCGCTGTTCGCGCCCGCCGGCGCGAACATCGACCAGCTGCTTCGCGCCCTGATCGGTGTCGCCCTGTTCGCCTCGGCCTACATGGCCGAAGTCGTTCGCGGCGGCCTGCAGGCGATCCCCAAGGGCCAATACGAAGGCGCCATGTCGCTGGGATTGTCCTACTGGAAGATGATGGGCCTGATCGTCATGCCCCAGGCGCTCAAGATCGTCATTCCAGGCATCGTGAATACGTTCATCGGCCTGTTCAAGGACACGACGCTGGTACTGATAATCGGGTTGCTGGACTTCCTCAACTCGGTGCAGACCGCGACCACCAATCCCGAGTGGTCGATCCGTTCCGTACCTTACACCGGCTACGTGTTCGTGGCGTTTATCTTCTGGCTGCAT
>JAUIEZ010000127.1 GCA_030429665.1 Gammaproteobacteria bacterium | reverse complement strand
CACGACCTGCGCACGGTGGTGCTTTTCTATAACAAGTACAACAGTCGCGCCGCCAGTCGCCAGGTGAACCCGGAGACCGGCAAGCGCTGGGCCGACCCGGAAGTCGCCGAAAACATTTCCCTCGACGAACTCGAAAGCGGTCCGGCGCTGGACGACGAGCGCGTGGACGCGCTGGTCGCCTTCCTGAAGACCCTCACCGACCGGCGATACGAACACCTGGTCGAGTAGTCACCCGCGCCGGGCGCCGACACGCCGACTGGTCGGCCGCCGTCCGCGCTATCATTCGGGCTTTTGCCGGAGCGATTCGATGAACGGGGCACTCACATGCGGCGAGGCGCTGGTGGCGTTACTCGAACAGTACGGCGTCGATACCGTGTTCGGCATTCCCGGCGTGCATACCCTGGCGCTCTACCGCGGCCTGTCGAAATCGTCGATTCGTCACGTCCGTCCCCGCCACGAGCAGGGCGCCGGGTTCATGGCGGACGGCTACGCACGCGTCTCGGGTCGCCCGGGCGTGTGCTTCGTCATCTCCGGCCCGGGCGTCACCAACACGCTCACGCCCATGGGACAGGCTTACGCCGATTCGATCCCGCTGCTGGTGATCTCGAGCGACACCGTATCCGCCAGCCAGGGTCTCGGCCAGGGCTGGCTGCACGAGGTGACCGACCTCGCGGCCGTCACGCGGCCGGTCACCAGTTTCAGCATTCGCGCCGAGCATCCCGGGCAGGCCGAGGAACTGGTGCACCGTGCCTTTGCCCTGTTTGCCGGCGCGCGCCCGCGCCCGGTTCACATCGCCATTCCCGTCGACGTGCTCGAGGCGCCGGTTGCTGCCGCGTGGACGCCGCGCGCCCTGCCCTCTCGAACCCGCCCGGGCGGGGAGGACGTGACGCGGGCGGCGGCGCTTCTCGACCAGGCCGAACGGCCGCTGATTATCGCCGGCGGCGGAGCGGCGGGAGCGACCCGGCTGACGGCGCTCGCCGAGCAGCTGGCCGCGCCCGTCCTGACCACGACCGCCGCCAAGGGCGTGGTGCCGGACAGCCATCCGCTGGCGCTCGGCGGCTACCTGTCCCACCGCCCAGCCCGGCAACTCGTGGCCGAGGCCGACGTGGTGCTGGTCCTCGGCAGCGAGCTGGCCGAGACGGAAATCTTCGCCCGACACCTGGACATTCCCGGGCGGCTGATCCGTTGCGACATCGAAGCGCGACAGGTCGTCGATCGTCAACACGCCGAAGTGGGCATCGTGGCGGATGCCGCGTCCACCGTGGCCGCGCTCGCCGATGCCGGGGGTGCCGTACGGCGATCGGCAGAACAGGCCCGACGCGCGGTCGCCGCGGCGCGCGAGACCGTGATGTCCGGGCTCGATGCTCGCGAACAGCGCCACCGGGTGTTTCTCGAAGCCCTGCGCTCGTCACTGCAGCCGGACGCGGTGGTGTTCGGCGACATGTGCCAAGTGGTGTACTCGGGGGCGTTCCTTTTCCCGGTCGACCTGCCCGGACGCTGGCGCTACGCCGGCAGCTACTGCACCCTCGGTGGC
Organism: Gammaproteobacteria bacterium; assembly: GCA_030429665.1. Lineage (GTDB taxonomy): Bacteria > Pseudomonadota > Gammaproteobacteria > Arenicellales > CAJQKF01 > BQJD01. Next base: position 11,653 of record JAUIEZ010000127.1, on the reverse strand, counting down.
GCGCTGCCCGGCGCCGTGGGGGCGCGGCTGGCCGCGCCGCACGTGCCGGTGGTGGCCATCGCCGGCGACGGCGGTTTCATGTTCACTTGCCAGGAGTTGGTCAGCGCCGCGGACCTGGGGCTGCCGGTCGCGGTGATCATCTGGAACAACGATGGCTACCAGCAGATTCGGGACGACATGATCGCGCACGGCCAACGCCCCATCGGGGTCGACGGTCTCAACCCGGATTTCGCCGCGCTCGCCACGGCGTGCGGCGCAAGATCGTACCGGGTGACCGACGCCGCCTCGCTGGGCGACGCGCTCGAGGCGACCTTTACCGGCACCGGGCCGGCGCTGCTGCTGGTGAACGAGGACGATCCCTGGCTTGACTGATAACGCTTACGGGTTGTTTTTGCTTGGTTTTTCCGGTTGGCGGAACGAATCTGGCGCACTTAAGGTTGGTTTAAAGATCGGCCGTTAAACTTCAGCTTCGAAGGATTGTGCCAAAATAGCGGGCACCATCGGCCTTGATCCTGCGGAATCCAACATGTCGATCAAGATACTGGTTCACACACTTGCCGCCGCGTCCCTGCTCGCCTGGGCCGCCGGCGCACGGGCGGAAGAGGACGCCGCGCTCGCGATAACCGCCAATGGCACACCGGTGGTCGAGCTGTTCCGCGAACGCAACGGCACCGTGCGTTACCAGCTCAATGACGACCTCGCCCTCGGCATGAGCCTTGGCGTCTCGCCGATTCGCCTCACCGACCATGCCGGTTCGCTCGGCGATCGGTGGCTCCCGGTATTCGACCTCTACGAGGGAGAACCGTCGTCGATGCGCCTGATCGAGCAATCCGAGCGCGAGTCGGCCGGGCGGCGCTGGTTCTGGACCGTGGGCACCCATACCAACCTCGTGACAGGGGATTCGTTCGACATCGGCTCCGACCTCGTCCAGCATTTCTCGCTGCAGACCAAGGCCGGTTTCCTGATACCCCTCGGCCGCCGCTGGCTGCTGGGCGGCGCCGTGACCCTCGACCACGTGCCGACCGCAACCGACGCCCTGTCGCCACGCGGGGAAGGCACCGCGGTCGGCGCGTTCCTCGGGCTCGAGTTCAACTACTGAGCGTGAGAGTCCTGCTGGTCGAAGACGACGGTCTGCTCGGCGACGGCCTGCAGACCGGCCTGTCCCAGGCCGGCTTCACGGTCGACTGGGTGCGTGAAGGACGACTCGCCCTTCACGCCCTGCTGAGCGAGACCTTCGACGCGGCCATCATCGACCTCGGACTGCCGGACGGCGACGGCACCGAGGTGATCCGCGCCTACCGCGACCGCGGCGGTACCGTACCGGTGCTGGTGCTGACGGCGCGCGGCGACATCGGCAACAAGCTCACGCTGCTCGACGGCGGCGCCGACGACTACCTGGTCAAGCCGGCCGACATTCGCGAGGTGGCGGCGCGTCTGCGCGTGCTGCTGCGTCGCGACGAGGGGCGCCGCGTGCCGGTGCTGCGCTACGGCGACATCGAGGTGGACCCGACCGCGTACGCGGTCCGCGTCGGCGACCAGTCCGTGGATCTCACGCAAAGCGAGTTCAAGATTCTTCACGCGCTGATTCGCTCGCCCGGCACCGTGTTGTCGCGGGAACGTCTCGAGGAGGTGGTGTACGGCTGGGACGGCGAGGTCGATAGCAACGCCATCCAGGTCCACCTGCACAACGTGCGGCGCAAGATCGGCGCGGACGTGATTCGCACCATCCGCGGCGTGGGTTACGTCATCGGCCGCCAGGAGGGACACGGTTGAGACGATCGATACGAAAGCGCCTGCTGGTCGGCCTCACCGCGGCAACCGTGACACTGTGGCTGCTGGTTATCGGCGCCACCTATCTCGGCGCCAATCGCGAGGTCGACGCGTTGTTCGATTCCCAGCTCGAGCAGTCGGCGCGTACCGCGACGCGCACGCTGTTCGGCCTGCCCTCGCCGGACACCGACGGCGAGTCCCGGGAACCGGGCGACCAGTACCGCAAGAACCTCGTCATCCAGGTCTGGAACGACGAGGGCGATCTCATCGTTCATTCGCGCAACGCGCCGCGGCAACCGCTTACCGAGGCGACGGCGGGATTCTCCGACTCGACTGTCGACGGCGAGCAGTGGCGGACGTTCACGTTTCACGATATCGCCAGCGGCATGACCATACGCGCCGGGGAACCCTATCGCCCGCGTGACTACCTGACCCGACATGTCGTCATCCAGACGATGTACCCGATACTCATCGGACTGCCCGTGGTCACCCTGCTCATCTGGCTCATCGTGGGACGCGGCTTCGGACCGCTCAAACGTCTCGCGGCCGAGGTGCATCGGCGCGATCCCGACAACCTCGATCCGATCGACGCGCCGTACGCACCGGTGGAGGTCAACGCCCTGGTAACCGAGCTCAACGTACTGCTGGGCCGGCTGAAGCACAAGATCGATAACGAACGGCACTTCGTCGCCGACGCGGCGCACGAGCTGCGCACGCCGCTATCGGGTTTGCGCGTCCAGGCGGAAGTGGCGCTGGGCGCGCGAAACGACGGCGAGCGCACCCGGGCGCTGACCAATATCATCGAGGGCGTCGATCGCGCCTCGCACCTGGTCAACCAGCTCCTGACGTTGTCCAGGCTGGACGAGTCCGACAGCGTCGAGCACGAATCGGTGGACCTGGCGGAACGCGTGCGCACGGTGATCCTCGATTCACTGGCGGCCGCCGACGCGCGCGGCGTCGAACTGAGCCTCGACCCGGTGAGCCCCGGACGGCTCGTCGTACACGGCAACGCGGATGCGCTCTACGTGCTGGTACGCAACCTGGTGGACAACGCCATCAAGTACTCTCCCCCGGGCAGCATGGTCAGCGCGAGCGTCGCCGCGGCGCCGCACGGCGTCTTGCTGACCGTTTCCGACCAGGGACCCGGCATACCGCCGGCGGACAGGGAAAAAGTATTCGACCGGTTCCATCGGCGTAGCGGGTCGAGCGCCTACGGCTCCGGCCTGGGACTTTCCATCGTGCGCCGCGTGGTGGATCTGCACCAGGGCACCATACGCCTTGCCGATGCGCCCGGCGGCGGATTGCGCGTGGACATCGTTTTACCCCGCGCGCCCGTCGACGATACGGCAAAACCCGCCGTCGTCGCCGCCGGCGCGGGCCGGCGAGACGCGCCGCGCCTTGCGCGCGGCCAGGTGCCCTCGCGCGCCTGACCTGGGAGCCGCCGTACCGCGCGGACGGATTTAATCCCGTCTTAAGCTCGCGCGGTTACCATGATCGGCTACTGGGACCGGCGGGCGCGCCACCGGCCGTGGGGGCGGCGTGGCGGATCCGCGGAGGGTAGCGATTCATGTACACACACTACGAATTCTCGACGCACGTCGACGACGAGCCGCTTTACAAGCGCGTTGTCTACTACCTCATGCTGTTCCTGATCGGTTTCATACCGGGGTTGTTGACCGGCTACCTGATCTGGGTGTGAGCCCATGGAGCGCGGCCACTTCGAGACCTCGTGCGACGAATCCGACGGCAGCCTCGGTGAAGCGTCGGCGAGTACCGCGCGGACACTACCGCCCATCCGCATCGCCGTGCTCGTTTCCCAGGCTCGCCCCGGCATGTCCCGTCCCGAACCGCGACAACTCCTGATCGACCTGCGCGCCGACGTCCATGTCCCGTGCGACAACCCCCACTGCCGCGGTGGCGGCTTCGATCCCTTACCCCTGGTGCGCGAATTGATCGACGGACGCGCAGACGAACTTCGCGTCGCCAGTTGCGAAGGGCGTGCCACGCACGCCAGCAACGGGCGCGGCGCGCGATGCGACACGATGTTCTGCGTGAGATTGTCGGCGGACACCGACTATTGGAGCCGCTCCCCGTGAGCCGGGCTTAACGCGCGCGGCGGCGACGCGCGCTGGTCGATGCCTTCAAATAGCCAGGTACTGGTGTCGCAGGTCGGCGTTGTCGAGCACTTCCTGGGCGCTGCCGCTGTACACCACGTTGCCCATGTCCAGGATGACGGCGCGATCCGACAGCTTTAGCGCGGCGATGGCGTTTTGCTCGACGATGATGGTCGTAATGCCGAGTTCGCGAATGCCGTGCAGGATTCTCTCGATTTCCTGCACGATGACCGGGGCGAGTCCCTCGTAGGGCTCGTCGAGCAGCAACAACTTGATATCGCGAGCCAGCGCCCGGGCTACCGCCAGCATCTGCTGTTCGCCACCCGACAGCGTCACACCCTCCTGCTTGCGTCTCTCGGCGAGGCGGGGAAAATGCTCGTAGATCCTCTCCAGCGACCAGCCCTTCGGCGGTGATATCTGGGCGAGTTCGAGATTCTCCTCCACGGTCAGGCCCTGGATGATGTTTCGCTCTTCGGGAACCAGCGACACGCCCAGCTGGGCGGCCTTGTAGGAAGACATCGTGTGCAGCGCCTCGTCGCCCAACCAGATCTCGCCCCTCCTGAGCTCGGGCGAACTGGCCCGGGCGATGGAGCGCAGCGTGGACGTCTTGCCCGCGCCGTTGCGGCCCAGCAGGGCCATGATCTCGCCATGCTCCAATTCCAGGCTGATGCCCTGGACGATGTAACTTTCGCCGTAGTAGGAATGCAGATCGTGGCAGGTGAAGTAGGCCCGCGCATCGGCCTGGGCAGCTGCGTCGCTCATTCGTGCGTGCCTCCGAGATAGGCTTCCTGGACTTTCGGGTTGCCGCGAATCTCGTCCGGCGAACCCTCGGCGATGATGGTTCCCTGGGCGAGCACGGAAATCTTGTCGGCAAGACTGAACACGACGTGCATGTCGTGTTCGATGATGACCTTGGTCATGCCGCGTTCCTTGATGCGCTTGAGAATCTCGATGGTCCGGTTGGTATCGGCCCGGGACATGCCGGCAGTGGGCTCGTCGAGCAGCAGCAGCTTGGGATGCTGCACCAGGCACATGGCCAACTCGAGCCGCCGCTTGTCTCCGCGCGACATGCTCCCCGACGGGTTGTCCATTTGATCGCCGAGACCGAGATCCTCGAGCACGTGTCGCGCCTCGCCCTCGATGTCCCGCTCGTCGGCGAGCAGCTTGACGGGGTTGAAGCGGAACGCGCCGTCGCGCTTGGCGAATGCCGGCAGCATGACGTTCTGAAGCAGCGTCAGTTCCGGGAAGATTTCCGGCGTCTGGAACACGCGCGCCACGCCGAGTTGGTTGATCTCGTGCGGGTGCTTCCCGGTAAGAATTTCGCCGCCGAAATTCACGGTGCCTCGATCGGGCCGGATTCGTCCCACGCACACGTTCAGCAGGGTCGACTTGCCGGCACCGTTCGGGCCGATGATCGCATGGGTCTTGCCCTGTTCGATCTGCAGGTTGATGTTGCTCAGCGCGTGCAGCCCGCCGAAAGTCTTGTCGACGTAAGCGATGTTCAATACGGTGTTGTTTTCCATCGATGTCATCCCCGCCTACCCGCCGGCATTGTCGGAACCCGATTTCCCGCGCCTGCGGACAAGGCGGCTGATGCCCTCGACCAGGCCGCCCGGCAGGAAGATCACGATAATCATGAACAGCGCGCCGAGGGTGAGGTGCCAGCCCTCGCCCACGAACGGTTGCACGATCGCCACCACGAAATGCTGCGCCGGCTCGGGCAGGAACGAAAACGCATCGAGTAGCGCGGATTCGTTGAACGCCGAGAAAATGTTCTCGAAGTACTTGATCAACGCGGCGCCGAGCAACGGCCCGGTGAGGGTGCCGACGCCGCCGAGAATCGTCATGAGTACGACTTCACCGGACGCCGTCCACTGCATGCGCTCGGCACCCGCCAGCGGATCGGTCACGGCCATCAGCGAACCCGCCATGCCGGCGTACATGCCGGATATGACAAACGCTACCAGTACGTACGGCCGCGTATTGAAGCCGGTGTAGCGCATGCGCGTCTGGTTGGACTTGATGGCGACGAGCTTCATCCCGAACGGAGAGCGGAAGATCCGTACCGAGATGAAAAAGCCGATGATGAGCATCACGGCGCAGAAATAGAAGCCCGAATACCCCTGCATGTTGATGCCGAAAAAGTTGCCAAGGGGCACCGCTTCCTGGACCACCCCGAGCATCGAATCGAGGTATCGCGGATCCTCGCGCAATACGCGCAGCCCGGTCTCGCCATTGGTGATAGGCGTCAGCACCGAGTACGCGAGGTTGTAGCACATCTGCGCGAAGGCAAGCGTCAGAATGGCGAAGTAGATTCCGGTACGGCGCAAGCTGATGAAGCCGATGACCACCGCGAACAGGCCGGCTGCCAGCGTGCCAAGCAAGACAGCGGGAATGACGTTCATCGACATCAGCTTGAACGACCATACCGCGGTATAGGAACCGACGCCGAGGAACGCCGCGTGACCGAACGAGAGGTACCCGGTCAGTCCGAAAAGAATGTTGAAGCCGATGGCGAACAGTCCGTAGATCGCGAACTTTTGAACCAGGTCGGGATAGCCGGCGCCGATGGGCGAAAGCCAAACCGGCATGGTCAGCACGGCGGCGGTGAAGACCAGCATCATCAATGCGTCGCGGCGGGACAGCTTGAAGAAACTCATTGGGTCAATCCTCCATCACGCCGCGCCGGCCCATGAGGCCGCGGGGTCGAACCAGCAGGATGATCACCGCGACGAGGTAGATGATGATCTGATCGATGCCGGGGATGATCGCCTTCACTTCGTTCATCGACGCGAACGACTGCAGGATGCCGAGCAGGAAACCGGCGGCGACGGCGCCGCCGAGCGACCCCATGCCGCCGACGACCACGACGACGAACGACAGGACCAGGAAGTCCATTCCCATGTGGTAGTCCGGCGGCAGGATCGGCGTGTACATCACGCCCGCCAGTCCGGCCACGACAGCGGCAATGCCGAACACGATAGTGAACCGCCGCTGCACGTTGATGCCCAGCAGTCCGACCATTTCCCGATCGGCCATGCCGGCACGCACCACCATGCCGAACGTCGTGAACTGGAGAAACGCGAACACAGAAAAAATGACGATGCCGGCAAACGCAAGGTAGATGAGCCGCCAGTAGGGATAGACGACGGAATCGCCCAGGCCGAATAACGCTCCGATGTTGGCGCTGCCCGCGACGATGTCGGGCGCCGGCGTCGGAATCGGGTTGGCGCCGAAAAAGGACTTGACGATTTCCTGCAACACGATCGCCAGGCCGAAAGTCACCAGGATCTGCTCGGCATGCGGGCGCTTGTAGAAGTACTGGATCAGGCCCCGCTCCATGATCAGGCCGATCGCCAGCATCACGGGTATCGCCATGAAGATGGACAACGGCACGACCCAGTCGATGAACGCCGCGCCGGTGTCGCCGAACCAGATCTCGAGGTAGGGGACCTCCTTGTAGGCGTCGAAGAACGTGATGCTCTCGTCCTTGACCTGCTTCGACAGCGTCATGATCTTCTGGAACGTCACGGCACAGAACGCGCCGAGCATGAACAGGGCCCCGTGAGCGAAGTTCACGACCCCGAGGGTGCCGAAGACGAGGGTCAACCCGAGCGCTATCAACGCGTAGGCGCCGCCCTTGTCCAGGCCGTTCAATACTTGCAGGAGTATCGCATCCACCGTCGCTTACCCGATTCGGTTTTGGAGAAGAGCCGACGGCCTTCGACGGCCGTCGGCCCTCGCACGTCCCGGTCGCGCGAGCGACGGGGATCGCGGGCGAGTGTTTGCTCGCCTGGAGGTCTTCGACCGATCAGGCGCAGCTGCCCAGCTCGCCGCCGAGCAATTCCGCCGGATACTCGACCTGGGCGCGCGGCACCACCTGCACCACCTCGAGCAGGTCGAACTGGCTCGACGGATTCTCGTTGCCCTGCACCACCAGCACGTCCTTGAAGCACTGGTGATCGGAGGCCCGGTACTCGGTCGGCCCGTTGCCGGTGCCGTCGAACTCGAAACCTTCCAGCGCATTGATGACCTCGCAGGGATAGAAGGTCCCGGCCATCTCGACGGCGTTGGCGTACAGCAGCGCCTGGACGTAGCAGGTATGGGCGGCCTGCGACGGCGGGAATCCGTATTCGGCGCCGAACGACTTCACGAACGCCTGGGAGCCCGCGTCGTCCAGCGACCAGTTCCAGTTGGTGGATCCCAGGATGCCCTTGATGTTCTCGCCGGCACCCTGCGCCATCAAGCGCGAGAACAGCGGCACGACGATCTGGAACTGCTTGCCGTTGACCTGCTTCTCGCGCAGGCCGAACTGCACCGCCTGGGTCAACGAGTTGACCATGTCCTTGCCGTAGTGGTTCAGCACCAGCACGTCGGCGCCTGAATTGAGCACCGGGGTGATGTACTGCGAGAAATCGCCGGCGCCGAGCGGCGTGCGCACCGCGGCGTTGGTCTGCCAGCCGAGGGCTTCGGTGTACTTCTTGATCGAACCTTCCTGGCTCCAGCCCCAGGTGTAGTCGGCAGTAAGGTGGTAAGCGACACGATCCTTGCCGAACTCGGCTTCCAGCACCGGGCCCAGCGCGGCGCCGGACATCTCGGTGTTGAAGAAGTGCCTGAATCCGTACTTGCGCTTGTCCTTGCCCGTGGTGTCGTTGGAGTGGGTCAGACCCGCCATGAAGATGACGCCGGCTTCGTGACACAGCGATTGAACCGCGATCGCCACGCCGGACGACGAACCACCGGTGATCATGATGGCGCCATCCTTTTCGATCATCCGCTTGGCCGACGCGCGGGCCGCGTCCGACTTGGTCTGGGTATCGCCGGTGACGTACTCGACCTTCTTGCCGAGAATGCCGTTGCCCTTGAGGGAAAGCGGGGCCATCGTGTTGAGCATGCCGCCGTCGCCTTCGCCGTTGATGTGCTTCACCGCGAGCTGATAGGCGCGCAACTCGTCGGCGCCCTCGTCCGCGTAGGCTCCCGTCTGCGGCACGTTGAAACCGAGCGTCACGGACGAAGCGTTGCCCGGGTTGTTGGTGAAATCCTGGGCCCAGGCGTTGCGCACGAAAAAGCTGGGAGCGACACCCGCGGCCCCCAGCGTAACGCCGGACTTCAGGATGCCGCGGCGCGTGTACTTTGTCTTGCTCATGCTAAGGAGACCTCCTGTTTGAGTGATCGTTGGCTCGTGGAGTGGACCGCAATTCGCCCTCTCACGGGGGATACGTTACGGCTGTCGAGAAACCGACGGGCACAAGTGTAGTCGCGAGATGTGAACGATCTCAATAACTCTATGTATTTATTATAAAAATTTTGTAAATATTTCTTCCGAAAGCATGGTATATTTGTAAATTATTTACAACCATGCTTCCGCCAAGTGTCAGTCTCCGCGATCGGCTACCGCATCCGGGAGCGCCGCCGCACGCTGGGCATCACCCAGGCCGCGATGGCGCGCCAACTCGGCATCTCGGCTTCCTACCTCAACCTCATCGAGGCCAACAAGCGAGCCGTAGGCGGCGCGCTGCTGGCGCGGCTGGCCGAACGACTCGACATGGACGTGGACGTGCTGACCGGCGCGGTGGAGAGGAGACTGTCGGACGACCTGGGCGAGCTTCCCGCCGACCCGCTGCTGAAGGATATCAGGGTCGAGCCCGACCAGGCCCCGGAGGTGGTCGCCCGCTTTCCGGACTGGGCGCGCGCCATGCTGCGCGTCTATCGCGCCTACCTCGACAACAACGACTCCGTGGCCATGCTCTCCGACCGCCTCAACCGCGATCCGCTGGTCCAGGAGTCGGTGCATCGCATGCTCACCCATATCACCTCGATCCGTTCGAGCGCGGAGATCCTCGACGAGGTTCGCGATCTCGAACCGGCGCAGCGGCGCCGCTTCGAGCGAACCCTGCGCAGCGAAAGCAAGGCGCTCAGCGAGGCCGCGCAACACCTGGTTTCCCATTTCGAACAGGGCGAGATGGACCGGGGCTCGATGGCCGCCGCCGAGGAAGTCGACGAGTACATCATTGCCCACCGAAACTGGTTCAGCGAACTCGAGGAAGCCGCGGACGAGTTCCGGCGCGCGCTGCCGGATCCGGACCGGCCGGCCATCGACGGCGCGGCGCAAGAATTGCTCGAGTCGCGCCACGGCGTTCGCGTCGAAACCGCGCGCGACGACAACCCGGGTAGAGAGTTCAGGAACCAGTGCCGATTCGACGCCGATGCGCGCCGACTGGTGTTTCTGCGCAATGCGCCGCAGACGACGAGGCGCTTCCAGATCCTGCGCGTGGCCGCCGAACTGGGATATGCCGAACTGCTCGAGCGACTTTGCGACGATCCGCGCCTGTCCACGCCTGCCTCGCGGGCGCGGGCGCGACGGGCGCTTGCCTCCTACGTGGCCGGCGCGGTGATCCTGCCCTACCACCGCTTCCTTGAAGCCGCGCAAGCGTGCCGGTACGACATCGAGATTCTCCAGCAGCGTTTCGATGCCGGCCACGAACAGGTCTGTCACCGGCTGGTGTCGCTTCGCGATCCCGAGGCGGAAGGCATTCCGTTCGCCTTCCTGCGCGCCGATCCGTCCGGCCACGTCTCGAAGCGATTCCCGCTGTTCGGCTTTCCCCTGCCGCGCTACGGGCACGTCTGTCCGCTGTGGAGCGTGTTCACCGCCTTCCAGACGCCGTTTCGCGTGGTTCGACAGGTGGCCGAATTCGAGAGCGGGCGACGCTTCCTGATGATCTCGCGCACCGTCACCAAGCGCGCCGCCGCATTCCACGAGCAACCCGTGATGTTCTCCGTGATGCTGGCGTGCGACACGCTACACGCCGACCGCACCATTTACGCCGACGGCATCGACCTTGGCGCGCACGAAACCGCGGTACCTGTCGGCTCTACGTGCCGGTTGTGCGCGCGCGCCAATTGCCAACAACGCCAGGAGCCGCCGATTGCCCTGGTGGCCGGCTGAATGCCGCTTCAATCGACGCGGGGTTACTGGTAGATTTAGACGGTTAAAAAACAATCAACGAAACCCCGCCCCTGGACCGGGGCCCGCTCAACCCATTTCGAGCGAGGGGGATTTCGTGACCCGGAACGATCGACGCATCGCGCAAGTATCGAGGTGCATCGAGCCTTCACAAACGGTTGCATGGTGACCAGACGAGGCGACGCCGGAACGACAACGGGTCGAAGGATCACTGAAAACCGGCAGTATGAAAAGGCCCCGGAAGGGCGCCACATTAGCCACGTTAGGAGGAGCTATTCAGTGGGAAAGCGTGTTCTGATCGCGGAGGACGAGCCGAACATCGTCGAGTCGCTCCGGTTCATCCTGGAGCGGTGCGGATACGACGTAAGCGCCGTGACCGACGGCAAGGATGTCATCGACCGGGCGAGATCCCAGCTTCCGGATGTCATCGTGCTCGACGTCATGCTCCCGGGCAGGAACGGCTTCGAAGTCCTCAAGTCGCTCAAGAACGACGCCGGTTTCGAATCGACCCCCGTGCTGATGCTCACCGCGAAAGGCCAGGAACAGGACCGGGCAACCGCCGAGAGCCTGGGCGTCGACGCCTTCATCACCAAGCCCTTCTCCAACCGCGACGTCCTCGAGTGCATCGACCGACTGGCCGCCGACCGCGGCGACGCGGGCGCCTGAAGACATGGCATCGCCCGCACCGGAGACAATCGATCGACAGGTGACGATGTGACGTCGCGTAAGCCCGCCGATCTCGCCCTGCTGCTGACGTTTCTCGGGGTCGTCCTGTTGATGCCGCCGTTGGTGTGGATCTTCAACA
>JAUIEZ010000126.1 GCA_030429665.1 Gammaproteobacteria bacterium | reverse complement strand
GGGTGTCGAAAAGGTTGAGCGCCGAGTAGAACTGGAAGAACGGCAGCGCGAAGACCGCCGGCGGCGCCATGCGGTTGGTAAGGAGCCAGAAGAACAGGTGCTTGTCGCCGAGGAAGCGGTAGCGCGAGAACGCGTAAGCCGCCGGTAGCGCGGCGGCCACGGAGATCACCGTGTTGATTACCACGTAGGTCAGGGAGTTGACGTATCCCATGTACCAGGTGGCATCGGTGAAGATGGTGGTGTAGTTGTCCAGCGTGAACTGGCGCGGCCACAACGAGAACGTGCCGAGAATCTCGTTGGTGGTCTTGAAGGACATGTTCAGCAGCCAGTAGATCGGCAGCAGCAGGAACACGATGTACAGCGCCGGAATGACCCACTTGTAACGACTCATTTCTGTCCCTCACTGCGCATCATCAGCGTGTAGAAGATCCAGCTCATCAGCAGGATGATGAGGAAATAGATCAACGACATGGCGGCCGCGCGACCGAGGTCGAACTGCCCCAGCGCGATCTTGACCAGGTCGATGGACAAGAACGTGGTGGTGTTACCCGGACCGCCGCCGGTGAGAACGAACGGCTCGGTATAGATCATGAAGCTGTCCATGAAGCGCAGCAGCACCGCGATGGTGAGCACCCGCTTCATCTTGGGCAATTGGATGTAGCGAAAGATCTGCCAACCGCTGGCACCGTCGATTCGCGCGGCCTGGTAAAAGGCGTCGGGGATGGAACGAAGTCCCGCGTAGGCGAGCAGCACGACCAGCGAGGTCCAGTGCCACACATCCATGACCACCACGGTCACCCACGCCGAACCCGGTTGTTGGGTGAAATTGTAGTCGACGCCAAGCGCGTTCACGGCGCGGCCCAGCAGACCGATGTCGGGCAGGGCGAAAATGTTCCACATCGCCCCCACCACGTTCCAGGGTATCAGGAGCGGGAGCGCCATGAGCACCAGGCACACCGATACCCAGAACCCCTTGCGCGGCATCGCGAGCGCCACGATCACGCCAAGCGGCACCTCGATCAGCAGGATCTGGGCGGTGAACATCAGCTGGCGAAGCAACGCTTCGTGAAAACGCGGGGAATTGAGCACGTCCTCGTACCAAATCACGCCCGACCAGAAGAACTGGTTGTTTCCAAACGTCTCCTGTACCGAGTAGTTGACCACGGTCATGAGCGGGATGATGGCGTTGAAGGCGACCAGCGCCAGAACCGGCGTCACCAGCCACCACGCCTTCTGGTTGGGGGTTCGTTCGATCATCTTGATCGCGCCTCCACGCGCCAGCCGTCGACGTACACGTTAGCATGGCGTGGGTCGAATCGTACCTTCGCATTGTCGGAGGGAATCTCCACGCCTTCGGGACAGAATATCTTGAACGGGTGGCGGCCAAGAATCGCGTCGACGATTCGATAGCGGCCTATATCGGCGACGTCCGTCAGCTCGACGGCGAGGCCGCCGGTGTCGAAGCGAATGAACTCGGGGCGCACGCCGAGCTGGCTCGTACCGTTCACCTGGCCGGGTGCCGGCGGCGCGTCGAGCGCGATCGGCATGCCGTCTACCCGCACGCCGTCGTCGCCCACCGTGCACGGAAACAGGTTCATGCCGGGCGAGCCGATGAAGTGCCCGACGAAGGTGTGCTCGGGCCGCTCGAACAGTTCCTCCGAAGTGCCGACCTGCACGACTTCGCCCTCGTGCATGACCACGATCTGATCGGCGAAAGTGAGTGCCTCGGTCTGGTCGTGGGTCACGTAGATCATGGTGAAGTTGTATCGCTGGTGCAGCTTCTTGAGCTGGGAGCGCAACTGCCACTTCAGGTGCGGATCGATTACCGTGAGCGGCTCGTCGAACATGATGACGTTGACGTCCGAGCGCACCAGGCCCCGGGCCAACGAAATCTTCTGCTTGTTGTCCGCGGTCAGCCCCGCGGCGCGTCGGTCGAGGACCCCTGTCAGGTCCAGGCGCTGCGCGGTCTCCCGCACCAACTCGTCGATGCGCGAGCGATCCATACCCCGGTTCCTCAGGGGGAAGGCGAGGTTCTGGTAGACCGTCATGGTGTCGTACACGACCGGAAACTGGAACACCTGGGCGATGTTGCGTTGGTCGGGCGCAAGATCGGTGACCGACCTGCCGTCGAACCTGACATCCCCCTCGGTGGGCGACAGGAGCCCGGATATGATGTTCAGCAGCGTGGACTTGCCGCACCCGGAAGGACCCAGCAGCGCGTAGGCGCCGCCGTCTTTCCAGGTCAGGTCAACCATCTTCAGCGCGAAGTCGGCCTCGGCGGCCGGCCTGTCCTCGTAGCTGTGCCTGATCTTGTCGAGACGGATTTCAGCCATGCGCTCCTCGCTACTCGATGCGCCCGCCGTCGGGCTTGAACAACATGAATCGTTCCGGGTTGACGGATACCGTCACCATCTGCCCGACATCGAGCCGGTGAACGCCGTGCGCCTGACAGATCCACTGGTGACGTCCGAGATCGAGGTGCACGAACGTTTCCGAGCCGCTGATCTCGGCGATGGTCACGGCACCCTCGAGACTGATGGCGTGCTCGCCACCGGCGCCAAGGTTGAGATGGTGGGCCCTGAATCCGAGCCTGTACTCCCCGTCGGCAATGCGCTGGTGTACAGCGCCGACACGCCAGGTCACGGTATCGTCCATGACGAACTCGCCGCCGCGTTTCGTCACATTCGCCACGTTGATGGGCGGGTCCGAGAAGGTGGCCGCCGTCACCAGGTCCACCGGTGTCCGATAAACCTCGTGCGTGGGCCCGTACTGCGTGATGCCACCCTCGTGCAGGGCAGCCGTGTGGCCGCCAAGCAACAACGCCTCGGCCGGTTCGGCGGTCGCGTAGACAACCGTGGAGCCGGTGTCCGCAAACAGTCGCGGCAGCTCGTTGCGCAGTTCCTCGCGCAACTTGTAGTCCAGGTTGGCAAGCGGCTCGTCGAGGAGCACAAGGCCCGCGCCCTTGACCAGCGCCCGCGCCAGGGCCGTGCGCTGCTGCTGCCCGCCGGAAAGTTCCGCCGGCTTTCGCTTCAACATGGGACCGAGCTTGAGCAAGTCCGAGACATCCTTCACGCGACGATCGATCTCGCCGCGGGACATGCCGGCGACCTTCAGCGGCGAGGCAATGTTCTCGAAGACGCTCATCGAGGGATAATTGATAAACTGCTGGTAAACCATCGCCACGCCGCGTTGTTGCACGGGCGTGCCGGTGACGTCCTTCCCGTCGTCCAGCACGCGCCCGCTGTCGGGCTTCTCCAGGCCCGCCATCATGCGCAGCAGCGTGGTCTTTCCCGAGAGCGTCGGTCCGAGCAGAATGTTGAAGCCGCCCGGTTCGACTCGTAACGAGACGCCGCGCAGGAAGTCCACTCCGTCCCGCCGCATGCTCACGCCGTCCAGCTCTATCGTCATCGTCTCAACCCGTCGCGGTTCGCGCACCGCCCGCCCGCGCGGGCGCGTGGGCATCGAGCCAGCGCGCGAGCGCCTCGACGTTTATGTTCGCCGCTTTCAGCCCCAGTTTGCTGCGGCGCCAGAGCACGTCCTCGGCCGTGCGTGCCCATTCGTTCTCGACCATCCATCGCAGCTCGCGCTCGTACAGGGTTTCCCCGAAGTGGTCGCCGAGATCCTCGATTCCTTCGACCTCCTCGAGCATCTTTTCCAGGTCGGTACCATAGCTCCTGAACCATCGTATCAGGAGGCGTGGCGGGATGCCCGGATAACGGCGCAGGTATTCTTTCTGCCTGTCTATGCGTTCGGCGGGGGCGAAATGCCCACCGGGCAATGGCGAATCCGCCGTCCATGACGGTTGCAGTTCACCGATGTCGCGCCCGATCTTGACGAGCGCCGCCTCGGCAAGCTTGCGGTAGGTGGTCAGCTTTCCGCCGAAGATATTGAGAATTCCGGCGCCATCGCGTGTCTTGTCGTACGTGAGCACGTAGTCGCGGGTCGTCTCCTGGGCCTTGCTGACGCCGTCGTCGTACAGTGGTCGCACGCCAGCGAAGTCGCCCACGACGTCGTCGTCCGATACCGGGTGGGCGAAGTAATCGCGTACGCACCTGAGCAGGTACTCGCGCTCGTCGTCGGTCATGGCAACGGAAGCGGGATCACCCTCGTAGTCGACGTCGGTCGTGCCGACCAGGACGTAGTCATCTTCGAAAGGCAGCACGAAGACGATTCGCTCGTCGTCGTTCTGCAGGATATAGGCGCGATCGTGATCGAACCACTTTTTCACGATCAGGTGGCTGCCCTTGACCTTGCGCGTACCCGACCGCCCGGGATTGATTCGCTCCGACGCCACGGTCTGCGACAGGAAGCCGGATACCCACGGTCCGGTGGCATTGACCAGGACCCGCGCGTTGAAGGTGCTGTCCTCGCCGGTGATCGTGTCCCGGGCGCTGATCGACCACGCACCGTTCTCGCTGCGGGCGCGCGTGCAACGAGTGCGGGTGAGAACGCGCGCACCGCGCTCGTGGGCGTCGCGCGCGGTCAGGACCACGAGGCGCGAGTCGTCGATCCAGCAGTCGGAGTACTCGAAGGCCTCGCGGTAGGTATTCTTGAGCAGCTTGCCCGGTTCGCTATGCGGGAAATCCTCGATTCGACAGCTTGCCGGAAACTCCCTGCCACCGAGGTGATCGTACAGGAACAATCCGGCGCGAATCATCCACATGGGGCGCATGCTCGGGTTGTGCGGAAACACGAACCGCAGCGGCCGGGCGATGTGCGGGGCGATTTTGAGAACGACGTCGCGTTCCTTGAGCGACTCGCGCACCAGGCGAAACTCATAGTGCTCGAGGTATCGTATGCCGCCATGAATCAGCTTGCTGCTCGCGGACGACGTCGCCGAGGCAAGGTCACCCTGTTCCAGCAGCAGGACCGACAGGCCCCGACCGGCCGCGTCGCGCGCGATGCCGCAGCCGTTGATTCCTCCTCCGATGACGGCGATATCGAATGTATGAGAACCGTCGGGGGCGTTACTGCTCATCTTTCTTCCACGGTATGTACGAAAACGCCCGATTCCCTGCAGCACTCGGTGAATGCCGCCGGCGGGCTCAGGTCGGTTACGAAATGGTGTACGTTGGCGATATGCGCGATTCGCACCGGTGCGCTGCGCTCGAACTTGGTGGCATCGGCAACCAGGATAACCGAGCGCGCGTGCTCGATGATGGCGCGGGCGACGAGAATCTCGCGGTAGTCGTAGTCCAGCAGCGTTCCGTCGACATCCAGCGCGGACGCGCCGATGACGGCGAAATCGACACGGAATTGGGAGAGAAAATCGGAGGCACGCTCGCCCACGATGCCGCCGTCCTCGTGCCTCACCACCCCGCCGGCAACGACGAGCTCCACACCGGTAGCGCCCGTCAGGATGTTCACGACGTTGACGTTGTTGGTGATCACCATCAAGTTGCGCTTTTTCTTCAGGAACTGTGCAACCTGTTCATTGGTGGTGCCGATGTTGATGAAAAGCGAGCTGCCGTCGGGAATCAATCGTGCGGCCACCTCGCCGATGCGCCGCTTGGCGCCGGCGGCGATGTGGCGGCGCGCCTTGTAGCCAAGATTGACTTGCAGGTCGTTGAAAACGGCACCGCCGTGAATCCGGCGCAGGTACTCCCCGTCGCACAGGACGTTGAGATCGCGGCGGATGGTCTGAGGCGTTACCATGAATTCTTCCGATAAAGATTCGACGGTCACGTTACCCTTGGCGCGCGCCAGTTCGATTATCCTGCGCTGGCGAGGCGTCAACTCGCCATGGCGGCCGCTGTCTTCCTGCCGGTTCACGTGAAGCGATTCTCCAGGCGCTTCACCGGGGAAGGTCGCGGCCCTCCCCGGCGTCTTGCACTCGACGATCAATTGCAGCGAGTCGTTACTCCGACTGCCAGCGCTTGATCAGTTCTTCGTAGACCACGGTTTCACCCTGGGGCTTCTCGTTGTCGAGCTTGGCCTTGGGCGCACCGGGTTTCGCCAGCCATTCAGCGGGATCGCTTTCCGGGTTCAGACGCGGTCCGCAGCCGCCGTAGGTGTCGGCGCGTTCGTCGGCCTGCTGCATACGCGCCATGACCTGGTCCATCTCGCCGGCGAGTCGGTCCATGGCCTCCTGCGGCGTGAATACGCCGGAGTTGACGTCACCAATCTGCTGCCACCAGATCTGCGCCAGCTTGGGGTAGTCGGGCACGTTGATGCCGGTGGGCGACCACAGCACGCGGTCGGGCGAGCGGTAAAACTCGACCAGTCCGCCCAGCTTCGGCGCGCGCTCGGTGAAGGACTCATGACGAATGGAACTGTCGCGAATGAATGTCAGGCCCACGTGGCTCTTTTTCACGTCCACCGTCTTGGACACGACGAACTGCGCGTACAACCAGGCCGCCTTGCGGCGATCGACCGGGGTGGACTCGAACAGTGTCCATGAACCGGCGTCCTGGTAGCCCAGCTTCTGTCCTTCCTCCCAGTACGGGCCGTGCGGGGACGGTGCCATGCGCCACAACGGGTTTCCTTCATCGTCCACCGTGTTGTTGCCCTCGCTCTTCGGCGCCACCATCGACGCGGTGAAGGCGGTGTACCAGAAGATCTGCTGGGCCACGTTACCCTGGGACAGGGCGGGCAACGACTGGTAGAAGTCGTAGCTCGCGGCTCCCGGCGGCGCGTATTTTCGCAGCCACTCGTCCCACTTGCGGATGGCGTAAACCGCCGCGGGTCCATTGGCCGCACCGCCGCGCGACACCGACGCGCCTACCGGGTTGCAGGTACCCTCCTCCATGCGGATGCCCCACTCGTCCACGGGCACGCCGTTGGGCAGGCCCTTGTCGCCGGCGCCGGCCATCGACAGCCAGGCGTCGGTCATGCGCCAACCGAGGTCGGGCGCGCGCTTGCCGTAGTCCATGTGGCCGTAGACGCGCACGCCGTCGATCTCCTTGACGTGCTCGGTGAAGAACTCGGCGATATCCTCGTAGGCCGACCAGTTGACCGGCACGCCGAGGTCGTAGCCGTACATCTCCTTGAACCTCTCCTTGATATCAGGGCGATCGAACCAGTCCTTTCTATACCAGTACAGGTTGGCGAACTGCTGGTCCGGCAACTGGTAGAGCTTGCCGTCCGGACCGGTCGTGAACGACTTGCCGACGAAATCGTCGACGTCGAGCATCGGGTTGGTGACGTCCGCGCCCTCTCCCGCCATCCAGTCGGTGAGATTCACCGCCAGCTGCAATCGCGAATGGGTGCCGATCAGGTCGGAGTCGTTGATGTATGCATCGTAGAGATTGCGCTGGGTCTGCATCTGGGTCTGCACGGCCTGCACCACCTCGCCCTCTCCGAGCAGCTGGTGGTTGACCTTGATGCCGGTGATTTCCTCGAATGCCTTGGCCAGCGTCTTCGACTCGTACTCATGGGTTGGAATCGTTTCGGACAGGACATTGATCTCCATGCCCTGAAACGGCTCGGCCGCCTCGATGAACCACTCCATTTCCGCCATCTGTTCTTCCTTGGAAAGCACCGAGGGCTGGAACTCTTCGTTTACCCAGCGCTCGGCTTCCTCGACGCCGGCGTTGGCCAGCGGCGGTAGGAGCAAGGCGCCGATCACGATCGATAGTTTGAGCCTTGGATTCATGGCTCCTCCTGTTGGTACTGTGTGTATCGGGACGTTCATTCTAGATGTTCGTTTTGATTTAAACAAACATTAATGTGAAAATACGATCACCCAAAACGAAAAATTTCAACCGACTGCGAGTTACCGATCATTGTTCGCGTGACACTTGAAGCACCGAGTCGCGCAACCGTGTCCCCTCGATCGCGGATGCGGTTAGGATTGCCATAGAGAAATCGGGGTCGAACCTCGCAGGAGAGAATCACATCCATGACCGAACCTTTGTTACTCGCCATCGATCAGGGCACCACCAGTTCGCGGGCCATCGCCTTCGACGCCGCCGGCAACATGCTGCGCTCGGCGCAACGCGAGTTCGAACAGATCTATCCCGCCGGCGGCTGGGTGGAGCACGATCCGGCCGAGATCTGGTCCTCCACCCTCGAGGTATGCCGCCAGGTGGTGGGCGAAGACGCCGCCCGCTTCGCGGCCATCGGCATCACCAACCAGCGCGAGACCGCCATCGTCTGGGACCGCCTGACCGGCGAACCGATCCACAACGCCATCGTGTGGCAGGATCGGCGCACCTCGCAGGTATGCGCCGAACTGCGCGCGCGCAACGTCGAGGACGGTCTCAGCGCGCGTACCGGGCTGCTGCTGGACCCGTACTTCTCTGCAACCAAGATTGCCTGGCTGTTCGATAACGTCGACGGTGCGCGCGAGCGCGCCGCCCGGGGCGAGCTCGCCTTCGGTACCGTCGACAGCTTCCTGATCTGGAAGCTGACCGGCGGCCGGCGCCACCTCACCGACGCCACCAACGCCAGCCGCACGCTGCTGTTCAACATTCACGAACAGCGCTGGGACGACGAGATGTTGTCGTTGTTCGACGTACCCGAATCCATACTTCCCGAGGTTCGCGACTGCGCCGACGATTTCGGCACCGCCGATGCCGAATGGTTCGGACGGCCTATCCCCATCCGCGGCGTCGCGGGCGACCAGCAGGCTGCACTGGTGGGACAGGCCTGTACGGCGCCAGGCATGATGAAAAGCACTTACGGCACCGGCTGCTTTGCGGTGTTCAACACTGGCGACAAGGCTGTCGAGTCGACCAACAAGCTGCTTACGACGGTCGGTTATCGCCTCGACGGACACACCACCTACGCGCTGGAAGGTTCGATATTCGTCGCCGGCGCGGCCATTCAGTGGCTGCGCGACAGCCTGGGAGTGATCGGCGATTCGGCGGAAAGCGAAACGCTTGCCGCATCCCTCGACGACAATCAAGGCGTCTACCTCGTGCCCGCGTTCACCGGTCTCGGCGCACCGCACTGGGATCCCCACGCGCGGGCCGCGGTTTTCGGCATGACTCGCGACACCGGTCCCGCGCACCTGGCGCGCGCCGCATTGGAGTCGGTCTGCTACCAAACGCATGACCTGCTTACCGCCATGGTCGCCGACGGCACTGCAACGCCCAGCGCCCTTCGCGTCGACGGCGGCATGGTGGCCAATAACTGGTTGCTGCAGAGCCTTGCCGACATCACCGGCGTGACGGTGGAGCGGCCCGACAACATCGAAACCACGGCAATCGGCGCCGCACGGCTGGCGGGCCTGGCGGCGGGGATCTACGACTCTCTGGAGGCAGCGTCTTCGGCATGGCGCCTCGGCCGTCGCGCCGAACCGTCCCTGGCTCCCGCCACGCGCGCGCAGCGCATTCGAAGCTGGACCGCGGCGGTGGATGCCGTGGGACGCTATGCGCTGGCGATTCAGGATTGAATCGCGGATCGGGCACGAAAGCGTTCGCGATGCGTGCCGTATAATCCCCGTGCCCGCGTGACCGCCGCGACCATTGCCCGGTCATGTTTTTTACCCGCCATCGCAGCCGTGCGATGCGTCGGGACTGACGGTTGACCAACATGCGCCCTGCCAGAAACGCGAAGATCGTCGCCACGCTCGGCCCCTCCAGTGACGGGCTCAACACTATCCGTGCCCTGGTGAACGCCGGCGCCGACGTGTTCCGGCTCAATTTCAGTCACGGCGAGCTCGCACATCACCGCGAACGCGTCGAACGTATACGCACCATCGAGCGGGAACTCGACCATCCCATCGGCATACTTCTCGATCTGCAGGGCCCGAAACTGCGTATCGGCGCATTCGAGGAAGGCGCGGTTCACCTGGAAGCCGGGGCGCGATTTCGCCTCGATCTCGACGAGGAGGCCGGCGACCGGCGACGCGTTTGCCTGCCGCACCCGGAGATTATGCACGTGATCGCGCCGGGCGCGCGCTTGCTGCTCAACGACGGACGCATCCGGCTGGAAGTGATCGACTGCGACGAGGACTACGCCGAGTGCAAGGTAGTGACCGGCGGCGAACTGTCCGACCGCAAGGGCGTCAACGTGCCCGGCGTTACGCTGCCGATCTCGGCGATGACCGACAAGGATCGCGTCGACCTCGCCTTCGGCCTGGAACTGGGTGTCGACTGGGTGGCACTGTCGTTCGTGCAGCGCGCCGAGGACGTCGAGGAACTGCGCCGCCAGGTGGGCGATCGTGCCGGCATCATGACCAAGCTGGAAAAGCCGGCGGCAGTGGCCCACCTCGACGAGATTGTCAGCCTGTCGGACGCCGTCATGGTGGCGCGCGGAGACCTCGGCGTGGAGATGCGGCCCGAAGAGGTGCCAAGCGTCCAGAAGCGCATCGTGCGCGTGTGCCGGCGAGCCGGAAAGCCGGTGGTGGTGGCCACGCAGATGCTCGAGTCCATGATCACCTCGCCAACCCCGACCCGCGCCGAGACCACCGACGTGGCCACGGCCATTTACGACGGCGTGGACGCAGTGATGCTCTCGGGCGAGACCGCGATCGGCGAATATCCGGTGGAAGCGGTGGCGATCATGCACCGGATCATCTTCGAGACCGAGCGCGATCCGTACTACCGTGAGACCATCGACGCGCTCACTCCCCACCCCGACGCGGTCAGCGGCGATGCCATCTGCGCGGCGATGAGCCGGGTGGTGGAGATCATGCCGATCAAGGTCGCAATCACCTATACCGACTCCGGCTCCACCAGCCTGCGCGCCGCTCGCGAGCGCCCGCGCATCCCCATCCTGTGCCTGACCCCTTACCAGGCCACGGCGCGCCGCATGCAACTGGTCTGGGGTGTTCACGCCGAGATCGCGGTGGCGGCGGACGATGTCGACACCGTGGTTGCCACCGCTTGCCAGATCGCGGCGCGCGAGGAGTACGCGGTACCCGGCGAGCACGTGATCATCACCGCGGGTATGCCATTTCGCGTACCGGGCAACACCAACCTGCTGCGCATCGCGCGCCTGCGCGACGAACACCAGTGACGGTCGCTTCGTCGGCATCCGTACAAGCCGCGGGCGATGGCGATGCGCTACGGCGAGCGCTCGACTATCCTTATGCCTGGCCGGGCGCCTGCTTCGCGTTTCACGGCGGCCGCGCTCACGTTGTCCAGGAGCGCGAGGCGCTGCGACAAGGCCGCACGCCGGTCCTGGCTTACGGTTCGAACCGCGCGCCGCAACAGTTGGCGCGCAAGTTCGGGTCGCTGCCCGAACGACGCGCGATCCTGGTCGAGCGTTGCGAGATCACCGGGTTCGACGTCGTTCACTCCGCCCACGTCACCAGCTACGGCGCGATACCCGCCGCGCTGTATCCGCATGCCGGCGTTACCGCGGTGGTGGCAGTGACGTGGCTCGACGCCGAACAACTGCGTGCCATGGACTTGAGCGAACGTGCCGGGCGCAACTACGGCCGCGTCCCGCTGGGCGGCACGGTCACGCTCGGCGACGGCAGCACCAGCAGCGCCGTTCAGGCCTACCACACCAGCCACGGCGCGTTGCACGTCGACGCGCGGATCGTCAGCCACGCGGATGTCGAGGCGCGCGGCCGGCCACGCCCCGGGCTTCGCAACGTGGAGGTTCTCACGCGCGTCCATCGCGTCGTCGCGCCGTCGACACCGTTCGAGGACTTCGTCCTCGAACTGGTCCGTGACGAGAACTTCCGCGACCGGGTCACCGACCGACTCAAGGCCGGGTTGTAACCCGTACCCGCCGCCCGCGGACGGCGTACTGCGAACCAGGACAACATCGATCGCCATGCAAATACTCCACGTCATCATGAACCAGCAACATCTCGAGGCCGAGCGACTGCCCGGCAAGACGGTGGTGGTGTTGGACGTCATGTTCGCCACTACCACCATCGCCCTCGCACTTCACCACGGCGCCCGGGAAGTGCTGACCGTGGCCGAGGTGGACGACGCGCGCCGCTACAAAGACGGCGACGCCGTCCTCGCCGGCGAAAAGGACGCGGTGGTGCCGGACGGCTTCACCAGTTTCGCTCCCACCGTGCTGGCGCGCGAGCCGCTGCGCGGCCGGCGCCTCGTGCTGGTCACCACCAACGGTACGGTGGCGCTGCACAACAGCCGATCGGCGGCAAACGTCTACACCGCCGCGCTGGTAAATGCGAAGGCGGTGGTCGACCGTGTTCTCGCACACCATCGCGAAGGCACGATACTGCTCGTCTGCTCGGCATCGCGCCACCGATTCAATATCGAGGATTTCATCGGCGCCGGCCTGCTGGCAGAGCGCCTTGAGGCGGCGGCGCCGCAACGCTTCGCTCTTACCGACGCCGCGCTCGCCGCCCGCTCCCTGGCGACGGCCTGCGACATACGCGGTACGCTGCTCGAGTCGCGAGTCGGCCGCATGATGCTGGAGATGGGTCTTGGCGACGACGTGAATTTGTCCGCGCGTACCGACTGCTACGACGTGGTACCACGCCTGGACGGCGACGTGCTGGTCGACGTCTCCCGCACCGGCTGAACCGCTGGCCCGGTCGCCGGGTGATCGAGCGAACGCGACAACGACGCCGCGTCACCCCAGCACGCTGCCCTCGGGCGGTTCCGGCATGCGCGGACGCAACAGGTAGGGCGGCTCGATCCACTCTCGCTCGCAAGCGGCGCCGACCGACGGCCGAGACTGCAGTCGGTCGAGCAGGCCGCGCAGGCCCGGCAGAGAGTCGATCACCGCTTGATCCACGGCGTCGTCCTTCGGGTAAATCGCCAGCCAGCGACAACACGCCGCAAGGTACAGGTCGCACACGCTGAATCCCGAGGCGAGCAGCCAGGCTCCCGCGTTGTCGCTTATCCGGTCGTCGAGCATCGCCAGGTGCCGGCACAGTCGTTCCGCGACCGCGTGTCGCAATCCGGCGGCCTGCGCCTCGTCGGAGACGTAGCGCCGCGAATAGAAGCGAAGGCGCAGTTCGGCATGCAGCGTATTGCTCAGGAAAAACAACCAGCGATAAAGATCACCGCGTCCCGTATCGCCGATGCGAGGGCCGAGCGAGACGTGGCGGTCGACAAGATAGAGCAGTATGGCGGCAGTCTCGAACAGCACGGTGTCGCCGTGCTCCAGCACCGGCAACAATCCCTGGGGATTCAGTGCGAGAAACGACGCCGAACGCTGTTCGGCGCGGCCGCGGTCCACGAGCACCTCGCGGTAGTCGACGCCGGCTTCGTGCAGCGCCATGCGCACGACCAGATTGGCGCTGTCGGGGGAAAAATAGAGTGTGTAGTCGGCCATCAATGCCCTCGACACAATGTCCGGTCGTGGTTGTACCCGCTCCTATGCTTCGTGGCC
>JAUIEZ010000004.1 GCA_030429665.1 Gammaproteobacteria bacterium | reverse complement strand
AGTGTTCGGCACCGTGGCGGTGGATTTCGCCGACGGCATGGTGGTGGTCGCCATCGGCGTGGCCCTGTTCGCGGTGATCGAGGTCGAAAAGCAGTTGAGGCTGCGCCTTCGTGCAGCCCCCGGCAGCTAACCGTTCGCGGTACGCACGCGCGCCAGCGTGTCGTCGATGTCGGGGTACTCGAGCGCGATGTTCAGCGTATCGAGCAATCGGCGATTACCGATGCGGCGCGACTCCAGGGCGTAGGAGAGCATGCCGGGCGTAAATACGTTGCGTGCCTCCGCGAGACTCACCTGCGGCGGGCGCGGCAGTCCGACGGCGTCCGCGACGCGATTGAAATAGTCGGTCATGGTCGTGGGATGACCGTCGGTGGCGTTAAGCACCAGCGCCGCGTGATCCACGTCCAGTGCCGCCAGGCAGATCCTCGCCAGGTCCTCGGCGTGGATGCGATTGGTAAATCCTGACTGATCCTCGCGCACCACCGGCATGCCGCGCCGCAACCGCGCCAACGGCAACCGGTCCTCGGCGTAGATACCCGGCACGCGAAGGATCGCGTAGCCGCCGCCGGTGCGGCTCGCCCACTCGATCACCGTGCGTTCGGCATCGAGACGGCGCCGGCCGCGATCCGTGGTCGGCTGCGCCGGCGTGTCCTCGTCGATCCACTCGCCCCCCTGGTCGCCGTAGACACCGGTCGTGCTGACCAGCACGAGGCGCGCGATGCCGTCGCCGTGGCGATCGAGAAAACGCCTGATGCGCGGATCGGTTACGCCCTCGCCCGGCGGCGGAGCGAGGTAGATGACGCGCGCCGCGTCTAGGTTCAGCCCGGCGGCCGGCCCCGCCTCGTCGAGATCATGGCAAACGGCCTCGCCGCCCAGCGAGTTGCAGGCCGCGGCACTTTCCTCGCTTCGTACCACCGCGGCCGGGCGCACGCCGTACGCCACGCAGCGCCCGACGATGCGCTTTCCGACGTCGCCGCAGCCGATGATCCAGGGTATCGGCGAGCCGCCCACGGTCATTGCCCGCCGAACGATCGGGCCAACTCGCCCCATCGTGCCGGCGTAATACGCGCGAACACCTCGAACCCGCCGGCGCCGTCGGGCCGAAAGACCACGCCTTCGGCTTCGCCCGGGTAGACGGGCGTCGCATTGCGCGCCACGTTGCCGTGGGCCACGAGGATGGTGTTGGTGCCTTCGGCCGGCGCACTGGCCAGCAGCGCCCTTGCCCGTTCGATGACGGCGTCGCGCCCGCCCACGAAACGCGCCGAGCGCAGGTTCATCAGGTCGTCGGTCGCCCGCACCTCGCCCACGTCCATGAGCGTCGCCGTCTCCATGGTACGGCAATAGGGGCTGGCGAGGACCTCCCCGACCGGGATGCCCAGCGCGCGAATGGTCTCGCCGACCCGAACCGAGGCGGCACGGCCTTCGTCCGACAGTTGGCGGACCATGGCGCCGTCGCAGCGCTTCGTGTCTTCGACGGTATCGATGTTGTCGGCCTGCGACCAGTCGGTCTGGGCATGACGAAAATAGATATTGAAACCACCGGCGCGCAGCGCGTCGACCAGGTCGGCATCGGTGGGCGCGGCGTGTGCGACGGCGGCGATACATGTCGCCAGTACCACTGCCAACGCTCGAGCAAGCTTGATCCACACGGCCATGGCGCGACTCCTGTCGAGTGATATGCGAATCCAATAAAAATCGTTCGCATCCGGACATTCGCGGTACGTTGACCCGGAGCGTATACGCCTCCCCCGAATTCGCGCGTCAATCCGGCGAAGCGATTGCAATGTCTTTCCCGCAACTTGTCCGGGCGGACAATCGTCCGGAACGCGCAAGAACAATGTACTTTACCTTCAGTCGACAGGACATGACCAATCGAGTAATCTTTGTCAAATCCGGATGTATCAAGAAAAAAACCAGGTCTCGCGGGCGAGCTTGTACGGAAGGGGGTTGCTATTCCGTCGATAGCGAAAGGTCTGCGAATCGAGTTCGAGCCAACGACAAACGACGGAGACTGAAGGGTGGGGACGAACAAGAACGCGCGGACCACCGCGCTTTGCATCTTTTGTGCGGCCTTGCTATCGGGCTGCGGAACGTTAACCGGCATTCCGAGCCACGGTGGCGGCAAACGCTTCGCCATCGAGCAGGAACTCGTATCCGGTACGGCGCGCGCGGCGGCAAAGGACTTCGACGTATCGGCGATAAAGGGAAGACGGGCGGCAATCTACCTGACGGCTATCGGCGATATCGGCACGGGCAACCTGCTGGGCGGACGACTGTCGCTCTCGGCGCTCCTTCGCGGCGAGGCCATCAACAGCCCGGTCGTGGAGGAGCAGGCGGACTTCTCGCTGCTCGACACGGTCGCGGTCAGCAACAGCAGCACGGCCACCAACACCGGCAGCGCGACACGCTCCGGCACCCACGCCACGACCACGACGTCGACCGTCGACGACGCCAGCACCTCGGCGGGCGAATCGACCTCCACCACGTCCGCGACCGGCAGCTCGACCTCGACGACCGCGAGTAACTCCTCGACGTCGACTTCGAGCCGTTCGGATTCCTCCAGCCGAACCGTCACCAATGCACAGGTCGTCAGCCCCGAGGCGACCACGAGAAGGACGCGGACCGACGACGAGGGATTCAATGCCGAGGTCGGCATCGGCTACAGCGGCATCGGCGGATACAGCGCCTCGCAGGTCGTCGTTGCCCGGGATACCCAGTTCCTTTCCGCGATCATCCAGTCGTACATGGTGTTGAGCGGCGTGATCGTCGTGCCGCCGGAACTGGCGGAAGTGGACGTGTACGTAACCGTCGACGTGTTCGGCACGATTCGATCCCGCGAGGATTGGCTCGTCAAGAATGCCGAGGTGCTGCGCGCGAAAACCGCCATGGAACTCGCCGCCATCGACCGGCGCACGGGTGAGATCCTGATCCCGCCCCAGGTTTCCAGCTACGAGGCGGAATACCGGGAAGACTTCGCGTTCTGGATGGGACCGCACAAGACGGTCAAATCGATCAAGCAATCAGACGGACTGCTGTCCGACTACACCACGCTGATCAATACCTCGAACTGAGGCGGAGGCTGCCATGAAGCGGTACCGTTGTCGGCGGATCGAGGTTCGACGCGCGGCCCGCGGTGTCGTCGCCCGCGTCCGCCGGTTGCCGGCGTTGCTGGCATGGTGCCTGCCGTTGCTGGCCGTCCAGCCGGCATCGCTCCAGGCCGTTTCGCCCATCGAGAATTCCTACGGCGATCTCAATGCGCACCTGCAAGTCCACGGTGCCGCCGTCAACCGCGCCAACGCCCCTGCCCAAACCGGTGGTCGCCACGACCCCAACCAGGCCCTGTACCTGGCGCGGAGGCTTCTCGACCTGCGGGTCGACCTCCAGGTTCCGTACGACCCGAGCGGTGATTTTTCGGGAGCCGGCATCGCCGGCGGCGGAGTCGGCGGCCGCATCGGCGGCATCGGCGGCGACCTGACCACGGACCTGTTCGTGCAGCAGCAGGTAGCCATCGACAACTGGGCGCCGGGCGGCGTCAACTTTCCGGGTGCGTTCAATGATCGCGGCACGTTGGTCGCCCAGGGCGGCGAGGTGGTCATCACGCCGACGTCCTCGTACCAGATCGGCAACTTCAACCTGCAGACGGCGGCGATCAACGGTCAGTACACGTTTATCAACGATCTCGACGCACCCCACGGCGCCAACGTGCACAGTCCGTTCGACATCACGTCGTCGGCATCGGGATCCGCCGACACCACGACCGACACGTCCGAGGTGCGCGTCGACCTGCAATGGGTCGGCACGTACAGCCACCCCGAGGAAGCCTACGATCCGCCCCAGGGCGGCGGATACGCACCGCCCATCGGCGCGCTCGATTTCTTCACCTTCGACATCCAGGGCAATGCCGCGGCGCAGTATTTCAGTCCGACCGGGCTCGGCGGCTCCAACCAGCAGCCGGGTCTGCCGGACCTGCCCGACCTGCCGCCGCTTCCCGATTTCGACAACCCGCTGCTGCCGAACGAACTGACCGGCCTCAATCCGTACGCGCCGCAGCTTTCCAATTCGCCGAACAACAACCCGTACAATCCGTACAACCCGCAGCGCTACGTCAATTCCGACTACAACCCGTACAACCCGACCTCCTACGTCGACCCCAACTACAACCCCTACAACCCGACTTCCTACACCGACCCGAACTACAACCCCTATCTCGCGTCGAGTCCTTACAACGCCGGCGGCGGCGGCGGCAACGACGCCCTGCTCGCCGCCCTCGGCGGAAGCGCCGCGAACGTCCACAACCAGAGCCAGTTCGACCTGACCTGGCTGACCGAGATCGAGCAGGCTCAGGGCGTACAACACTATCTGGACTACGGCTCGTTCTCCTCGCCCAGCTCGGCGGCGTTTCGCGGCATCGTCCGGCCCCTTCAGCTGACGGCCGTGAACCAGCAGGACCTGGCCGCGTATATCAACGCGACCGGCAACACGCCGTCGACGATCGCCATGCAGGTCAACGTGCTCGACGACTCGCCCGGCGGGGTGACGAGCTTCGCCAGCCTGGAGGACTACGACGAGCGGCGAAGCGGACGATCGACATCGTCTTCGACCCAAGAGGTTGAAAACCCGTTCGGCTACGGCACGTTCGCCGGCACCAACGCGGGCAGCAACGCGAACCGGGTGCAATCCTACGAGGACACCGGTACCACGACCGCCACGAGCCCGACGGGTTACGACACGGGCCCGTTGTTCGCCGCGAACAATCCCGGCGGCAACCGGATCGGGTCCTTCGACACCGCCACGTCCTACGACGACAACCGCCAAGGCAGCCTGTTCAGCACCACCAACGGCTACACCTCGCCGTCGGGCGACCCGCTCAGCTACGGCGGCGCCACGGGCTACGACGGCTACGACAGCGGCGCGGCGCGGGCGGAGAAACAGGAACAGATCGACGCCGAACAGCAGCGGCGGACGCAGGAAAACATCGCCCGCATGGAGGAAGAGCGCAAGATCCGCGAGGCCGAAAAGGCCATGCAGGAGCTGACCGAAAGCGCGCTTGAACTCGCCTCCCGGGGCCCGTCGGTGCCCGAACCGAGCGAGGAGGGCCCGAGAAAACCGACGAACACGCGAATCATCGAAATCTCACCGGGCGTCTACGTCACCATCCAGGACGACCAGATCGAGGAGGTGGCGCCCGGCCAGTATAAAGACAAGGAAACGTACGACCCGGCGTTCGACGTGCCGGACGAGATCGAGCGGAAGTACCGCGAGCAGAAAGACGCAGAGAAAACCCTCGACGAAGATTTCGAGGAACGATTCGGCAAGGTCGAGGACGGCGGCTACCAGTTCGATGACCCCTATGCATCCGGCGAGAAGCCGGACCCGCTGACGCCGCTCGAAGGCACGATCGCCGCCTATGGAACGACGATCGAGGAGAACGGCTGGGGAGACTACATCGACCTGCCGAAATACGATTACAACACGATACCGGAAGAGATTCGGCAGAACGAGGACTTCGCGCGCATCATGCGCTACAAGTACTACCTCGAGAACCCCGACGTCACCGCCGAGGAACTTTCCGAATATGACCGCTTCCTGACCGGTCGCCCCCACGACGAAAACAACTCGGGCACGCTTTGGCTGGAAACCGTCGAGCGCACGGCAACCGATCCGCGGAGTTGGGAAGCCACGCGCGAGGGCCTGTACGACATTCCCAGGGACATCTGGGGTTTCGTATCCGGAACGGGCAAGGCCATCTGGGAAGGCGGCGAGAGCTTCGTCGAGATGACACCCCAGGAGCGCGGAATCCTGTTCGACGCGCTGTTCCTTGCCTCTGCGCAGACCCTCGTCGACGTCTTCGACCCGAACAGCGGTGATCCGGTCGACAAGGCCATCTGGAACGCCATCGATTTCTACTCCTCCGGGAACGCGATCGAACAACTTTCCGCGCTTCCCCCCGAGATCCAGGCCGAGTACGAGGAACTCAGGAAAGACTTCCTCAACAACCCCGAAAAGTACACCCGGGAAGGTGTCACGCTGGCGGTCGGCGCGGCGCTCGAGGAAGGGGTGTTCGGCATCCTTTCCAAGGCGCCGAAGGTGCTCGGCATCGTCGACACCGTGGAAGGCATCACGGACAGCGGCGTGCGTATCGGTGGAGGAGCTTTCGGTGACGTTTACCGTCTCGCCGACGAGGGCATCGTCGTCAAGGTCATGAAGGCGGACGACTATGACGCCGCGATCGTCAACGCGAACCGCCAGATCCAGGGCGCGAACCTGCTCAGCGCCAATGGCATCCCCCACACGCAAATCTACGGCGCGCGCGCGTTTCCCGACGAAGGCAAGATCGTCATCAACATGCAGGACGCACTGAAGTACGGCCCCGACGGTGGCGCGTACTTGGGGAAATCAGGCGGCATCGGCACGTTGAACGATGCAGAATTCGAGGCGTTCACGAACCTGATCAGCGAGATCGACCGCAAGGGTCTCGTTTGGGGCGACGCCAAGCCGTCCAACGTGTTTTTCTACAACGAAAACGGGGTGTTGAAGGCAGGCGTGCTCGATCACGACCTGATCATGACGAAGAGCGAGTACAGCGAACTGGGCCGGAAGTATCGCGCGGGCGAACTCGCGCCGGGAAGCGATCATGACAACTACTTCCTGACTTCCACGAACGGATTGATCAACGGTGTTGGCGGCAGTCGGGTAACGTACAGCGATCAGTCGCGCGTCATGGCGTCGCTGCGCGAGCAAGGCGTGGATATTGCCACGGTGTCGCCGAATCAGATCTTTCTCGAGGCCGCACGCCTGGCGCGCGAATAACGCAGCGGCCCTGATCGCCGATTCGAAGCGCGGTGACAGTCATGTATCGAAGGCGGGTGATTGATCACCCGCCTCGGGCGGCACGCCCCTGTCCCCGACGGCCCGGTTCGCGGTACGGCGCTCCGCCGCCGGGGCTCCCGATCCTTTCGAATCAGCGCGCTCGGTGAAATCCCGGCTTCATGGGCCGCGCGGTGCCGGCGAGCCGCTTGAGTAGAAGGATTTCGACACCATAACTGGGTAAGCATCCGTTTCACAGCGTACCCGGCCGTTCGCCGATGTATCGGCGCGCGGCGGTGTGCGCAATCGTGCCGGTGTGCGAGAACCATCGGCGCCGAGCGAATAGACACCGAACTCACGAACCCCAGCCACCGGGCCGAATCAGGCCGAGCGAGAGTAAAGCATGAAGTGGTCGTTCAGCATCGCGCGCATCGCGGGAATCGACGTCAAGGTCCACGCGACGTTTTTCCTGCTGCTCGCCTGGGTGGCGTTGTGGTACTGGCAGCAAGGCGGCAGCCTCGCGGCGGCGATGGACGGGGTGGCGTTCATCATCGTCCTGTTCGCATGTGTGGTCGCCCACGAGTTCGGCCATGCCCTGACCGCCAGGCGATACGGTGTCGCCACGCGGGATATCACCCTGCTGCCCATCGGCGGCGTGGCCAGCATGGAGGCGATGCCGGAGAATCCGCGCCAGCAGATCGCCGTCGCCCTGGCCGGACCCGCCGTCAACTTCGCCATCGCGCTCGTCATCTACCTGTTCTTCCTGCCGGCCGAACCGGCGGACCTGGTCGTCCAGACCGACGCGGACGCAAGCGCCGGCGCCCTCCTGGCGGGCTATTCCTTCGCCGAACGACTGCTGTTCATCAACCTGATGCTGGGTACCTTCAACCTGCTGCCGGCTTTTCCGATGGACGGCGGCCGCGTCCTGCGCGCCGTGCTGAGCCTGTTCATGCCAGCGGTGCGGGCGACGCGCGCCGCGGCGAACGTGGGCCAGGGACTCGCCATCGTTCTCGGACTACTCGGGTTGCTCGGCAACCCGTTCCTGATCCTGATCGCGTTATTCGTCTGGATCGGCGCGACCGGCGAGGCAAGCTACGCGGAGATGAAATCGGCAATCAGCAACGTGCCGGTCACGCGGGCAATGCTCACCGAGTACCATACGGTCGCCGAGTCCGACGCGCTCGGCGAAGTGGCCGACCTGACGCTGAAAGGTTCCCAGAAGGACTTTCCGGTCAAGCGCGGCAAGGCGATCGTCGCGGTGCTGACCCAGCAAGACCTTTTGCGCGGGCTTCGCGAGGCGGGGGAACTCGGCGTCGTGTCGCGTTACATGTCCGACGCGGTGGCGGAGGTAAGAGCCGACGAATTGCTCGAGGACGTGCTGGAGCGGCTAAGGGCCACATCGTGTCGAATCGTCGCCGTGGTCAGGGACGGCGAGACGATCGGCATCGTGAACATTGACAACCTGATAGAGTTGATCGCCCTGAACAACGCCGTGACCAGGGAGTAGCAGGCCGGTTCTTGCCGCGAACGGAAGGTCAGCCAAGATCCGGCGCCGCCGGTTCACGCCGGTGATGCATCGCGGCCGCGGCTTTCGAGCCATCGGAACACCAGGGCGCGTGGCGGCTCGTCCCCGGTAACGAGATAATCGAGGGTGTAGGGGCTGTTCAGTGTCGCCTCGAGGAGCGCATGGCCGCGCCGCGTTCCGCACAGCAACATCTCGTCGCCTTCGCGTGCCGGCGACGATTCGTCCGGTGCGATCAGGATTCCCCCGTCGCGTTCGATTGCCAGCACCACGCAGCCAATCGTCTCATCTCGGTCGCCGGGGTCGCGCAGCAGGTCGCCGAGCCGAAGCGTGCCTGTCCGACGCATCCACGCAACCGCCGCGGGGCCTTCCTCGAAATCCAGACGCGCGCGCCACAAGTGAGGCACCTCGTCACCAACCCGGTGCGCGAGGGCCCCGACGATCTGATCAAGGACGCGCGCGTTCGCGGGCATTGCGAGCGAATCGATCACCGGTTGTGAAAGGGGGGAGATGAGGTGCTTGAGCACCCGCCGCGCCGTGGTCAGGCTCGACTGCAGGACGAGGTTGGCGTCGGCGGCATCGAATGCAGGCTGGTTGGCGTGCTCGTTCTGGCGCAGAATCGTGAACACCGACGGGTTCAGCTTGCGCGCGCAAATCAGGATGCGGAGGTTGTGCACGTCGTCGTCGGTACCCGCGACAATGCCGGCGGCGCCCTCGATGTCTGCCTCCTTCAGCGCCGTCTCGTCCGCGTAATCGCGAATCGCACGACTCGACACCTGCGCCGGGTCGACGTCGGGGTCGATGACCACCACGTCCAGTCCTTGCCGGATCATGTAGGTGTGCAGCCACTGCCCCATGCGCCCGTAACCACACAGGATCCAACTGCCGCGCGGCACGTCCAGCTGCTGACCCAGGCGCACGCCCGGCGCTCTCACCAACCAGCTGTTCAGGTTGTGCAGCTTCGGCGACGTGATGGCCATGCTCAGGAGCTGCGCGAATATCTCGAACGGATTGATCGTAGTGACCCCCCCGAGCGGGGTCAGGTTCTGCTCGCACGCGGGCATTGTCGCGCGCGCAAGGATCGGCAACGAGGGATTCAGGTAGCGTGTCAGGACCGCGATCTTGAGATTGATGTCCTCGTCGCTGTGCAGGATGACGATGGCGCGACAGCAAGGATGTTGCACACCGGCATCGAGAAGATGCCGGGGCGCGCTGGCGTCGGCGCACATACCCGGCATGAGCTCCTTGTAGTCGCGAAGCCCCAGCGCCTTGATGCGCTCCGGATTGCGGTCGATGATCACCGCCTGGAAGCCGTGCTCGTGCAAGCCGCGTGCAAGCAGGCTGCCGGTATCGCCGAAGCCGCACAGGATGAAGAACGGCTCTCGCATGGCCCGTACCCTGCGCGCGAACCGATACTCGGCGAAGGACAGGATGAAGTACTCGTTCTGCACCAGCCGAATGATCGAGCCGATGGCGTAGAGCCAGGCAATCACGCCGATGTAGAGACAGAATACCGTCCACAGCCGCTGTTCGTCGCTGAACGCCGTGGGTATCTCGCCGAAGCCCGTCGTGGTCGCCGTGTAGGTAAAAAAGTAGAAGGCGTGAAACAGGCTCATGTACTGCGTCTCGCCGTCGATGACGCGGCCCGGAATCAGCGCCATGCCGGTGATACCGACGGCGTAGACGAAAATGAGCGTGAAAACCGGCCTGCGCATGAAGCGCAGCACGATCATCGCGACGCGATCGAGATCGGTAGCGGCGGCCATGTTCAAAGGCTGCGAGTTAGCGTCGCGACATCAACGTGTCGCCGACGACCATCGCCACCGAGACCACGTTGGCGACCACCGCGCCGTAACCCAGCGATACGATGGTCGCCATGGCGTCGGCGTCCGGCCCCACCTCGGTGTCGGCGACTATCCACACCACCCGAGCGCCGATGAGCAACAGGTCGGCGACCAGCGCTGTGGCGAGCAACAACGCGCCGACATTCGATCGGTCGCCGAGCTTGAGTCCGGTAGCGATCAAGTTTACGACGATGGCGATCGTCAGGACCCAGACGTCGTGATGATCGGGATTGTCGATGTCACCGGCAACGAACACGACGCTGAAGGTGAGCGCCAGGATGATGAAGAAGCCGAAGGTGACCCGTTCGATGTTCATGCTCACCGCTCCCGATGTGATCCGTGCCCGGAACGGGTGACGCCATGATGCATCGCAGCACTAACGACGTCGCCGGCTCGTGCGTCGTTTTGTCGAACTAGGATAAGTCCCGTGGATTGAATTGTCTATCGTCGCGCGGCTAACCCAGTACGGAGAAACTGCTGTCGGGATTCACCGGCCGATTGCGCGAGTAGAAACCGAGGTTCAGGTCGCGGTTGACGTGATCGAGATGGAAATGTACCGGGTCGGCATCGTGGTCGCGGCCGCTCTCGCATTCATCGATGAGATGCGCCATGAGCTTGCCCGCCACCGGTGCGTTCTTGAACTGGTTTCCGCTGGTGCCGATGGCGAGGTAGAAGCCCGGCAGGTCGGAACGGTCGTAGATGGGTATCCAGTCGTCGGATACGTCGTAGAGGTCAACCACACCGCCGACCCGGTTGGGTATGCCCAACGACTTGATGCGTTGGGCGACGCGCATGACCTGCACGCGGCCCTGGTCGGTGAGTTCGCGGTCGAAGTCGTCGGGATCGACCCACTGGCGCGTGTCGCACTCGGGGTCCTCGCTGCCGATGAGAATCTGCCCGCCGCTGGCGGGCCGGGTATACGTGCCGATATCGCTGTCCGAGGTCACCATGCCGCCCTCGCCGACGTCGAAGTCGGAGGGCGCCGGCACGTGCGGCACTTCGTGGCGCAGCGCCCGGGTGCCGATATTCATGGTGCCGGCGAGGCCCGCGAGGTCGTTGATCTTCGCCGAGTGCGGCCCGGCGACGTTGACCACGACCGGCGCGTCGAGCCGGTCGCCGTCCGCCAGCGTGACACCCGCCACGCGGCCGTCGCCTCCGCGGCGCACGGCGGTTATCTGCGCGTTGAACCGAAACGTACCGCCGGCCGCCTCGGCGGCGCACTGCAGGTTGTGCGTGGCGAGCTGGGGGTCGGTGACGTAACCGCCCTGTGGCCAGAATACCGCCCCGGGGACGCGATCGCCGCCGGACTCGCCGAACTTCGGGTCGTCCATGGCGCGCACCGGCGCGAACACGCGAAGGTCGAAGGCGGGAATGCGCTGGGCAATGCGGTCGGGATTCCACTCCTCGTAGGCGATGCCGAGCTCGTCGGACATTGCCATCACCGGGCCGAGAAAACGGTTGTGCGGTGTTTTCATCACCAGCGTGCCGCATTCGATGAATCGCGCCATGCCCGCCGGGTCGACCACGCCGAGATAGTCGTCCCATTCGCGCCAGTAGTGGTAGCCTTCGAAGGCCATCGCGCAGCCCTCGAGTGTGGAATAGTAGGTGCGAATGATGGCGCAGGAATTCGAGGTCGAACCGTAGCCGGCGGCGGGCAGGCGGTCCACGTTGACCGTTCGATAACCCTTGCGCGCCAGCTCCAGGCCGACCGCCGCACCGATGATGCCGGCGCCGATGATGATGGCGTCAAAACGGGTTTCGCTCATGGTCTCGTCTCCGTGCCTGGCCGATGGCCCGCCGCGCGGGGCTGGCGGCAAAGGATGGCGCGCCCGGCCGCGCGGGTCAATGCCTGGCGTAACGGTTCGTTGACGCGGGCGAGCCGGGCGCGAAACACTGGATCCATTGTCGACAACCTGGAGAATGCCCCTTGAAGCAAGTGTCCTTTACGCGAATGGAAGACGGCACCCGTGACGAGTACGAGTTCCTCGGCCGCATGGAGGACCGGTACAACGCGAATCTCGCTGCACGCGTGCTCGCCCACCTGGAACTCCTCGACGCGGGCGTCAGCGGCTACCGGGTGTCGCGACTCGAACATTCGCTGCAGTCGGCCACGCGCGCCTATCGTGACGACGCCGGCGAGGAGATGGTCGTCGCCGCGCTGCTGCACGACATCGGCGACGTGCTGTCGCCGTACAACCACTCGGCGTTCGCTGCCGCGCTGCTGCGCCCCTACGTGGACGACAGGACCTGGTGGATCATCAAGCACCACGGCCTGTTCCAGACGTACTACTACAACCACCATACCGGCGGCGACCGCCACGTGCGGGATCGGCTGAAGAACCATCCCTGGTACGAGGATACGGTCTACTTCTGCCACCACTACGACCAGAACTGCTTCGACCCGGACTACGACACCCTGCCCCTGGACTTCTTTCGACCCATGGTGGCGCGGCGGTTTTCGGGTCCGGGCCGGTTTCACCTCGACGCACCGAAGTCGACGGGCGACGTGCGCGCCTGACGACACCGGCGGGCGGCCCGGCGGACGATCAGCCGTCGCCGCAGGACGCCGGGTTGAAGCGGTAGTGCCCCGACGGCGCGTCGAAGACCTTCTCCGGCACCAGCTCGCCGTCGACAACCTGCCCATACAGCACGCGCGCCGTGTCCAGCGCCGACGGCCACAGGTGCCGGAACGCCTCGGGCACGGCGGCGGCGTCGACGTTGCTGACCAGCAGCAGCCGGCCGCCATTTGATTCATGCCCGGCCAACTCGCTCAGCCGCCACAGGTCATAGTCGTTGTCGGCGCCGAAGAACACCGCGCGCCGCACGTTGTCGTACTCGTCCAGCATCACCGCGTAGACGCCGGCGGCGGCGGTGTCCCGCACCCGCGTGCCGCGGTGGTAGAACCAGTGAGTGAGCTGCTCGCTGCCCCACTTCACGGCGACGCGACCGGTGCCGGCATCCACGTCGACCGCCGCGGCAAGGTCGCAAACCTGGTTGGTGTTGGCGCCGTCGTCGGCTCTCACGTAGCCGAGGTTCAACGTCTGCAGCGCCTGCATGGCGCGGTGCTTGTCGCAATCGTCCAGCGGCACGTCAATAAGCCGTGCCGCATCGGGTGCCTCGCACCTGGCGGCGTCGTTCGCGATCGCACGCGACTCGTGGTAGTCCGTGCGGCGGGTCATGAAGTACGCCGTCGTCGCGGGAGGATCCAACCGGGAACGGCCGAGCAGGAACGTGACGTTATGCTCGATGCCGAGCAGATCGAGCAGCGTCGGCGCGAGGTTCACGCTGGCATCGTCCCCGGCGTCGGCGCCGATGGCGTCCATGCCGTCGGCGAAACGCACCAGGGTCAGCAAGCGCCGGTCGTCGACGCCGTCGCCGAACAATTCTCGCATGTCGGGATTCTCGAACACGCCGTGGTCGGCCTGGGCAACCAGCATCGTATCCTCGAATACCCCGCGGCGCTCGAGCTCGTCGACGAAGGTGCCGAACAGGTGGTCGGTGCAATGCACGGCGTCGAGGAAGGGATCGCCCTCGCCGTCGGGATAGGCCGGGCATCCCTCGTAGGTGAAGCCCGGCAGGTGCGTCCCCAACGTGAGCAGGGTCACGTTGAAGGGACGCGTGCCGCGGCGCAGCTCGTCGATGGTCTCGACGGCCTGGTCGAACAGCTCGACATCCGAGATGCCCCAATGGGCCACCGCCTCGAATCCCAATTTCTCCCAGTGCTCGAAACCCAGCACCCGGTCGTAGCCGTGCTCGCGAAGGAACTCGCCCTTGCCGGCGAAATCCAGGTTCGCGCCGCCCAGGTAAACCTGGTGATAACCGGCCGCGCGCAACACGTCACCCAGGCACGGCAGCAGCGACAGGCGTCCCTCCCGGGTGATCAGTGAATTGTTGGCGTGCTCCATGTCCATCAAAGTGCCGCACTGTGAATTGGCGATGCCCTCGATGGTCAGGTAGGCCGATGAATAAACCGGGCTGTAGACGGTCAGGCGGCTCTTGAGCTCGTTGATGCGGGGGGTAAGGTCCGGGTAGCGCCGGTTCTCGGTCAGCATCTCGTTGAAGGACTCGAGGTAGACGAGAACCAGGTTGATCGGGCGCGCCGGCGGCGATGCCACGATCCGCGACCGGGTTACCGGCGGCATCGCGGCGCCGCGAATCGGCTCGAGTTCCGCAAGGGCCGCCGCGCGCGCCTTCTCGCTGGAGACAGCGACCTCCCCGCCGGCAAAGGCGTAGCGATACCACGCCCGCGCCAGCAGCCACTCCGGCGCCGCGGCCGCGCCCGCGAGGACCAGCGTCGCGCCGATGGCGCCCGTCGCCGCCGCACCGATCCCCGTTGCGCCCGGCTCGCGCCGGGCCAGCCATGTCCCCGCAACGCCCAGCAGCACGGCAAGAACGACGGCGACGATTATCTCGTCGCCGTACTGACCCCAGGCGACCAGGAACGAGGTCGCGTTGACGTGAAGGAACAGCTCGCTGCCGAAGCCGCGCCCGGAGAAGTCATACAGGAAGGCCAGCGATGCGCGAACGATGAACGCCGCCAGCGCGAGCAAGGCGGTCACGAGCCCCGCGACCCGCGGCGCGCGCCGACCGAGAAGCGACCACACCGCGAAGAGCAGCAAGGCCAGGCCGACGCTCGACGTCAGCATCATCGTGGTGTCCACCACCTCGCCGTTGTTCAGGCGCAGGACCACCATGGGCGCGAGCAGCACGACCGCGAGGTAGATGACCAGTCTCACGGGTTCAGCAGTCGCGAGCCACCGCGCGTTACGACTATTCGGGACAAGGTGAACTTCAGACCATCAATGCCAGGGCGGATGCCTCGAGGATCTCGACCAGCGCGCCGGCGCAGTCGCCGGTGGTGCCCAGCAACTTTCGCATCATGTACCGGCGCAACAGAGCGAAGACCAGTACGAGCAGCGGCAGGACCAGCCACGCGGAAATGCCTACCAGGATCGCGCCGATCACCAGCGCGCCGATCAGCATGATCAGCAGTCGATCGCGCTCGATGTGTTCGACCATGGACGAACCGATGCCCGACTCGCGTGCGTAGGGCGTGGTCAGGAACAGCGCCTGCACGCCGGCGCGGGCGAGCAGCGGCGCCGCCAGCAGAGCCAGCCACTCGCCGCGTCCGATCAGGGTGGACAATGCAGCGAACTTGACCAGCAGTACCAGCGCGATTGCCGAAACGGCCATGGACCCGGCGCGCGAATCGCGCATGATCTCGAAGGCTCGCTCCCGGCTCGACCCCATGCAGCCGTCGGCGCTGTCGCCGAGACCGTCCAGGTGCAGCGCGCCGGTCAGCAGCACCCACAGGACGAGAACCAGCGCCGCGGCCACCATGGGCGCGAGGAAATGGTCGAACACCCACGCCGCCAGCATCAGCAAGGCGCCGATTACCAGGCCCACCACGCCGTACCAGTTCAGCGACGCGCCCCAGTCACGCGGCTCGGGCGGCACGTTGAGGTAGACCGGGATGGTGGTCAGGAATTGCAGGGCGACGAGAAACGGCGTGGGCATTGCGCGGCGGATCGATAGCTGGAACTTCAGAATATACATGCATAGGGGTTGGCACCAAAACCGCCCCGCGCGGACGGGCGCCGCCGCCTTGTAATTCCCGCGCAAAGCGGTAGAATTTCCCGCTTTCCAAGGCATTGAAAGGGACGAGTAGCCGGTCTTTTCCGCGAAGATCAGCGACCGGGGGATGGTGCGAGCCCCGGCCGGAACCCGGTGAATATCACCCTGGAGCCGCCGACCGAACGCGTCGCGCAACGCGCCGCCAGTAGGCTCGGACGCCTGATCCGCGTCAACCGATCAAGGTGATACCGCGCCCGCGGCGCGCGTCACCTGCAAAGGCCGCCGCCCGCGAGGGTACGGTGAATCCGGGTGGTACCGCGAACGAATCTCGCCCCGGGTGTCGCAGTCAATCCATTGCGGCGCCCGGGGCTTTTTCGTTTCCGGGCCTCGCTCGACCGAACCGGCAACATCATGGCACTTGAGAACGTCACCGGGCGCTACGACGGCCCGAAACTGGAAGAGAAGGTCCTCGACTTCTGGCGCGAGCACGACGTGTTCAACGCCACGTTGAAAATGAGCGAGGGCCGGCCCCTGTTCACCTTCAACGAGGGCCCGCCCACCGCCAACGGCCGCCCCGGCATTCACCACGTGCTGGCGCGCAGCTTCAAGGACATCTACCCCCGCTACCGCACCATGCGCGGCTATCACGTGCCGCGCAAGGCGGGTTGGGATACCCACGGGCTGCCGGTGGAGCACGAAATCGAGAAGGAACTTAAGATCTTCGACAAGAAGGAGATCGAGGAGAAGATCGGCGTGGCCGAGTTTACGCGGCGCTGCCGCGAATCGGTCATGCGCTACATCGGCGACTGGGAGAAGATGACCGAGCGCATGGGCTTCTGGGTGAACCTGGAGGAAGCCTACTACACGCTCAACAACGACTACATCGAGTCGGTGTGGAACCTGCTCAAGGTCATCTGGGACAAGGGCCTCATCTACCAGGGCTACAAGGTGGTGCCCTACGACCCGCGCATCGGCGCGACGCTGTCCTCGCACGAGGTGGCGCTCGGCTACAAGGAGGTCGAGGACCCGTCGGTGACGGTGCGCTTTCGCGTCGAGGGCGAGGAGAACACGTCGTTCCTCGTGTGGACCACGACGCCGTGGACGCTGCCTTCCAACCTTGCGCTGGCGGTGGGCGAGGATATCGACTACGTCTACGTCGAGTGCGAGGGCGAGACGTTCATCCTCGCCGAGGCCCTGAAGGACGCCGTGCTGGGCGAACGCGAGGCGCGCGTCGTGAAGACCGTCAAGGGTTCCGATCTCGTCGGGCTGCGCTACCGGCGCCTGTTCGACTACCTGCCCGCAGAGGGTGACATCTGCCGCGTGCTGCCCGGCGACTTCGTCAGCACCGAGGACGGCACCGGCATCGTGCACATCGCGCCGGCCTACGGCGTCGACGACCTGGCGCTGGGCCAGGCGCACGGGCTGCCCGTGGTGCACGGCGTGGGCCTGGACGGCTATTTCGTCGAAGCGGTCACGCCCGTCGCGGGCAAGTTCTTCAAGGACGCCGACCCCGTACTCATCGAGCTGCTGCGGGAACGTGGCGACCTGTTCAAGGCCGAGAAGATGCTGCACAACTACCCGTTCGGCTGGCGTACGGGCGACCCCCTCATCTACTACGCCAAGGAGGCGTGGTACATCCGCACCACCGAGGTCGCCGAGCGCATGGTGGCGCTCAACCAGACCATCAACTGGGTGCCCGAGACCATTCGCGACGGCCGCTTCGGCAACTGGCTCGAGAACAACATCGACTGGGCGCTGTCCCGCGAGCGATTCTGGGGCACGCCGCTGCCGGTATGGACCGACGGCGAAGGCAACTACCGGTGCATCGGTTCGCTCGAGGAACTGGAGGGGCTGTGCGGGCGCCCCCTGCGCGAACTCGACCTGCACCGCCCCGCCGTGGACGAGGTGACCTTCGAACTCGACGGCCGCACCTTCACGCGCGTGCCCGAGGTCATCGACTGCTGGTTCGATTCGGGCGCCATGTCCTACGCCCAGTGGCACTATCCGTTCGAAAACCGGGAGACCTTCGAGACCCACTTCCCGGCCGACTATATCTGCGAGGCCATCGACCAGACGCGTGGATGGTTCTATACCCTGCACGCCATCGCTACGCTGGTATCCGACAGCGTCGCCTACCGCAACTGCGTTTGCCTGTCGCACATCGTCGATGAAAACGGCAAGAAAATGTCCAAATCCCAGGGCAATATCGTCAACCCGTACGACGTGTTCGACACCATCGGCGCCGACCCGCTGCGCTGGTACTTTCTCGCCCGCCTGGCGCCGGAGGTACAGAAGCGCATCTCGGTGAATATCGTCGCCGAGGTGGCGGCGTCGTTCGTCAACACGTTCTGGAACACCTACGCCTTTTTCGTCATGTACGCGCGACTCGACGGCGTCGACCTGTCGCGGCAGGTGCCGGTCGAGTCGAGGCCCGAGATCGACCGCTGGGCGATCGCCCTGATGCACCGCACGGTGGCGACGGTCACCGAGGCGATGGACCACTACGACGCCCAGGGCGCGGGGCGCGCCATCGAATCGTTCGTCGACCAGCTCTCCAACTGGTACGTGCGCCGCAACCGCCGCCGCTTCTGGAAGGCGGAAGCCGGAGACGACAAGCAGGCCGCCTATCTCACGCTCTACGAGTGCCTCGACACCGCGCATCGCCTGATAGCGCCGTTCATGCCGTTTCTCGCCGAGGACGTGTATCAGAACCTGGTGCGCGGCGTCGATGGCTCGGCGCCGCTGTCGGTGCACATGACGCCATGGCCCGAAGCCGACCCGGCGCTGATCGACGACGAACTGGTACTCGATTTCGACGTGGTCCAGCGCGTGGTCGGCCTGGGCCGCGCGGCCCGCGAGGCCAGTCGCGTGCGAGTGCGCCAGCCGTTGTCGCGCATGCTGGTGCGCGTGCCGGACGAGCGGGCGCGCGACGCGCTGGCGCGCCACGAGGCCCAGGTGCTCGACGAACTGAACGTCAAGACGATCGAGTTCCTGGCCGCCGACACCGAACTGGTGCGCTACCGCATCAAGCCCAAGCTGCCCGAACTCGGCAAGCGCTACGGCAAGCTGGTGCCGGCCATCCGCGAGGCGCTGGCGAGCTGCGACGGCGCCGCCCTGGTGCGCGCTCACGCCGCGGGCGAGACCTTCGAGGTCGAAGTGGACGGGCGGCTGCTCGCCTTCGCCGCCGACGACGTGCTGGTGGAAACCGAGTCCGCCGAGGGCTTCGCCTGCGCCGAGGAAGGCGGCTACCTGGTCGGCCTCGACACCCAGCTCGACGAGGCGCTACGGGTCGAAGGCATTGCCCGCGAACTCGTGCGCACCGTGCAGGACGCGCGCAAGCAGGCCGGGCTCGAGGTCTCGGACCGCATCGTGCTGCGCGTGGAGGGCGACGGCCGCGTACGGCAGGCGCTCGACACGTACCGCGACTACCTGATGGGCGAAACGCTGGCCGCGGAATGGGGCGGTAGCGATTTCGCCGGGGAGTTCTCGAGCGAGCGAGGGGTCGACGACGAAAACTGGACGATCCGGCTGGCGAAGGCATAGAAGCGCGCGGTGCCCGATATCTTTCGGCGGAGGCGGCACGAATGGCTTCGGAACGTGCCGCGGACGGTGACGAGGGCTCCGTTGCGGACGAGTGGTGACGTTCCGGTGGATCTACCGCCGAGATCGTGATCGTGAGGACGTGAACGACAGTGCCGCCGCATACGAGTCGGGAAATTGGGGGTACACTCGCGTTAACTGTCACGGGGACGCGAAAGGACGGTGTCGCATGCACACGTCTGTTGAAGTCGATCTTGCCGCTCGCGTCGCGTTCCCGCTTCTCGAGATCCCGGCGAACCGGACGCAGTGACCGCGCTCCGACAGTCGGCCGGCAATCCGCGCACGGGTTTCACGCTGCCGCTGTTCGCGTTGCTGGCAGCGCCTTTCTACCTCAACGACTTCGCCAGCATCTACGTTGACGATTGGCGATGGTGGTTGGCGATCGATTACCTGGGCGTGAAGGCATTGCCGCTGGCACTGGCCTGGTGGCTGATCGCCAGCGATCGCGCCAGCCGCGACGAACTCGGACTTGGCAGCGACGACACCGCTCGCGCGATCGTCGCATTCGCCGTTGCGGCGATCGCCGGTACGCTGATCGACCAGAACGGTTACGTTCTGCTCGGCGGCATGCCGGGTTATTCACCGCTCGGCGGCATGCCGGCCATCACCAGCGCGG
Organism: Gammaproteobacteria bacterium; assembly: GCA_030429665.1. Taxonomy (GTDB): domain Bacteria; phylum Pseudomonadota; class Gammaproteobacteria; order Arenicellales; family CAJQKF01; genus BQJD01. The sequence goes on along the minus strand of JAUIEZ010000004.1, from coordinate 66,230 downwards.
CCTGGAACTGGATCGACCTCACGGTCGGCCTGTTGCTGGTAGGTTTCGTCGAGGAACTGGTATTTCGCGCCGCGGCTTACCGCGTGCTGTCGCGTTACACCCGCAGCCCCACCGTGATCGTCGTGGTGTCCGCGATACTCTTCGGCCTCATCCACTGGAGCCTGGGATTGCACGTGGTGGTGGTCGCCTCGGTCATCGGCGCGGTCTTCATGATCGTCTACCTGCGCACGCGACGTCTGCTGCCGATCGCCCTCGCCCACTTCGTCGTGAACTTCGTCGACTTCGCCGGCGTGGTGCCCAAGCCGGTATTCAGGATTTTCTAGTTGGCGTCGGCCGCCTTCTCGGGATAGAAGGCCTGGTAGTACCACTTGAACCTGTTTCGCAGCGACTGGGCGATGCCGGGCATGACCCCGTGCACCTCGGGTTTTTGCAGCGCGGGATAGGTCTTGTGGCGATACTTGAAGCGGTAGTAACTGTCGCTTTCGTGGGGCGTGACCTTCAGGTTCGACGGATCGACGTCTAACGGCTCGACGCCGAGCTTGGCGTAGATCTCCCGCATGGCCTGCACGACGTTGTCGACCAGGTATTCGAACGGCACGTAGAGAATGCGGTCCTGTATGGCGGGATTCTTGATCTGCCTCGCGTACTCGATCGACGACAGCGGCCCGCCCACGATGCCGCCGCGGCCGAACAGCCGATCGGCGCGAACGAAGGGATTGTGCGCGTCGATGTGGTCGGGGAAATCGATGAGCCTCGTGCGGTCGTGCTGCGCCTCGATGGAACCGAGGATTTGCGCCAGGTCGCGCACGCATACCAGGATCATGAAGTTCGGGTGCAGCACCTCCAGCGTCTCCACCATCGCCAGCCAGCCGCGGTTCTTGTCGACCACCACGCCCGCGCCTTGCGCGGGCGAGAACCAGCCGTCTATGAAGCCGCGATAGGCGGCGACGAGCTGGCCGTAACTGCGGTCGAAATCCACGTCGAGCTGGGACAGGAAGAAGTCGTTGTCGCTCACGCGGTGGCGGATGTCATTGAGCAGCGAGGCGAGCGGCGAGCTGTGTCCGGGGCTGTATATTGCCGGATGCTGGGCGAGGAGCTGGCACAGCAGCGTCGATCCGGCTCGCGGCAGTCCTGATACGCAGACGAGCTTGCGATGGGTGTTCTCGGTCATCGGCGGCAGTGGATTGAAAGCAGGGGCGACTATACACGCCGACGCGAAGGCTTGCCCAGCGTCCCGACATCGGGTCGCCTCGACGGCGCGCGCGCATTAGACTTGCGGTAACCACAATCGGCAACCGGGAGCGTGCACTACATGGACAACTTCATGCGGGCAGCCATCGACGAGGCCCGGGTCGGCCTGGACGAGGGCGGCATTCCCATCGGCTCGGTGCTCGTCGTGGACGGTGTAATCGTCGGGCGCGGCCACAACCGTCGCGTGCAGCGCTCAAGCGCGGTGCTGCACGCGGAAATGGACTGCCTGGAGAACGCCGGCCGCCTCGATGCCGACACCTACCGGCGATCGGTTCTCTACTCCACGCTGTCGCCCTGCGACATGTGCAGCGGCGCGATCCTGCTCTATCGCATTCCGCGCGTGGTCGTCGGCGAGAATCGTACCTTCCAGGGACCGGAGCGGTACTTGCGCGAACGCGGTGTCGACGTCGAGGTGATCGACAGCGAGGAGTGCGTCGACCTGATGTCCCGGTTCATCGCGGCGAAACCTCACCTCTGGAACGAGGACATCGGCGAGAGCGACACCCCGCGTTGAGTGCGACAATGCGCCCGCCGAACCGAACCGCGTCGGGTTATGATTCCCCCATGGAGCGAACCGAGGCCGAATACCTGACCACCCGCGAGCTGGCGGTGCTGTTGCGCATCAAGGAACGCAAGGTATACGACCTGGCGTCCTCCGGCGACATCCCCTGCACCCGCGCCACCGGCAAGCTGTTGTTTCCCAAGCGCGAGGTAGACGCCTGGCTGGCGAGACACGGCAACGGCCTGGCGGCGCCCGCCGACACCCACCGGCCGGAGGTGATGCTGGGCAGTCACGATCCGCTACTGGACTGGGCGCTCAAGGCATCCGGCTGCGGCCTGGCGAGTTTTTTCGACGGCAGTCTCGACGGGCTCAACCGGTTCCGTGCCGGCGACGGCCTGGCAGCGGGAATCCACCTGTTCGATCGCGCCACCGGGAACTGGAACGTGGACACGGTGGCGCGCCACTTCGCCGGCCAACCGGTGGTACTGGTGGAGTTCTGCTGGCGCGACCGCGGATTGATCGTCGGCGCCGACCCGGACAGTGAAATTCGCGGCATCGAGGATTTGCGCGGGCGACGGGTCGTGCCGCGCCAGGCACAGGCCGGCAGCCAGATCCTGTTGTTGCAATTGCTGGAGACGGCCGGAATCGCCGCAGACGAGATCGACTTCTCGGGAACCGCCCATACCGAGACCGATGCCGCCACCGCGGTACTGGAAGGCGCCGCCGACGCGGCGCTCGGCCTGGCAACCCTGGCACGGCGTTACCGGCTCGGTTTCGTGCCGTTGATGCGCGAGCGTTTCGACCTGCTGGTGGACCGCCGCGCATGGTTCGACCCACCCTTCCAGACCTTCCTTCGTTTCTGCGAGTCGCCGGCGTTTCGCGAGCACGCCGCGTCACTGGAGGGCTACGACGTAAAGGGACTGGGCAGCGTCCACTTCAACGGCTGAACGCTTCGCTTGCCACGAAAAAAAGCCCGCCGTCCATGGCGTGTGGCAAACGCAGTTTATCCGCCCGAAAAGGGCGGATCGGTCGGCTACTTGGCGTTGGGAAAGAACAGTTGCTGTCCGTCCAGCTTGTAGTCGGCAATGGCGTCTTGTCCCTCGTCGCCGAGAATCCAGTCGATAAACGACTGTCCGGCCTCGGCCTTGACGTGAGGATGCTTTTCGGGATTGACGAGAATAACGCCGTACTGGTTGAACAGGTTGTCGTGACCCTCGAGCACGATCTCGTAGTCACCCTTGTTCTTGAAGCTGATCCAGGTACCGCGATCGGTCATGGCGTAGGCACCCATGCCCACCGCCGCGTTGAGCGTCGCGCCCATGCCCGAACCGGTCTCGCGATACCAGCTTCCGCTCGCCTCGGTCGGGTCGATACCAGCGGTTTTCCACAGGCTTATCTCCTTTTTATGGGTGCCCGAATCGTCGCCGCGCGAGGCGAACGGCGCCTCGGCGCCGGCGATCTTCTCCAGTGCCTCGGAAACGCTGCCGGCATCCTTCACGCCAGCCGGATCCGCCGGCGGGCCAACGAATATGAAGTCGTTGTACATGACATCGAAGCGCTCGACGCCGAAGCCGTCGGCAACGAATTTCTCCTCGGCGGGCTTGGCGTGCACCAGCAGCACGTCGCCGTCGCCGTTGGACGCGTTCTTGATCGCCTGACCGGTGCCCACCGCGACGACGTTTACCTTGATACCGGTCTTCTCCTCGAATATCGGCAGCAGATGGTCGTACAGGCCGGAATTGGCCGTGGACGTGGTGGACTGCACGATGATCGATTCGTCCTGCGCGTGCGCAACGCCGACCAGCACACCACCGAGGGCGAACGCGGCGGCCGCACCCCAAACCAGTTTCCCTGCTTTTCTCCTCAACACGAACGTTTCCTCCCGATAGGTTAAAAAAACGGCGCCGACCCAAAGGCCGACACATTGAAAACCGCTTCGGCGGCCCGCTAGATAACAAGCCCTCCGGCCAGGTACTGCCGCGCCGCCTCACTCGAGGGACGCTCGAAAAACCGTTCCGCGGACGCCTGCTCCGTCAATGTGCCGCGATGGAGGAATACGACGTCCTCGGCGAGGCGCCGCGCCTGGGCCGCGTCGTGGGTCACCAGCACGACCTTGGTCCCCGCGTGCTTGAGCTCGCGCACCACCGACTCTATGGTCGCGGTCGAGGCCGGATCCAGGCTCGATGCGGGCTCATCCATGAACAGCACCTCCGGACCTTGCGCCAGCGCGCGCGCCAGCGCCAGGCGTTGTTGCTCGCCACCCGACAGGCGCCGCGCCGGACGCGCGGCGAACGGCAACAGGCCGACCCGTTCGAGGAGGGCGTCGCACGTGCCGCGCCGGTCTTCGATCTCGCGAAGGGACAATACGAAATCCATGTTCGCACGCACCGAGCGTCGCAAGAGGACGGGCCGCTGCGCCATCATCGCCTGACGCCGGCGCACCGCGTCGTCCGGCGGCGCGCCTCCCCAGGTCACGCTGCCGCGGGAAGGCGCCAGCAATCCGTGCAGCAGGCGCAGCAGCAGGCTCTTGCCGGCGCCGTTGGGTCCCATCACCACGGTGACGCCCGGGCTTTTCACCGTGAAGTTCACGTCCCGCAGCAGCACGGTATCTCGCACCGCGTAGCCGAGATCCCGGACGACCAAAGGCAACAGGTTCGCCATGGAACGCCCGGTCACGCATAGGCAGTGCGCGTCGCCGTGCCGCGCATCATCATGACCAGGGCATTGACCGACAACGCGATCACCATCAATACCAGTCCCAGCGCCAGGGCCAGGGCGAGATCGCCCTTGGAGGTCTCCAGCGCAATGGCGGTGGTCATCACCCGGGTCAGGTGATCGATATTGCCCCCCACCACAATCACCGCGCCGACCTCCGCCACCGCGCGACCGAATCCCGCCAGCCCCACGGTAAGCAGGTTGAATCGCGCATCCCACAGGTAGGCCGCCAGCGCGCGGTGCCTCGGCAGGCACAGGGAGCGAAAGTACTCGGCGTATTCGTCGTTCAGTTGCTCGACGATCTCGCGCGTCAACGCCGCGACGATCGGCGTGATCAATACCGTCTGGGCAATGATCATGGCCGCCGGCGAATACAGCAGCCGCATCCAGCCGAACGGACCGGCGTTGGACAGCGCCAGGTAGACCAGCAGGCCCACGACCACCGGCGGCAGTCCCATGAGGGAATTCACGAGAACGATGACCGCGTTGCGACCGGGAAAGCGCGCCACGCCGATCGCCGCGCCGAGCGGCAGTCCGATGAGAACGGACAGGAAAACCGCCGACAGGCTCACCTTGAGGGAAAGCAGGACGATCTCGACGAGGTCGGGATTGGCCGAGGCGACCAGCTGGAAGGCAAGATAGAAAGACTGTGCAAAATCCTGCATGACGTGTCGTACTTATGCGTATTTTCCGAAGAATGCCTGAAAGCGCACGCACAAGCAAGAAAACGTCAGGCGATGTGTTCCGCGGCACCGTGACCGGCGCCGGCAACCTGGAGGGTCAGTACTCCAGGAAAGCGCGGATGTGTGCCTCGACCGAACCAGCCAGGGCACGCAGGTGGTAGCCCCCTTCGAGCATCGAAACGATGCGGCCGGCGCTGTGGCGATGGGCAACCGCCATGAGTTCCCGGGTCACCCACCCGTAGTCTTCGTCGCGCAGGTTGAAATTCGCCATGATGTCGGCCTGGTGACCGTCGAAACCCGCCGACACCAGGATCAACTGGGGCGCGAAGTCATCGAGCGCGCCCAGCCATCGTTCGCGCACCGCGTCGCGGAATTCACTCCCCGTGGTACCGGCGGGCAACGGCACGTTGATCACGTTGTCGGCACAGGCGCCGAAACCGCTGTGCGGATAGGACGGATGTTCGAAGGTGGACAGGAACAGGATGCGCGGGTCGCCGCCAACGATTTCGTCGGTGCCGTTGCCGTGGTGGACGTCGAAGTCTGCTATGGCGATCCGCGAGAGGCCATGGGCCTCGATGGCGTGGTAGGCGGCAATAGCCACGTTGTTCAGGAAGCAGAACCCCATGGCGCGCGCCCGGCCCGCGTGGTGCCCGGGCGGGCGCACGGCGCAGAAGACTTGCCGGGCGCGCCCTTCCATGACCAAATCCACCCCCAGTACGCCGGCACCGGCGGCCCGCAGCATGGCTTGACCCGTTCCCGGGTTCATAGCGGTATCCTCGTCCACCCAAATAAGACCGTTGGCCGGAACCTTGGCCAGCAGCGCGTCGAAATAGGCGGCATCGTGGACGCGCAGGATCTGCTCCCGGGTCGCCTCGGGTGCGTCGAATTCCTGCACGGCCATGGACAGGCCGGAGGCGATCAGGCGATCGTTGATGAAGGACAATCGTAGCGGGTCTTCCGGGTGGTGCGTACCGGCCTGGTGCGCTCCGCAGTCGGGATGCGAGATGATTGCGATAGTCATGACGATTGAAAATATAGCCGAAACACTTGATTCGAAATTTGATGCAGCGCAACATAACGCATGGTTGTGCTCATATCATGTGCACCTTCGATACCCGCGCGCCGGTTGAGCCGCGCGCCCATCTGCCCCGGACCGAATCCTCATGCAAGGCCATTTTCTCAACAAAGTCTTCGAGCCTTCCTCCATCGCCGTGATCGGCGCCAGCGAGCGCGAGGGCAGCGTGGGCCACCAGGTGCTGTACAACCTCGTTCAAGGCGGGTTCAAGGGGGCCATCTACCCGGTCAATCCTGCCCATGATACCGTCCAGGGCCTGCCGGCCTTCCGCTCGATCAGCGCCATCGACCGCCCCGTCGACCTGGCCGTCATCGCCATACCCGCCAGGCATATCGCCGGCGTCATGCGCGAGGCCGGCGAGCACGGCGTACAGGCGGCACTGGTGCTTTCGGCGGGATTCGGCGAGACCGGCAAGGCGGGTGTCGCTCGCCAGCGCGAGATCGTCGATATCGCGCGCACCCATGGCATTCCGCTGGTTGGCCCGAATTGCCTGGGCATCATGCGGCCGGGAATCGGTCTGAACGCCACCTTCGCCCGTAGCGGCGCGCGCGACGGACACGTCGCCCTGGTAGCGCAATCCGGCGCGTTCTGCACGGCGCTCCTGGACTGGGCGGACCACGAAGGTTTCGGCTTCTCCGCGGTCGCCTCCCTGGGCGCCACCGCGGACATCGGTTTCGGCCAGGTGCTCGATTACCTTGCCGTGGATCATCAGACCCGCAGCATCCTTCTCTACGTCGAAGGCATTACCGATGCGCGAAGCTTCCTGTCCGGCCTGCGCGTGGCGGCTCGATTGAAACCCGTCATCGTGGTGAAGTCCGGCCGCAGCGACATCGGAACGCGGGCGGCCGTATCCCATACCGGGGCCCTGGTCGGCTCCGACCGGGTGTTCGACGCCGCGATCCACCGCGCCGGCGCGGTTCGCGTTCACTCGGTGGGCGAGCTGCTGAGCGCGGCGACCATTCTCGCCTCGGGGACGCGCGTGGAGGGACCGCGCCTGGCGATCGTCACCAACGGCGGCGGACCCGGCGTGATGGCCGCCGACCGCGCCAGCGATCTCAACGTGCCCCTGGCCGAGCTGTCTGAAGCCAGTATCGCGGCGCTCGGCAAGGTGTTGCCGCCGTTCTGGTCGCACAGCGATCCGGTGGACATCCTCGGCGACGCCGACCCCGCGCGCTACGGCGCCGCCGCCGACATCATTCTCTCGGACCACGGCGTGGACGGCCTGCTGGTGCTGCTGACGCCGCAGGCGATGACCAACCCCACGGCGTGCGCCGAAGCGGTGATCGAGGCTTCGAAGAAACACGCCAAGCCGGTGCTCGCGTGCTGGATGGGCGAGTCGCTGGTGGCGCAGGGCCGGCGCCTGTTCTCGGCCGCCGGCATACCCAACTTCCGCAGTCCCGAGGCAGGCGTGAACGCGTTCGGCTACCTGGCCAGCTACCGGCGAAACCAGGCGGCGCTGCTGCAGGCGCCGGGACCGTTGTCGACGCATCGCGAGCCCGACGTGGAAGGTGCGCAATTGATCATCGAGAATGCCATCGGTGAGCGGCGCGAGCTTCTCAGTTCGCCGGAATCGCGCGCGATCCTGAACGCGTTTCACATTCCCACCGCGCCCTCGATGACGGTGAACTCGGCTGCCGACGCGCTGGTCGCCGCGGAAACGCTGGGTCTGCCGGTGGCGATGAAAATCAATTCGCCGGACATCACCCACAAGTCGGACGTCGGCGGGGTCCGGCTCAACATCCGCGAGCCTCGCACGGTACGCACGGCCTACCGGGAGATGATGGATTCGGTCGCTCGCGTGGCGCCGAACGCCCGGATCATCGGCGTGACCATCGAACCGATGATGGAACGGCCCAACGCGCGCGAGATCATGGTAGGCATCACGCGCGACGCGGTGTTCGGACCGGTAATCAGCTTCGGCGCCGGCGGTACCGCGGTTGAAGTGTTTGCCGACAACCAGGTCGCGTTACCGCCGCTCAACGAATACCTGGGTCGCGAATTGATCGGCGCCACGCGCATGGCGCGATTCCTCGACCGTTTCCGCAACCTGCCGCGCGCCGACCACGAGGCGCTGCTGAACGTCCTGCAGCGTGTCTCGGAGATGGCTTGCGCCTTGCCCGAGATCCTGGAACTGGACATCAACCCGCTGCTGGTCGACGAAGACGGCGTGATCGCCGTGGACGCCCGCGTGGTCGTGGCGCCGCCATCGAACAACATCGATCGCTATGGCCACATGGCCATCCATCCCTACCCCACCGAGCTGGTCGGAAACTGGCAGCTTCCGAACGGTACCGAGGTCGTGATCCGTCCCATCCGCCCCGAGGACGCGGAAATCGAGAAGGCGTTCGTCGAAAACCTCTCCGAAGAGAGCCGTTATTTTCGATTCATGCAAAAACTCGAAAAGTTGACGCCGTTGATGCTGGCGCGCTTCACGCAGATCGACTACGACCGCGAAATGGCGCTGGTGGCGGTGGTCGACGACGGGAGCGACGCGGCCGAAATGCTCGGCGTGGCGCGCTATGTCACCAACCCGGACAAGGCGTCGTGCGAATTCGCCCTGACGGTGTCCGACGAACACCAGCGCCAGGGAATCGGGCAGCAGTTGATGCGCCGCCTGATGGCCGTGGCGCGCGACCGCGGCATCGACATCATGGAGGGCGAGGTGCTGGCTACCAACCGCAAGATGCTGGCGCTCACCGAACGGCTCGGATTCCGCGTGGCGCGCGGCGGCGATGACATGAGCGTGGTGCAGGTGAGGCGGCACCTGATCTAGCGCCCGGCGGTCGCTCACGCACAGACCGGGAGCAGTATCGAGCGGCGTCCCCTGCGTGATACCGGTGGCGTCCTATTCGATAACCCGGCGCAGCCGGAAATGAAAGCCGACATCCGGCGACGCCGCGCCCTTCCACTCGTTCTCGACGACGGCGACGTCCAGGATAGTACGTTTGCCGACGAAGAAGCTGCCGCCGATGCTGAGCTGGGCGGCGGTGTCACCAATCTGGCGCAGCGTGGTGTCGTCGTACAACGCGCTCTGGGCGTCGACTTGCAGCTTGAGCGCGACCTTCGACCAGCGCTGCCACGACAGCCCGAGCGTCAGGCTGCCGGCCCAGTCTTCCTGCATCTCGGGCAACAGGTCGCCCTCGCCGAGATAGGCCACGCCGACCCCGCCGTAGAACGTGGTGTAACGCCCTGCGCGGGTACTACCCTGGATACGCGCGGCGACGTCGACGGCGCCACTGCCGGTCAGGTCCTCGGCCTCGCCGGTGGGAAGCTTGAGCTGCAACCATGCCGAGGCGGTGCGCTCACCGTCTTGCAACAGCCGCTTGCCCAGGTGCATACGAACGTCGCCGATGCCGGTGAGCGATTCGTCCACCTCGGCGCGGGTGGTGCCCCCACGCAGGTAGCGGTAGGCGAGCTGGTCCCTTGGAAAGCTCTCGCGGCTGGACGCGTCAAGGCCCACGAGATCGTGCCAGTCCTCGACGATGCCGTCCAGGAAGCCGCCGTCGTGATGCACTACCGGAATCTCCAGGCCCCCGGCCCAGCCATTGCCGAAACCGCGCCGCAGGTTGAACGTCGCGTAGGTGCTCTCGCCGTCGATGAAAATGGAGTCTCCGTCACCATCGTCGCCGGTGAAACTGTTGTAGATCTCGACTTGGACGTCCCCGTGGTACGCCCCGTCCGAGGGCATCACCGACGGCTGCTGGGAAGAGACGCCGTACAGCCCCAGGAAGGGATTGCGGTTGGTGATGTTCAGCCCTTCGTTGAGCGCACCGTCGGCGCCGGCAGCGGCGGCGAACAGACTCGCGACGATCGGTATGGTTTTTCGCATGCGGTTTTCGTCCGGCGTCGGCGACCGGGTGGCGCGTTGAATCAACTGCCGATTATAACCTTACCGGTCGTGTATTCGTTTGTCGCTACACCAACGATCATCCCACCCGCGACATTTGTCGTGCCGCTACCCGTTGACCGCCGCGTCTTGTGCGATGAATCCGCCGGACTGGCGCGCCCAGAGGCTCGCATAAAGCCCGCCGGCGGCCAGTAGCGAGCGGTGCGTACCCTGCTCCACGATGGCGCCACGATCCATGACGACCAGCCTGTCCATGGCGGCGATGGTGGACAGACGGTGGGCGATGGCGATCACCGTCTTGCCCGACATCAGGCTGTAGAGACTCTCTTGTATCGCCGCCTCCACCTCCGAGTCGAGCGCGCTGGTCGCCTCGTCGAGCACCAGGATGGGCGCGTCCTTGAGCAGCACCCGGGCGATGGCGATACGCTGGCGCTGGCCGCCGGAAAGCTTGACCCCGCGCTCGCCGACGTGCGCCTCGTAACCGTGCCGGCCCCGGGAGTCGGCGAGTCCGAGGATGAACTCGTGGGCGTGCGCGCGGCGCGCCGCCGTCTCCACCTGCTCGCGACTGCAGTCGTTGCGCCCATAGGCGATGTTCTCGAACACGGAGCGGTGCAGCAGCGAGGTGTCCTGGGTGACCATGCCGATCTTCGCCCGCAGGCTTTCCTGCGTGACGTCGGCGATGTCCTGCTCGTCGATGAGAATCCGTCCGCTCTCGAGATCGTGAAAGCGAAGGAGCAGGCTGACGATGGTCGACTTGCCCGCGCCCGACCGTCCGACGATACCCACCTTCTCCCCGGGCGCCACGGACAGCGACAGGCCGTCGATCACCCCGCGGCCGATGTCGCCCCGGTGCTTGCCGTAGTTGAAATGAATGTCCCGGAACTCGATGTCACCGCGGTTCACCTCGAGGGTTCTCGCGCCGGGCGCGTCGACCACGGCGCGATCGCGGGCGATGGTATCGATACCGTCCTGCACCACGCCAATGTTCTCGAACAGCCCCGCCACCTCCCACAGGATCCACTGCGACATGCCCTGCAATCTCAGGACCAGTCCCACCGCGAAGGCGATCGCCCCGATGGTTACCGCGCCAACCTGCCACAACCAGATCGCGGTGCCCGCCACCGAGAACAACAACAGGCTGTTCATGACGTTCAACGTCATGGTCAGTTTCGTGACCATGCGCATCTGCCGGTACACGTTGTCCAGGAAAGCGTCCATGCCCTCGCGGGCGTAGGCATCCTCGTACTCGGTGTGGGCGAACATCTTCACCGTGGCGATGTTGGTGTAGCTGTCTACCACGCGGCCGGTGACGACCGATCGCACCTCGGCCTGCTCGCGGGAGATGTCGCGCAGGCGCGGCACGAAGTAGCGCAAGGTCAGCAGGTATCCGACAAACCAGGCGATCATCGGCGCGGTAAGCCGAAGGTCGCTGGCCGCGAACAGGAACACCGCGGCGGTAAAGTAGACGCCCACGTACAGCAGAACCTCTGTCGCCCGCATCACCGTGTCGCGGATACCCAGTGCAGTTTGCATTACCTTGGTGGCCACGCGACCGGCGAAGTCGTCCTGGTAGAAGGCCACGCTCTGGCGCAGCAGGTAGCGGTGCGCCTGCCAGCGGATACGCATGGCGAAGTTGCCGAGCAGCCCCTGGTGATGAATCGACTCGTAGAACAGCTTGAGAAGGGGCAGGAACACCAGCACCAGCAATCCCATGCCGGTCAACTCCAACGCGTGATCGGACCAGAACGTCGCGCGATCGGCGCTTGCCAGCCAGTCCACCAGGTTGCCGACGAAGGAGAACAACCAGACCTCCAGGATGGCGACCACCGCGGAAAGGACCGACGCGGCCAGCAGCAGCGGCCAGAACGGCCTGGAATAATGAATGACGAAGCCCGGCAGGGTGACCGGCGGTTTCCCGGGCAGCGCCTCGGGGAACGGATCGGACAGCCCCTCCAGCCACGCAAAGAGTCTTTGCAACACGAAGATACCGGCGAATTGGCGGGTAACGGGACGGTGAGGGGAGCGACACGAGTGCCATTCGACACTCCCCACGGCGACCTGCGCAGGCGCTATTATACCGGGCCGCCGGTGTCGCCGGCAGCCGGCATCGCGACCGGCAACAAGCCCTCATCTTGCCCACGACAGCGGGAGCCCCGTTGATGCCGTCCAGCAACGACGTCACCCATGCCAACGTCTGGCGACTCGCCGGCCCCATCATCCTTTCCAACATCTCGGTGCCCCTGGTCGGCGCCGTCGACACGGCGGTCATGGGCCACCTGGACGGACCGCATTTTCTCGGCGCGATCGCGCTCGGCGCCCTCGTGTTCAGCTTCCTGTACTGGGGCTTCGGCTTCCTGCGCATGGGCACCACCGGTTTCGTGGCACGGGACTACGGCCGTAACGACCACCACGGTATTCACGACACCATGATGCGGGCGTTACTGCTCGCCGTGGCATTCGGGTTGATCGTGGTGTTGCTGCAGCGTCCGCTGGACCGCCTCGCCTTCACCCTGCTCGAGTCCAGCGTCGAGGTCGAAGCACTGGCGTCGCAATACGTGCTGATACGCATCTGGAGCGCGCCGGCGGTATTGACGGTGTATGCCCTGACCGGCGTGTTGATCGGCATGCACGACACCCGTTCGGCGCTCGTGCTGCAACTGGTGCTCAACTTCACCAACGTCGCCCTCGATCTCTTGTTCGTGCCGGTGCTGGGCTTCGGCATCGCCGGCGCGGCCGCCGCGTCGCTGATTGCCGAATACGCTGCCGCCATCACCGGGATATTCCTGCTGCGGCGGCTTATCGGCGGTTTTCCCGTGGAACGCGCGCGCCTGCTCGATCCCGCGGCGCTGCTGGTGCTGATGCGTGCCAACGCGGACATCTTCGTGCGCACGCTGTGCCTGGTATTCTCGTTCTCGTACTTCACCGCGCTCGGCGCCCGCCTGGGCGAGGCCGTGCTGGCCGCCAACGCGGTGCTGATGAACTTCCAGAATATTGCCTCCTTTGGCCTCGACGGCTTCGCCCACGCGGTCGAGGCGCTCGGCGGCAGCGCCTATGGCGCCCGCGAACGGGAGCGATTCCGCCTCGCCGTCGTGCGAACGACACAATGGGCAGTGGGCACGAGCGTCCTGGTGGGCATCGTCTACTGGACCTTCGGCGAGACGCTCATCGCCCTGTTTTCCGATCTGCCCGGCGTACGCGCCGATGCCCTCGCATACCTGCCGTGGCTGGCGATCTCACCGCTCGTGTCGGTGTGGAGTTTCCAGTTGGACGGCATCTTCATCGGCACCAGCCGCACCGCCGAGATGCGAAACGCCATGCTCGTCTCGACGCTGGGCTACCTCGCCGTCATGCAGTGGACGGTGGCTTTTCTCGGCAACCACGGGCTGTGGCTGGGGCTGATGGCGTTCATGGTGCTGCGGGCGGCGACGCTGATGGCGTACTACCCGCGCATCGTGCGCGCATTGGGCAACCGCAGGTGAAGTAGAACCACGTCCTCTATCGCCGCAGCCGGCACGCTTGCACGACGGCGCCCGACTCCCGCCGTTCAATCCGCCAACGGCAGGCAAAGGTGCGTGCGCAACCCGGCCTCCGGCGTCACCCGCGGGTCGTCGAGATACTCCTCCATGCAGGGTGCGTCGGCGAGTTCTTCGCCGCTTTCGGGAAGCCAGCCGCCGAACAGGCGCTGGTAGGCTTCCGAGATGCCACGGTAGGAGCCCTCGTGCAGGTAGACGGCGTAGCGCCGCGCGGGCCGCGTCTCGACGACCACGTCGCCCTCGCCTTCGGCGTCTTCGGTGAGGACGAGGCAGGCGTCGGAGCGAAGCGCTTGCATGGGCACGCTGCTGGGGTCGTCGTAGGACTGGGTAAACCACTTCGAGGTGATGTCCGGGATGCCCCGTTCCGCCGCCCACCGCATCAAGACCTTCAAGGCGCGGCCAACCTCGCCGTAGGGACCGACGTGGCGCACGCGGGCATACTTCGTTTCGGGACGATGTTCGATGGTGACGTTCATGGCGGCGGATTCCTCGAGGTCGAGCAGGTAGATTTCGCGGCGAGCGGCATCGAAACACACGCGGCTGCCGGCGATCAGGTTGGACGATACGCCGCGCCCGCGGCGGTACACCGAGGGCGACACGCCAAAGACGCGACGAAACGCGCGGGAAAACGCCTCGGCCGATTCGTAGCCGTTGGCCAGCGCCACGCCGACGACGGATTCGTCGCTCTCGCGCAGCGCAAGCGCGGCCGACTCCATGCGCACCCTCTGGACCGTCTCGCCGAGCGGCAGCCCGGTAATGGCGCGAAAAATCCGATGAAAGTGCGCAGGCGAAAAGCATGCCACGCGGGACAGCGTGGCGAGGTCCAGGGGTCCGTCGGGGTGCGCGGCGATGAACTCGAGCACCCGGGCGATCCGGCGATGGTAGCTTTCCGTGACGATATCCCGCATGCACGCCATTGTTTCACGGGTGCGGCCGGCGGACCTGACCGATCTTGCCGTATCGGCTTTCGGCAGGTGAAAAACCCGTACAATGGGCGCCTCGGCAACCGGGCCGGACGCGGCCGTCCCGGTTGCCGCCGGATTGACCTCCCGCGCAACTTCGGAACGCGTCCATGGAAATCGCCCTGATCGTCATCCTCGCGCTCATCGTGGTGGCGGTGCTCTACGGCATCGTCATATACAACGCCCTGGTGAAGCTCAAGCACGCGGTGGACAAGACGTGGTCGAACATCGACGTGCTGCTCAAGCAGCGCCACGATGAACTGCCCAAGCTGGTGGAAACCTGCAAGCAGTACATGCAGTACGAGCAGGAGACGCTGGAAAAGGTGATGCGCGCGCGCACGGCGGTGTCGCGGGCCCGGGACGCGGGCGACGTCGCCGCGCTGGGCGTCGCCGAAGGGGCGCTGCGCGCCGGCCTCGGCGGGCTGTTCGCGGTCGCCGAGGCTTATCCCGACCTGAAAGCGGACGCCTCGTTCCAGCAGCTGCAATCGCGCATCAGCTCCCTAGAGGACCAGATTGCCGACCGGCGCGAGACGTACAACGCCAGCGTCAACGAGAACAACGTGCGCATCGAGCAATTCCCCGACGTGATCGTCGCCCGCCAGTTCGGATTCCGGCAGGCGAAGCTTCTCGAGTTCGACGAATCCGAAACTGCCGACGTGGATCTCGAGGCGCTGTTCGGATAGCCGGGTACGGTGAGCGCGCCCGCTCGAGGATTTCGAATGACGAACGCGCCCGGCGCGCGGGCCGGCCGTCGACTCCTGTAAAATCGGCCACTCGTCAAGCGGCGCCCGGCCCTCCAGATCGTTCCAGCCGGCGCCGCGCAACAGATAGAATTCGCGGCCGCGCCGCACATCCCCTACCACGTTTCGATCGGAGGTCATCCATGTCCATGCTCAAACGGCTTACCCTCGCGCTCGCCCTCGCCTCGCTGGCGGGCCTCGTCCAGGCTGAAACCCGCGTCACCTACAAGAGCGCCTCCTCGGCGTCGTCGTATTACCAGATGGGCGTCCAGGTGGCGGAGGCCATCAAACGCGGTACCGGCGGCGACATCATCGTCACCGTGGAGGAAAGCCAGGGCTCGGTACAGAACGTCATGGAGGCGGCGGCGCGCAGCGGCAACTACGTGTTCACCACGCCGCCTGCGCTCGTACGTCTCGCCCAGCAGGGCAAGGCGATGTTCGAGGGCAAGGGCAACCCGAAGTTCGACGAAATCCGCGCGTTGTTCCCGATTCCCTCGCTGACCATGCACTTCGTGGTACGGGACGACAGCGGCGTGGAGAACTTCGCCGACCTGGAGGGCAAGACCATTTTGCTGGGCAAGGGATCCTTCGGCGCGCGCGAGGGCGAGAAGTACCTGAAGCTGTTCGGCCTGGAAGGAAAGGTGGAACTCGCCGACGTGGAGCTGGACAACGCCGTTCCGGCAATGAAGAACAAGCAGATCGACGGCTTCGTCACCGCCGGTTCCTACCCGGCGCCCAATGTCATCGAGGCGGCCGCCGGCACCGGCATTTCTCTGATTTCGTTGACCGACGATCAGGTTGCCGAAACCAAGCGCACGCGCCTGGTAATCCCCGCGGGCACCTACGCCGGCGTCGACGCGGACGTGGTGACCACCTCCCTGCCGGTGGTCGTCTACACCACCACGGACATGGACGAAGAGACCGCCTACCAACTGACGAAAACCTACTGGGGGCAGAAAGAAACCATGGGTGCCGACGCCGCGTGGTGGAAGGGCGTGTCCGCCGAACTGCTCTCCAACATCGAGGGCAAGATCCATCCCGGCGCCCTGCGATACTACGAAGAAGCGGGCATGAACGCGCCGCAGGGCGGCTAGGCTCGCGCGCGACCGGCGTCCCCACGGGCGCCGGTCGCGGTCGATTTCATCCTTACGCATCCTGAACGTCCGGCGACGAGGAAGCGCGTGACCAACCGTGCCGTCTGGATAGCGCTCGGTGCGCTTTCCATCGCTTTTCACATCGGGCTGATTTTCAGCGGACTGGTGCCCAACCTGGTGACGCGGCCCCTGCACATGGCGCTCGCCCTGCCCTGGATTTTCGTATTCACCGCGCGGGGAGTCGCCGCGCGTCGGACAGGGCTGCTGCTGTCGGGCGTGGGCGTCGCCTGCAGCCTCTACATCGCGCTCGATCACGAACGCTTGCTCGATCAGTACGGGTTCCTCGACGGACCGGTACAGATCGCGATCGCGGTGGCGCTGCTGGCGATCGTCCTGGAGATGGCACGACGCGCCATCAGCTGGCCGCTGCCGCTGGTGGCGTTGATCGCGCTCGCCTACGGCGTGTTCGGCCAGCACCTGCCCGGCGAATTCGGTCACCCCGGCCTGCCGCTGGCCAGCTTCCTGGGCACCCTGACCATCGCCGAGGGCGGCATCTGGGGCAAGCTCACCGGCGTCTCGGTGAACATCGTCGCCATCTTCGTCATCTTCGGCGCGGTACTCAATGCCGGCGAGGCGGGCCAGGGGTTCATGAACCTGGCCATGGCCGCGGCCGGACGCCTGAAAGGCGGCGCGGCAAAGGTATCGGTACTCGCGTCGGCGCTTTTCGGCTCGATTTCCGGCTCGGCGTCGGCCAACGTGGCTTCCACCGGCGCCATTACGCTGCCCGCGATGACGCGGCTCGGTTACCCGCGCAGCCTCGCCGGCGCGGTCGAGGCCGTGGCCTCGTCCGGCGGCCAGATCATGCCGCCGCTGATGGGCGCCGGGGCCTTCGTCATGGTGGAGCTGACGGGGGTGCCGTATACCGGCATCATGGCCGCGGCGCTGCTGCCGGCGCTGCTGTACTTCGTCACCGTCTGGTTCGGCATCAACGGTTTCGCCACGCGCCACGCGCTGCGCGGCATCAGCGAGGCGGACCGCCCCGCCAGTCGAACCGTCCTGATAACCGCCGGCTTCTTTGCCGTGCCGTTTGCGGTGCTCCTCGAGCGCATGTTGCTCGGCGGCTACACGCCACAGTACGCGGCCTGCATCGCCATTCTCTGCGGATTCCTGCTACTGCTGCTGGACGCGGACCTCAGGTTCTCCATCCCGCGCACGCTGTCGCGACTCGAGGACGCCTGCATCACCAGCGGCAGGCAGATCGCGGTGATCGCGTCGATCATCCTCTGCGCGGGTATCGTCATCGGCGTTCTCGGCCTGACCGGGCTGGGGGTGAAAATAACCTCGCTGATCATTTCCGCCTCGGGGAACATGCTGTGGCCGGCGCTGATCCTGACCGCGTTGGCCTGCCTGGTGCTGGGCATGGAGGTACCCACTACGGCCGCCTACGTCATCTGCGTGGCCGTGGCCGGACCCGCCCTGCAGGCGCTTGGCCTGCCGCAGCTCGACGCGCACCTGTTCATCTTCTGGTACGCGCTGCTGTCCACCATCACGCCGCCGGTTTGCGGCGCCGTGTTCATCGCCGCCGGCATGGTCGACGAGAACTGGCTGAAGGTTTCAGTCAGGGCGATGGGCCTGGGACTCGGGCTGTACCTGATTCCGATCGCCATGGTGGCCAATCCGAACCTGATCGCCCTCGAGCACTCGCCGCTGGCGGCCATCGTCGCCTTCCTGAAGGTCGCCATCGGTCTCGCACTGGTGTCAGCCGGCGTTATCCGACGGCTTCCGTCGGGTTGGCGGGTGGTGCTGGTGGCGGTCGGCGCAGCGGCTCTCCTCGCCCCCCTGGCACCGGCCTGAACGGCCGGATTCGCGGCGGCGCGATCGCGACCGGCCGTTGACGGAGGCTAATGTTTCTCCGTAACGCGCCGATAATTCACCTTACCGATAAAATGCCACGAAGGTGGACGAGGGTGCGGCTGCGGTTTCTCCCGGGTGCGCAACCGCTCCACCGATCCCGGGTGCCGGCCGGCAGCGGCGATGGCACCCTGTTGCCATGTGACGACAGACCGGCTCGTGAGTCCAACCGAAAACGCATTGAACGGGCACGAATCGCCGAGTACCGCCTCGATGGCCACGGGTGACATCGCAACCGTGGTGGTCCTCTATGCCGCCGCGGGCGCGCTGTGGATCCTGCTGTCCGACGCGCTGCTGCTGCTTGCGGACGATGCGAAATCGGCCGCAATGATTAGCGTTTTCAAGGGATTGGGCTTCGTCGGGATCACTTCCCTACTGCTCTACCTGGTACTTCGCCGATTCGGGGCGGATCACGCCGCCGGATTGCGCCGCGTCGGCGGCGATGCTGTTTTCGAGCGAATCGTCCAGTTCACCGTGATTGTCTTCGTCGTCGTGATCGTGTCGGTGGGATACCTTCGCGCGCGGGCCGTGGTCGATGCGGACAACAGCCAGGCCCTGGCGCAGCTTTCGGCGGTGGCGCAGCGTGAAGCGCTCGACGTCGAGACATGGCTGGCGTCTCGTCGACGCGAAGCGAGCATGCTGGCCGAGGTCGCACTGGCATCCATCGACTCCGCCGATACGCCGGGCGATCTCGAGGCGGCGGCGCGCGCCGTTGCGCCGCTGGCCACGAACTTCGAGCGCCTGCGACTCGTTGCCCCCGATTCACGAATCGCGTGGGCCTCGGACGGCGCCCCCGGCGCCTATGCCGGCGAGACCGCGGTCGCGCGGGCGCTGTTCGAGCAGGCCGTGCACATGTCGACACACGGCACGGACGTCGATTTCGCCGCGCCGGTGGGATCGCGCGGCGTGGTGATCTTGAGCGTGCCGCTCCGCACGGTCTCGCGGCTGGCAGCGGAAGCGCAGGCGGCGTACGGCGAAGGGGCCCGCACCCGGGTGTTCAGGCGCGACGGCGAAACGATCGCCTACCTCGACGGCACGCGCACATCGATCGCGGAATCGCCGACGCCGGAAGCGCTCGCACTGTCTTCGCGGAATGAGTTCGACGATCCGTTGCAAGGCGTCGACGACACCGGTCGGCGCGTCGTCTCCGTGGTGCGGCCGTTGCGCGGCCCTGGCGACTGGCACTTCTCGCTGCAAGTCGACAAGGAACTACTCGATTCGAAGCTGGGGCGAAACCTGTCCTGGATCTCCGGCGCAGTGGCCGTTGCGCTGATCCTGCCGCTGGCGGGCGGCTTACTGCTCACCCAGCGTCGTCGTTTGCAGCTGATGCAGCTGATCGACCATCAACGCGAGGAGCGCGTTGCGCTGGTACGGCACTACGACACGCTGGTGCAGAAGGCGCGGGACATCATCCTGTTGATCGACGAAGAAGACCGAATCGTCGACGCCAACGAGGCAGCCCGCCAGGAATACGGCTATTCGCTCGAAGAACTCCAGCGAATGACGATACAGGACCTGATCGCTTCGGACCGACAGGACAACTCGGAGTCATGGTGGCACCGGGCGGGCGAGCCCGAGGACGCCCTGTTCGAATCCCGTCACCGACGCCGCGACGGCAGTGCCTTTCCGGTGGAAGTCAGCCTGCGAACACTTGGCATCGAAGGCCGTCAATACCGACAGGCGTTCATCAGGGACATCTCACGACGTCACGACGACCAGGCAAGCATCGAACGACGCGCAAGGCTCCATTTGGCGCTGGGTGACTGCAACCAGGCCATCATTCGCAGCCGCAACCGTGACACGCTGTTTGCCGAGACGTGCAGGGCACTGGTTGAAACCGGCGGCATGGCCATGGCGTGGGTTGGGGTCATCGATCGCAAGGGTGACCGCATCCTGCCTGTCGCGGCCCACGGCGCCGGTGCGGACCAGTACGCGGGGAACCTGGACATTTCCCTGAACCCGGGCGGAACCCGCGGACGCGGCCCGACCGCGACCTGCGTGCGCGAGGATCGCGCGGTCTGGTCGGATTCGCCGGGCGGCGACGTCGGTGGGCCGAACTGGCGTGTCAGCGCCGCGCTGCCGATTCACGAGCGTGGACGCGTCGTGGCGTCGATCAACGTGTACTCGACCGCTCCCGACGGATTCAATTCCGAGGAGCGGGAACTCATGACGGTGATGGCCGATGACCTGGGCGCCGCGCTCGACTACCTGGCCACGTTGAAGGTGCTGCGCGAAAGCGAGGAGCGTTGGGGGTCCGCCCTGGAAGGCAGTGCCGAAGGCGTGTGGGACCGTCGGATCGACACCGACGAAGTGTACTTTTCCAGCCTCTGGAAACACATGCTCGGTTATGGAGAGAGCGATGTCGGCACGAAACGCAGCGAATGGCGCGAGCGCGTGCACCCCGACGACCTGCCGCGCGTCGAGGCGGACGTCGACGCTCACCTGCGCGGCGAATCGGAATACTTCGTCAGTGAGTACCGCATGCGCGGCGCCTCCGGCGAGTACGTCTGGATACTCGACCGTGGCAAGGTAATCGTCCGGGACGAATCGGGCAGGCCCTTGCGCATGGTCGGCACGCATTCGGACATCACCGAGCGCAAGGCGATCGAGCAGAAGCTTCGCGAACAGGCGCGCATCCTGGAAACCTCACAGCGCATCGCGCACGTGGGAACGTGGCACATCGATGCGGAATCGGCCACCTTCCATGCGTCCTCCGAGGCGTTGAGAATTCATGGAACCGACGAAAAAAACTTCGCCGGAACCCGCGGCGCTTTCGTCGAGCTGGTCCACCCGGAGGACCGCCGCGCTCTCACCGAGTGGCTCGACGGGCTCGCCGACGCGGCTCAAGGCGGGGAAATCGAGTACCGCACGGCAAGCGCTGGACGGCGCGTCCACTGCCGAGGCGCCGTCCGCGACGATGCCGATGGATCACGCCTTGTAGGAACGGTCCAGGACGTGACCGAGTGGCGCAGCACCGAGGCACGCGAAAAGGAGCAGCTCGACGAGCTCAGGCGCTGGTACGAAATAACCCTCGAGCGCGAAGAACGCATCATGGACCTCAAGCAGGAGGTGAACCTTCTGCTGGCGCGGCTCGACCAGCCGGCACGATATCAATCCGCGGAAATCGCGCCGTGATCAGCGACACCCTGTTCAACGCGTTGCTGCAAAATGCCGGGCTGCTGTTGTTCATGGTGGTCGTGGTCGACCTGCTGGCCTTCGGCCGCAGCTTCGGTAACCGAATCGTGGTGCTATCGGGAATCGGCCTGATCGTGGGGCTGATCGGGATGGTGACCATGTTCAACGCCTGGGAATACCAGCCGGGCATCGTTTTCGATACACGCTCGGTGGTGCTGGCCATCTCGGGCCTTTTCTTCGGTGTGGTGCCGACCGTCGTCGCCGTCGCGGTCACGGCCGCGACGCGCATGTACCTCGGCGGGGGCGGCGTGGTCACCGGGATTCTCGTGATCGTCGGCTGCTCGGCGATCGGCCTGGCCTGGCGCATGAGACGTCACCGCCATCTCGCCGACATGAGCCTGGGTGAGTGTTACGCGTTCGGCGTGACGGTCCATGTCGTCATGCTGGCCTTGATGTTCACCCTGCCGCTCGAGATCGCCCTCGGCGTTCTCGAGCAGATCACGCTGCCGGTGATGCTGGTGTATCCGCTTGCGGTTGCGCTGGTCGCCGCGCTGCTGCGCAACCGCTTGCGCAGCGAACGCGATAGCCAGGCACTGCGCACCAACGAGGAACGGCTACGCCTGGCGACGGACTCGGCCGGCCAGGGCCTGTACGACCTGGACATTCCCACGGGCCGCGCAATGGTCAACGCGCAGTACATGAGACTGATCGGCGAGGAACGCGCCGATTTCCAGGAAACTCTTCAGACCTGGTCCGCGCGGATTCACGAGGAGGATCGCGACAGCGTCCTGACCGCGTTCAACGACTACCTGGATGGTAAGTCGGACAATTATAACGTCGAGTACCGGCAGGCCCGGCCTGGCGGCGGCTGGACCTGGATCATGTCTGTGGGCCGCGTGGTGGAGCGCGACGAGCGCGGCCGACCGCTGCGAATGACCGGAACGAACACCGACATCACGCGCTCCAAGCTGGCCGAGGAAGCGGCCGAATCCGCGAGGCGCGAGGCGGACCGGCTGCTCGAATCCGCCAACAAGGCGCGGCGCGCGCTGTTGAGCCTGAGCGAGGATCTGCACGAGAGCGACGCGCGATTTCGCAAGCTGTTCAACGTGGCGCCGGTGCCGCTTTTCTACCTTGACCGCGACGGCAACCTGCTCGATATCAACGCGAGCTTCGAGAAGACATTCGGCTACTCGAGTTCCGACGTCCCGACGGTGGAGCACTGGTGGAAGCTCGCCTATCCCGACACGCGGCAGCGTAGAGCGGCCCGATCGACCTGGATGTCCGCGGTCAGAAGATCAAAGGACGGCACCCGCGTTATCGGCCCGATACACACCCGGGTCACCTGCCGAGACGGACGCGTGATCGACACGGTCGCGTCGGTGGTGGACGATGGCGAGAACCTCCTCGGCGCGTTTTTCGACGTCACCGAGAGAATCAAGGCCGAGCGGGAGCTGAGAACTTCCCGAGACGAGTTGCGGGCCACCATCAACGCCATACCCGACCTCATGTTCGACGTCGACGCCGAGGGCCGCATTTTCAGGTTTCACACGCGGCGCCCGGAACTACTGGCGGCG
This sequence comes from Gammaproteobacteria bacterium, assembly GCA_030429665.1. Classification (GTDB taxonomy): domain Bacteria; phylum Pseudomonadota; class Gammaproteobacteria; order Arenicellales; family CAJQKF01; genus BQJD01. The sequence goes on along the minus strand of JAUIEZ010000004.1, from coordinate 43,208 downwards.
ACACCCGATACCATCGTCGGGCATCGAATAGCCGACCTCTTGCCGGCCGACGTGAACGAAACGATACTCCGCGCGCTCGCCGAGGCCGACGTCCACGGGGAATGCCACGGCCACCAGTATCGCCTCGAACTGCCGCCCGGCGAACGCTGGTTCGAATTGTCGGTGGCACGCAAGGGCGCCGGCCAGGAACGACCAAGGCGATTCATCGCGCTCTCGCGCGACGTGACCGAGCGGCGCCTCGCCGAGCAGGCGCTCGCCGACCGCGAGCGTCAACTGTCGACCCTGATCAGTAACCTGCCCGGCGCCGTCTATCGCAGCCGCTACGAAGGACACTACACGCTCGAGTTTCTCAGTGACGGCATCGAGCAACTCACCGGTTATCCGGCCGCGGCGTACCTGGATCGGCGTGTCGACTATCTCTCGCTAATTCACGACGACGACAGGCAGCGGGTGGCGAGCGCTATCCAGGCCGCACTCGAACGCGAAGGCTTTTTCGAAGTCACCTACCGACTGATCACGGCCGACGGCACGCAGCGCTGGATCTGGGAAAAGGGCGCCGCGGTGGCCGAGTCCGACGACACGCCCGCTCATCTCGAAGGCTACATGGCGGATGTCACCGATCGCGTCGCCGCAGAGGAGACCCGAATGCTGCAGGCGCAGCGTGCCGAAGGACTGCTGGCCCTGCCGCGCGCCGCCGAAGTCAGTGACGAACAAACCTACGTGCAGCGAGCATTGTCGCTTGCGAAAACACTGACCCGAAGCCCCGTATCCTTCCTGCACCGCGTCGACGAGGAAGAGCAACACATCGAGTTGTTGACGTGGTCGGGCGACGCCCCGAACGACGTGCCCGACGGCGACATGGACCCTGCCGTGTGTGCCGTCGCCGAGGCCGGCATATTCGGCGACGCGGTACGGCGGCGCGAACCCATCGTCGACGACAGGCTCGATGCGGCCGGGCTTCGCATATGCCATGCCGCGGGCATGCTCGAGAACGTCGTCATCATACCGGTGGTGGAGAACACGCGCGTCGTCATGCTCGCCGGCGTTGCCGGTCGAACGGATCGCTACGGCGCGATCGACTTGGAAACACTGCAACTCGTGGCGAACGAAATCTGGCGCACCATGCAACGGCTGCGATCCGAGACCGAACTGCACAAGCTGTCCCAGGCCGTCGAACAGAGTTCGGAGAGCATCGTGATTACCAACCTCGACGGCGAAATCGAGTACGTCAACGAGGCATTCGAACGCGTGACCGGGTATTCCCGCGCGGAGGCTATCGGGCGCAACCCGCGATTCCTGGCTTCCGGGCGCACGCCGCGCGGGAGCTACGAGTCCATGTGGGACGCCCTCAGCCGCGGACTTCCGTGGAAAGGAGAGTTTCGCAATCGGCGCAAGGACGGTACCGAGTACGTCGAGTTCGCCCTCGTCTCGCCCATGCGTCAACGTGACGGCCGCATTACCCACTACGTGGCCGCCAAGGAGGACATCACCGAGAAAAAACGCGTCGGCGAGGAACTTGACCGGCACCGATACCACCTGGAGGAACTGGTGGTGGAGCGTACGCGACAGTTGGCCGAGGCCAGCGCCCGCGCCGAAGCCGCCAATCGGGCGAAGAGCGAATTTCTCGCCAACATGAGCCACGAAATCCGCACACCGATGAATGCCATCGTCGGCCTGACTCACTTGCTGCGTCGTGATATTCGCGACCACGAGCAGGTATCGCGCCTGCGGCAGATCGATACCGCCGCCGCGCACCTGATGCACATCATCGACGACATTCTCGACCTGTCCAAGATCGAGGCCGGAAAACTGACCCTGGAGCAGGAGGATTTCCACGTCGTCGACATCGTCGAGGAGATACGCACCCTGGTCGAGGATCTCGCGCGCAAGAAGGGACTGACGGTTGCCGTCAGCCTGTCCGGGCTCGAGAGCCCGGTGCGAGGCGATCCCACGCGCCTGCGCCAGGCGATGCTGAACCTTGCCGGCAACGCGGTGAAATTCACCGATGCCGGTTCGATCTCGTTGCGCGCCAGTGTCGTGGAAGAGGACGATGCCGGCATGCTCGTTTCCTTCGAGGTCGCCGACACCGGCATCGGCATACCCCCTGAGACCCTGTCGACGCTGTTCAAGGCGTTCCAGCAGGCCGACGCCACCACCACGAGGCGCTATGGCGGCACCGGCCTGGGACTGGTCATCACCGCACGCCTGGCAAGGCTGATGGGCGGCGACGTCAGCGCCGAGAGCGAGCCCGGAAAGGGCAGCACGTTTCGATTCACCGCGCGCCTGGAGCGATCGGACGACGCACAGGCTGGAAAACCACGGACCACCGGCGGCGACGTCGCCGAATTGCTCGCCGGACAGCACGGCAATGCGCGCCTGTTGCTGGTCGAGGACGACGATGTCAGCCGAGAGGTCGCCCTGGAGCTGCTGGAGAGCGCCGGATTGCAGGCGACGCCGGCGACCAACGGACGGGAAGCCGTGGCGCTGGCCGAGCGGGAGCGATTCGAACTTGTCTTGATGGACGTGCAAATGCCGGACATGGACGGTCTCGAAGCGACCCGGGAGATTCGCAAGCTGCCCGATTACACCGGCGTACCTATCCTGGCGCTGACCGCCAACGCCTTCGAGGAAGACCGGCGCGTCTGCCTTGCCGCGGGGATGAACGACTTCGTCTCCAAGCCGGTAGACCCCGACACTCTCTTCTCCAAGCTGTTGCAATGGCTGGCGGTCGACACCTCATCGGCACGATCGGAGCCTGCCCGAAAGGCGGGCGGCGGCTGAGTCGTCGCGATCGAGTTCGACTAGGAACGCGACCGGAAGCTGCGGCGCGCGGCCCGTTTCGCTCTCGCACCGACCGGACTGGCGTCGGACGAGAACAGGGAGGTCGCCGGCGCCGACGGTAATTTCGCGCCGCTGCACGGGCTGACCGAGGACCTGCTGTCGGCGGAGTACCGCGGCGCCCGTTCCCACGTTTCACGCCACCCCATGGGGAACCGTATCGTAATCCGCCATGATCCGGACAGTTCCCTCGATGTCGAGGTAACGGACTCGCGGGGACGGCTGGTGGTGCGCGCCGACTATCGTTCCGGCCGATACTATCCGGGAGACGAATGCCCGTTCCGCGATGCAACGCCGGGGCAACGACCAACACCGACCGTTTGCTTCCCCGCCGCCCTCCCGACTACCCGCGCACGGAACGGATGGTCTATCATGCCCGGGACAACCCAGGAGAACGAGATGGCACACTCTTCCCTCGTCGCCGACCTTGAACGCGCGCTTCAACTGCTGGAGCAGGTGGACGAAAGCGAGCTCGCGTTCCCACCGGACCCGACCGTATCCGAAGACGTCCGCGAATTGACCGGCGTGACGTCTTACCCGACCGAATCCCACCGAAAGAACCTGAAGGCACGAATCGCCGCCGTGCTCCAGGCCGGCGACGCTCTGCAGCCGCGTGGCGCTTCCACGTACGTTTCGAAGCTCATTGTCACCTGCGCCCGGCTCGCGCCGCCCAGCGACGATTGATAGCCCGTTAAGCCAGGCGCCGCAGCCATCGTCAACGACGCCGGAAGCCCGACCCTTTGGCCGGCGCGGCCGCCGGGGGAATTCGCAAAACGCATTCCGACCGGTTTTGACCACACGGCTCACGACTGAGCGCGTGTCCGTCTACGACGCCAATCGTTCCTCGAGCCGGTCGGTTGCGGGGGCCGGCTCGCGGGACAGTGCCGAGACCTCGCGACGCATCTCGTCGTCCATGGCGAACTCCGCGGCAGCCAGCGACGGTCGAAGTTGTTCGACGTTGCGCGCGCCGATGATCGGGCAGGTCACGGCCGGATGCGCCTTCGCCCACGCCACGGCCAGGGTAACCGGATGTACGCCGCGCTCACCGGCAAACGACGTGAAACGCCCGGCCGTCTCGAACACCCACTGTTCGTCGTAGCGCGCCTTGTACTCCGCATTGTCGATCAATCGACCCGACGACGGCCGTACGCCGGACCCGTACTTGCCGCTCAACAGCCCGCCGCCGACGGGCCCGTAGGTCATCACGCCCAGCGACTCCGACGCGGCCATCGGCAGGATCTCCGCTTCCACCTGCCGCTTGACGAGACTGTACATGGGCTGCACGACCTCGAAACGCGTCCACTGTTCCCGGGCCGACACCCCGAGCGCCTTCATCACCTGCCAGGCGGCGAAGTTGCTCGCCCCGGTGTAGATGACCTTGCCGTCGCGCACCAGGTCCTCCAGCCCTCTCAACGTTTCCTCGAGCGGCGTGTTTGCGTCCCAGCGATGCAGGATGAGGATGTCGAGACGGTCCGTCCCCAACCGCCGGAGGCTGTCCTCCACGGCCTTGCGCATATGGCGCCGGTTGGTGCCCCGGTCATTGACATCGTCGCCCGTCGGCACCGCACACTTCGACGTGATGACGAGTTGATCGCGCTCGGGCGCCATCAACTTGCCGAGAATACGCTCCGCCGCGCCCTTGCCGTAGCCGTTGGCACAGTCGAAAAAGTTGATTCCCGCCTCCCGCGCAGCGGCGTACAGCCGCGCCGATTCCGCCTCGTCGGCGTCACCGCCGAAGGACATGGTACCGAAGCAGAGTTCCGAGACCGAAATGCCCGTTCGACCCAGCAGTTTGAATTTCACGATCCAGAGTCCTCCTGAAAATTTTCGACTTTTCAAATGGGGCCTGATGATAAACCGCCTGACACGAGGCGCCCGACGGATCATTCAACCTTGAGTTTCCATATATCAGAATTGCGAGGCCAGCGCGTCGTGTCGCCGACACCGATCCGCAGAATATCCGGGGCACTTACCGGGAAGTTCTGACAACCTGGCCACTTCACCCGACAGGCGAATGATGCGGCCGACAGCGCGGCGCGCTCTGTGGCTTCCAATGCCTCGATTCAATACCTGGCGCCGGTCGGCAAGCCGACGACGAACGTCGAAAATCAGTTTGAGCCGCCGGCCGGCGACATACGGCGCGCGGGGGACCGCGAGTTCTCGTGACAGGCATGCGCAACGCAAACGCGTTAATATCGACCAACGGCAGGAGCCTCCAAGAAAGACAACCAAGCCGACAGGCGGGAGACCGACGATGCACATGGCACCCGATCAGGCAACGAATTTCGGACGCGACTACACCGCCGCCTGGTGCTCCCACGATGCGACAGCCGTGGCGTCCTTCTACGCCGAAGAAGGCCGCATCGTGATCAACGGCGGCAAACCCAGCCGCGGTCGCGGCGAGATCGCGGCCATGGCGCAGGCGTTTTACGACGAATTTCCGGATCTCGTCGTCAAGATGGACGACATCAGAACGTCCGGCACCCATGCCGTCTACCGCTGGACGCTCGAAGGCACCCATTGCGGAACCGGCGGCACGGGAAACCGGGTAAAGATCAGCGGCTGGGAGTATTGGCGATTTTCGGACGACGGCCTGGTGGCGGAGTCAGCCGGCCACTTCAACGCGACGGACTACCAAAGGCAGGTCGACGGCGACTGATGCTGCCGTTCAGACAAGTTCGCCTCACGAGTCAGGGCGTGGAAGTTAACACTGAAACCTGATTCCCGAATCCTCAGGCACATTGGAACTGGTTCCGACACCCAGCTAACGGGCATACGCGACTGGCAAACAACACTGGAGTTACACGATGGCGAATGAGAAAGTGGCAGTGATCACGGCCGGCGGCAGCGGAATGGGCGCGGCCGCCGCGAAGAAACTTGCCGCCGAGGGCTACCGGATCGCCATCCTGTCGTCCTCCGGCAAGGGCGAGGCGCTGGCGCGGGAGCTTGGCGGCATCGGCGTGACCGGCTCGAACCGCTCGAACGACGATCTCGCCCGGCTCGTGGACAAGACGGTCGAAACCTGGGGACGCATCGACGTTCTCGTCAACAGCGCCGGTCATGGACCGAAGGGACCGCTGCTGGAACTGTCGGACGAGGACTGGCACCTCGGCATGGAGGTGTATTTCCTCTGCGTGGCGCGAGCGACTCGACTGGTGACGCCGATCATGGAGCGCCAGGGTGCGGGCGTGATCGTCAACATATCGACCTTCGCCGTATTCGAGCCCGACCCGACCTTTCCGACGTCCGGCGTGTTCCGGGCCGGTCTCGCCGCGTATTCGAAGCTTTTTTCGGACCGCTATGCCGCGCAGAACATCCGCATGAACAACGTGCTCCCCGGCTTCATCGACAGCTTGCCCGAGCGGCGGGAATTTCGTGACCGGATACCGATGCAACGCTATGGCACCGCCGAGGAGATCGCGGGCGTGGTCGCGTTCCTGGCGTCCGACAATGCCGGATACATTACCGGGCAGAATATACGGGTGGACGGAGGAATCACCCGTTCCGTGTAAACCGTTACCAGCGTCGCCCACACCGGTCGCGGCGCGCTGAAACAGAGGTGACATCATGCCTGAACTATCGATATGGCTGGCGTTCGTCGCTGCCGTACTCGCCATGCAGATGATGCCCGGTCCCGACATGATGCTGGTTGTCGCCCGGGGTGCCGGCCAGGGTCGCCGGGCCGCACTGGCGTGCGTACTGGGATTCACTGCCGCCGGCGTGATTCAGATCCCCGCGCTGGCACTCGGACTGGCGGGCGTTTTCCAGGCGTCTCCCTTTGCCTACGAGGCACTGAGATGGCTCGGTGCCGGCTACCTGGTGTACATCGGCCTGGCATTCCTGCTCTCTTCAACCCGTCATGCGCCCGGCCCCGGACGGGTGTCAGGTAGTGCGTTCGAGGCGTTCAGGCAGGGGTTCTGGAACAACCTGCTCAATCCCAAGGTGCTGGTGTTCATGCTGGCGCTGCTGCCGCAGTTCGTCGCCCCTGCGTCGGGCTCGGTGGAACTGCAGTTCGTGGTGCTCGGCCTGACCATGAAGACCTGCGGATTTCTGGTCAATGGAACCGTGGCACTGCTATCGGGTTGGCTCGGCGATTGGTTGTCGCAGAAACCGGCCTTCGTCGCCTGGCAACAACGCCTGGTCGGAACCGTCCTGGTGGGCCTGGGACTACGCCTGGCGTTCGATGCCGGCGGGCATCGCGGCGCCTGAGCGGCGGCTGCGCCGGGATCGAACCCGCCCGGCCGACGCGTGAAAAACGGGTGTGCATCGCACGCCGGCTTTGACCGTTGCGTGCTGTGACTTCGGATACATCGTCTCGAGGGAAGCAGTCATGAATATCCAGGAACTCTTGGGGATAGAACTTCCCGTCATCCAGGCGCCCATGGCCGGCGTGCAGGGCAGCGCCCTGGCGATCGCCGTCTCCAACGCCGGCGGCCTGGGTTCCTTGCCCTGCGCCATGCTGGGACCCGACGACTTGCGTAGCGAGCTGGAAACGATTCGCGCGCAGACCGACAAGCCGTTCAACGTCAACTTCTTTTGCCACTCGCCGCCCGTGGTCGACCCGGCGCGCGAGGCCGCGTGGCGCGCGGCGTTGTCGCCCTATTACAGGGAGTTCGGTATCGAGCTCGACGACGCGCCCGCCGGTCCCGGGCGCGCGCCGTTCGATTCGCATACCGCCGACATACTGGAGGCGTTCGAACCGCCGGTGGTCAGCTTTCATTTCGGCTTGCCCTCGCCGGAACTCGTGACCAGGGTGAAATCGTGGGGCGCGACAATCCTGTCGTCCGCGACCACCGTCGAGGAGGCGCGCTGGCTGGAGGCAAACGGCGCCGACGCCGTTATCGCCCAGGGCGTCGAAGCCGGCGGTCACCGCGGCATGTTCCTCACCGACGATCCGAGTACCCAGGTCGGAACGTTCGCCCTTTTGCCGCAAATCGTTTCGTCGGTGACGTGCCCCGTCATCGCGGCGGGTGGCATTGCGGATTCGACAGGCGTCGCAGCCGCCATGGCGATGGGCGCTTCCGGCACGCAGGTCGGCACGGCGTACCTGCTCTGCACGGAAACGAACACGACCGCGATACACCGCGCGGCCCTGAAAAGCGAGTCGGCGAAGCACACCGCACTGACCAACGTGTTCACCGGTCGGCCCGCACGCAGTATCGTGAACCGCATCATCCGGGAACTGGGACCGATCAGCGATTCGGCACCCGCGTTCCCGCTGGCCCTTGCCGGCGTCATGCCGCTGCGTGCAAAGGCGGAAAGCGCGGGATCAGGAGACTTCTCCCCGCTCTGGTCCGGCCAGAACGCCAGCGGGTGCAAGGAAATCCCGGCGGGAGAAATGACCCGGTCGCTGGCGCCGGAACGCTAGCGGCGCGGTAGTCTTTGACGGGGTTCGGCGACTGCCGGGAATGACGTGGCGGGAACAGCACCCTTGAGCGCGCCGGCATTCAACCCGGCGTCACGCGACCCGAGAGAGGCGGCGCCAGAAAATCGAAGTCCGCGCCGACATCGGGCCCGGTGACGTGGTCGAGAAATAGTCTCAGGTAGCCGCGTTCGGCGCCGGCGTGCGATGGCGGCGGACTCGGCACGCGCCGGGCAAGTTCTGCTTCGCCGACCTCGAGTGCGATGCGGCGAGCGGCGACATCAAGGTGTATCGTGTCCCCGTTGCGCACTCTCGCCAACGGTCCGCCTACCGCGGATTCCGGCGTGACGTGCAAAACGATGGTGCCGAACGCCGTCCCGCTCATCCGTGCATCGGAAACTCGCACCATGTCCTTCACGCCCTGCCGCGCAAGCTTGGCCGGTATGGGGATGTATCCCGCCTCGGGCATACCGGGCGCACCCTTCGAACCGGCATTGCGAAGCACCAGCACGTCGTCGGGGTTCACGTCGAGGCCGGGATCGTCAATGCGCCGCGCGAGGTCGTCGAGGGAATCGAATACCACCGCGCGACCGCGATGATTCAACAGTTCCGGCGAGGCGGCGCTGTGCTTGACGACCGCACCGCCGGGAGCGAGGTTGCCGGAGAGGACGGCGAGGCCGCCCTCCGGGTAGAGCGGATCGCTACACGGGCGGACCACGGACTGCGACCAGGAAGGCGCGGCGGCGTCTAGGTTCTCACCCAGGCTGCGGCCGGTCACGGTAAGGCAGTCCAGGTTGAGCAGGGGCGACAACTCGCGCAGCACGGCGATCATGCCGCCGGCGTCGTGCAGATCTTCCATGTAGTGACTGCCGCTCGGCTTGAGATCGACGAGCACGGGCGTTTCGCGACCCAGCCGGTCCAGCGCCGCGAGATCGACGGCGATGCCCAGCCGGCCCGCCACCGCGGTCATGTGCACGAGGGCGTTGGTGGATCCGCCAATGGCCATGAGCACGCGAAACGCATTGGTGAAGGCGGCCGGCGTCATGATTCTATCCGGCACCAGGCGTTCCTCCGCCATGGCCACGGCACGCCGGCCGGCCGCCTCCGCATGGCGTGTCCGGTCGGCGGCCACCGCGGGTATGCAGGCGCCGCCGGGAAGCATCATTCCAAGCGCCTCGGTCATGCACGCCATCGTGCTCGCGGTGCCCATGACCATGCAGGTGCCGGCCGTGGGGCAGAGGCGATCGCCTACCGCGTCGATCTCGCCTTCCTCCAGCTCGCCGGCGCGATGCATGCCCCAGAACCGCCGGCAGTCGGTACACGCGCCGAGGCGTTCACCCCGGTAGCTCCCGGTCATCATGGGTCCGGTAACCACCGAGATGGCGGGCACGCCGGCGCTGGCGGCACCCATGAGCTGGGCGGGCACGGTCTTGTCGCAGCCGCCGATCATGACCACGGCGTCCATGGGCTGGGCGCGGATCATCTCTTCCGTGTCCATCGCCATCAGGTTGCGCAGAAACATGGAGGTCGGATGGGCGAAGGACTCGTGAATGGAAACGGTGGGGAACTCGACCGGCAACCCCCCGGCAAGCATGACGCCACGCTTGATGGCGTCGACGAGCTCGGACGCATTGCGATGACAGGCGTTGTAGCCGCTGCCGGTGTCGACGACACCGACGACCGGTCGTTCGAGAGCGTCGTCGGAGTAACCCATGGCCTTGATGAAGGCCTTGCGCAGAAACAGGGAAAATCCGGCATCGCCGTAGCGCGTGAGCCCGCGGCGCATGCCGCGATCGTCTGTATTGGTCATCGTGTGCGTAGTCTTCTCTGGTTGTCCTGGTGCATGCCACGACGCGGGGCCCCGGCATCGCACCAAACCACCGCGTGGATCGTCAACCGGATGCCGGTCCGCCGGCCGGGCGACTTTAACGCACGTTGTTCGCCAACCCCAGCGTAATAGCCGGCCAGAACGTCACCAGCAGCAGCACGGCCAGGGAAATCGCGACGAACGGCAGGACCCTGAGACTCGCTCTTCCCAGGTTCACGTTGGAGATGGTGCTGGATACGAACAGGCAGTAACCGAGCGGCGGCGTCAGCATGCCGATGGCGAGGTTGAACACGACGATGACGCCGAAATGCACCGGATCCAGACCGAGCGCAACCCCGATAGGCGTCAACACGGGCAGGAGGATCAGCATGATCGCGATGGTGTCCATGAACGCGCCGAGCACCAGGAGCGTCACGTTGATAACCAGGAGGATGACGATCTCATCGGTCAGGCCGCCGAGGATCAACTCGACCATCTGCTCGGGAATGCCCTCCCTGGCGAGAATCCAGGCGAGCAGGCCCGAGGTTGCCACGACCATCATCACGACACCGCTCAACGTGATGGCCTCAACGAACGAGTCCACGAGGTCTCGAAAATCAAGGCTTCGATGAACGAACAATCCGATGGCGAGCACGTAGGCGACGCCGACGATTCCCGATTCGGTCGGCGTCATGATTCCGAACACGATACCGCCGACGATGATGATCGGCGCGAGCAACGCCCAGAACGCTTTTCTGAACGAGGTCGACAAGGCGGGAACCGAGAACCGAACCTGTTCTCCGTATCCCTTGCGCCGGGCGACAAAGTAGGCGTACACCATGAAAGCCATCCCCAGCAGCAGACCGGGAAGGTAGCCCGCGACGAACAGCTTCGGAATCGACGTGTTGGTCGATACGCCGTAGATGATCATCGGTATGCTTGGCGGGATGATGATACCGATCGAACCGCCGGCCGCCACCAGTGCAGCGACGTAGTCCGGCGCATAGCGGTTTCGCTTGAGCGCGGGTATGGTCGAAGCACCCACGGCGGCAGTGTCAGCCACCGCGGAACCCGAGATCCCGGCGAAAATCATGGACGCGGTGATGGTAACGAGCGACAGGCCTCCGGCGAGCCAGCCGACCAGCGCCATGCTGAACTCGACCAGCCTTTCGATCATCCCGGCACGCGACATGAGCGTGCCGACGAGCAGGAATCCGGGCACCGCGATCAACGTGAAGGAATCGACCGCGGTGACCATGTGATGCGCCACCAGGAACAATGGCAGGCCGTTCGCCAGGAGAAACACCATGCAGGCACCGGCGATGGCGAGCGCTATGGGCGCGCCGATGCCGAGTGCGCCGACGAACACGAGAAGCAGAAGCCAGGCGGATTCGTTCATGGATGGCCGCCTACGATTCGCTGTCTAGCGAGGGCGGCCAGTCGCATCGTCGACACCAGCGTCATGACGGCGCCGGCGGCTACCGGTGCGGCGTAGACCCAGGCCACCGAGATGCCGAGGCCCGACGTCACCGAATCCTTCAGACGATCGACGAGCACCAGCCCGCCGTAGCACATCGTCACCGCGAACGACAGCATCGACAGCTCTGCAAGTATCGCCAGCACGAGCCGCGCACGCGAAGGAAGCCGCTCCAGCAGGTACTCGAGGGAAACGTGTTGGCCGCGCTCGAGGGCGATGGCGAACCCGATGAAACACACCCAGACGAACTGCGCCTGGGCAATCTCCGACGCCCACACCGGCGAGTACCCGGCGAGGTAACGGCTGCAGACCTGGAAGAACAACACGGCGATCATGCTGCCGGCCAGAATGATCCCGACGTTCTCGAGCAGTTTATTGACCCGCTGAACCATGGGTATATCGCGAAGAATCGCTCCGATCGCGCGCGATCGGAGCGATTACGGGAATCGACGCGCTACACTGCACGGTGGAATCGGTGGGACGCGAAGAACGAATTTACATGCCGGCGTGGCTGCGCAGCATCGTCATCAGCTTATCGCCCACCTTATCGGCCTGATCGTCCCAAAGCGGCAACACCGCCTCGCGAAACGGCGCGGCATCGGCAAGCCGGTTGACCTCGGTGCCAGCCGCGGTGATCTCCGGAACCATGGTACGTTCCACGTCCGCCACCACCGCGTTGGCAATCGGCGCGGCTTCCGCGGCGGCACGCGCCACGGAATCCTGCTGTTGTGGGGTCAACGCATCCCAGCTCGTCCTGGAAAGCACCGCGACCATGGCGGAATACGCGTGATTGGTGAACGTGAAGTACCTGGTGTAATCGTAGACGCGGCCGATGTAATAGTAGGCGTTACCCGTTGCGAGCCCATCCACGATCCCTTGCTTCAGGGCGGGAATCGTCTCGCCCCAGGCGATCGGGGTTGGTTGCGCCCCGAGGGCGTTCATGACGGCGACCGGAATGGGCGACTGGATGACGCGAAGCTTCATGCCGCGCATATCCTCGGGCGTGTTGATCGGGCGAATGTTGTTGCCGATCGAGCGAAAGCTGACGTCGGCGAACGCGAACCCCTTGAGGCCGACGTCTCCCATCCGCCCGAGCAGCAACGCACCTGCGTCGCCGGCGAGAAATTCATGCGCGTCGTCGTAACTCTTGAATGCGAAAGGCAAACTGAGTGCGGCAAACTCCGGAACGTGGTTGATCAGAACGTCCGTGGTGACGATGCCGCCTTCGACGGTTCCCAGGCGCATCGCCTCGACCAGGGCCTTCTCGTCGCCCAGCTGGCCGTTGTGATATGGCTTGATGACCACTTCGCCGTCGGTGTAGTCGTCGACTTTCTCCGCCCAGGATTCGGCGAACACGCCGTATCCCGACTCCGGCGTGGTGGGTTGTCCCACGCGCAAAACGGTTTCGGCGCGGACCGTTCCGGATATGGCGAGCATTACGGCTGTCGTGACGAGCAGCGTGGAGTGGTGGATGTGTCCGCGACGTGGATTGCTTACTGGCATCGTATCCTCCTCTATTGTGTTCGAGCCGGACAGGCAGTGCCGGCTGAATCCAGAGGAGCGCAAAAAGCATGCCAGAACTCGAATGGCGCCGTGCCGTCGCGCAATGGCGAGCGAAGCGACTATTCGCCGTTGCAGGATCCGGCGCAATACGCTGCGATCTTGTCAACCGTAAAGCGTCGTAACGTAAAGAATTGTTACGCCGGTAACGTTTTCGACCCGGATTTCCGTAACGCGCGGATTCATGCGCAATCGTAGTCTTCGTGATCACTAGCCGGACCAAACGGCTTCTCCAGCACGTGTTCGACGTACCCGGGACGCTCGCAGAGCCGGTCATACCATGAGCGGACGTTGGGGGTGTCGTAGTGATCGATGTCGAAGCCGTACCACCAGTAGGCGATCAGTCCGAGCGGTATATCCCCCATCGTGAAGTCGTCCCCGGCGACGAACGCGCGATCGGAAAGCGCCGCGTCCAACGTTCTCAGCGGTTTTTCCATCGCGCGAAAGTTCGATTCGGGATAGCGGGAACAGTCGTTCAACCAGGCCAGTACCATGTCGATGATCGGCGGACGGATGGTCGTTATCTGCCAGTCCATCCATCGATCGGCATCGGCCCGAACGATCGGATCGACCGGCCACAGGGTGCCCGCACCGTAACGCGATGCAAGGTACCTGACGATGGCGTTGGATTCCCAGAGTACGAAGTCGCCGTCCTCGATCGTGGGAATCTTCGCATTGGGATTCAATCGCGCGTAGTGGGTGTCATGCAGGCCGCCGAAGCCACCGCCGACGTCCTTTCTCTCGAACGGGATATCCAGCTCGGCGCAACACCACAGCACTTTGCGGACGTTGCTCGAATTCTGCCGGCCCCAAATGGTTATCATGTCGTCTCTCTCCTCCGTTTTCGTGTCGCAATGAATGTCACGCGTCGAGCAGGTCGCCGAAGCGATCGATGAATCGCCGGGTCTGGTACACGAACGCGTCGAGGTCGTGCTGGCCGAGCGCCAGCGACAGGCTAATCAACCCGCGTCGCGCGAGGTACGCGCCGTTCTCCAGCATGAAGAAAAAATACAGATCCCTGATCGACGCCCGCGAGACGTCGATATCGCGAGGGCATCGTATCGGCGACGACTGCGGATGAAAATTCATGATCGATCCCAGTCCGGTAAATTGCATCGGCACGCCCCGCTCCCGAAACAACGCGTTCAACGCTTCGCGAAACGCTTCCCCCTTGCCAAAGTGCGCAAGCGCCCGCTCCGGGGTGTAGACCTGCGTGATACCCGCCAGTCCCGCGCACATCGATAGCGTGTTGTTGTTGAACGTCCCCGCGTGCGGCACTGCGTCCGCGCGACGCGGATCGAAGTGATCCATGACGTCCGCCCGGCCGCCGAAAGCTCCGAACGAAAGGCCGCCTCCCAGGTATTTTCCCAGGGTGGTCATGTCCGGGCGCACGTTGTAATAGCCTTGCGCGCCGGCGGCGCCGGTGCGGGAAGTCATCACCTCGTCGAATATCAGCAGGCAACCGTGCTCATGCGTCGACTCGCGCAACGCGATCAGGAATTCTCGGTTTGCCGGTATCGCGCCGCCCGCACCAAGCATCGGCTCGACGAGAACGGCCGCGATCTCGTCGCCATGGCGTCGAATCAACTCCTGCGCACCCGCGGCATCGTTGTACTCTCCGTGCACGACGTCGATCGGCACGTTGACGGTTCGCGCGCTGTCGCCAAAATACAGCACGCCGCCGTGGTAAGCGCCGTTGAACACCATGACCCGGCGTCGACCGGTCGCAAGTCGCGCGATACCCAGCGCCATGAGATTGGCCTCGGTGCCCGAGTTCGTGAAGCGGACTCTTTCCATGGAAGAGAAGCGCCTCAGTATTTCTCCGGCGAGGCGCGACTCGACCTCGTTGTGCGCCCCAAGCACGATGCCGTCGTCCAGGGCGCGGCGGATCGCCTCGTCGATCGCCGGATCCGAATGGCCGAACAGGCCGGCCGTGTACTCGCCGAGAAAATCCGTGTAGCGATGACCGTCCAGGTCCCACAGGTACGCGCCTTCACCGCGCGTGACGATGAACGGGAACGGCGAGAAGAACAACACGGTTCGCGTATTGCCGCCCGGCATGACTCGCGCCGCGTCGTCGTGGCGCTCCCGACTCCTCGGCCTGGCGGCGGCGTAACGTTCGCTGGCCTGTCGAAGTTCTTCATCTATACGGGTACGCGTTGATTCGGACATTCAGCCACCTTAGTTCCGATGGCCCGGCGCGCGGGCAATCAGTTTATTGGCATCTTGCAAGTCCCGTGCCAGTCGCCTTTCTCCGAGACGACCGATAACGCCCGGCCGTCACGTCGATGAAGCGGTCACGGTTCGTCCGACTACCGGGCGTGCGTCATCCGCGGCTCCCGTGGCACGTCGCTTGCTACTTGATCCGGTAATGCCCACCAGCGCGAAAGGGAGCCCGAACATGAACCAGACAAAGACGGCGCCGGGCGCCGTCGAAAACCTGCTCGTCGATCGCGCCGCGGCTTTGCGGTTCGAGGACCTGCCCGCGGCGGCCGTCGCGGCGAGCCGGCGGAGTCTGCTGGACACGCTGGCCGTCGCCTGGGCGGGCGCCACGACCATGGAGGACAAAGGCGTCCGGAGAATGTACCTCGACGGCGCGGATCGGGGCGAGGCGAGCTACTGGGCCGGCCGCGAACGATTGTCGCCGGAGTGCGCCGCGTTTCTCAACGGCCTCGATGCCGCTGCCCTCGACTTCGACACCGTACATCACGATGCCTTGATTCACCCGGATATCGTGACGGTTCCCGTGGTTCTGGCGCTGGCCGAGCGCGCCCGGGCGAGCGGCGAACGGGTGTTGCTCGCCATCGCCGCCGGCGACGACCTGTCCTGCCGGCTGTCGCTGGCTAGCAGTCGCTCCACACAGTGGTTCGACACCTCGATTCACGGTGTGTTCGGCGCGACGCTTGCCGGTGGACTCGTTCTCGGGTTCGATCACCGGGATCTCGCCAATGCCCTCGCCCTGGCGCTCTGCCTGACCTCGGGCACCAAGCAACCGATCATCGAAAAGAGCCACTCCAAGCGGTACCAGTCGGCATTCGCCGCGAGAAACGCCGCGTCGGCCGTGCTGCTCGCAGCATCCGGCGTTTCCGGCGCGAGCGGGTTTCTTACCGGCCATGCGGGATATTTCGCGATCTACGATCGCTTTGACGAGGACGCGGTCTTGTCCGAGTACGGCGAGCGATTCGAAAATACCTCGATTGCCGTCAAGAAGTACCCAAACTGCCTGTGCAACTACACACCCATTGCTGCGGCGCTGCGACTGCGCGAGTCGTCGGGCGTATCGGCTGACGATATCGCCTCCGCCCGGGTCACCGTGTCCGCCTATATGAACGACACGATCGGCGGCGACTTCGAACCGCGAAACGATCCATCGGTCGCGGGCCTGTTCAGCGTTAAATACGCGGTGGCCTGCGCGATCATCCGGGGCCGGATGACGCTCGCAGACGTTCGGCCGGATGCGGTCCTCGATCCGATGGTCGGCGCCCTCGCCCGTCGGGTCGAAGTCGAGGTGGAGGACACCTGGACCGGCTTCCTCGGACCGGCGCGGGTGGAACTCGGACTTCGCGACGGCTCCACGATCCGTGCCCAGGTCGATCGGGTGCCGGGTTCGCTGCGGGACCCACTGGGCGACGCCGAATTCCGGGCCAAGGTCCGGGACTGCTATCGCCACGGGCGGCGGGCGCTCGACGGGTCCGCTATCGACCGATTTCTCGAGACGGTCATGACGTTCGAACGGATTCAAGACGTCTCCAACGTAGCGAAATGGCTGCCAGAACGCTTGTCCGCGTAAAGCCGTAGCACCGGCTCGGGTATTTTTCCGATCGACAATAATTTGAACGTTTATATATATTACGTTAGTAAAATTTCTATACATCAATACCGGAACACCCCTCGGGCAGAACTTTTCCCCGACTGCGCCCGCGGAATGGGCAACGTTGTACGTAATCATCGGCTTGGCACGATAGTTGCGCGTCCAGTCCCCTGATCGCGATCGACGAACCGGTGACCCGAAACAGGTAGCCGCGACGTTCGCGGGTCCAACAGTACAACCCATATCCGCTAGCGGATGATCGAAGTGGAGGAGAACAACGTGAATTCGAAACTGGCATTCGTCGCTATCGCGGCCGCATTGGCGACCGCGCCGGCCCCGGCCGTCGCCGAGAGTCTGGAGCCGACCAATTTCAAGGTCGTCGGTTCGTGGGCGGGCCTGTCGCCCTACAAGAACTTCGAATCGAAATTTTGGCAGGAAGACCTGCCCTCGGCATCGAACGGCATGATCACCGGACAGATCTCGCCGGTCGACACCGTGGGCCTGAAAGGTTTCGAGGTGATGAGACTGTTGAAACTCGGCGTCTTCGACGTCGCCTTCGGCGCGATCGGTTACGTGGCCGGCGACAATCCCGTCATCGAAGGTGCGGCACTTTCGTCCTTGAGCCAGGACGTGGACACCACCTGGGAACTGTCGCGGACATATCGGTCGATCATCGCGACCGAATTCGAGAAGTCGTTCAATGCAAAGCTTCTCATGATGTACGCCTACTCCAGCAACATGTTCTTTTGCCGCGAGCCGATCAACAGCCTCGCGGACATCAAGGGCAAGAAAGTCCGCACCTACAGCACGTCGCTGAGCGACCTCGTCGAGGGCGCCGGCGCCAGCGGCGTCACCGTGGCGTTTGCTGAGATGGTGCCGGCCCTGGAGAAGGGCGTCGTCGATTGCGTGGTGACCGGGGTAATGCCGGCATACAACGCGAAGATCGGCCAGGTGGCGAAGCACATGTACGGCCTGCGCGTCGGCTGGGGGGAATCCTTCGCGGCGATGAACCTGGACACCTGGAACCGCCTGCCCAGCGCAACACAGGATTTCCTCGAGACCGAGTTCGCCGAACTCGAAACGCGGATGTGGGAGGGTACGCGCAACGACGAAGAAACCGGGGTCGCCTGCAACACGTCCGGCCCCTGCCCGCTCGGCGAGCCCGCGGGCATCTCCCTGGTGCTGCCGTCGGCCGAGGACATCGAACTGCGCAATCGACTGCTCGGGTCGAGTGTGTTGAAAAGCTGGATCGACCGTTGCGGCGCCGATTGTGCAGGCCCGTGGAACGAAACGGTAGGCAAGAAGCTCAGCCTCGCCATCGAGCAGTGAACTCTTAGCCGCCTCCCGCCGTTCATCCGGTACTATTCGTTCCGAACGAGTCGATCGTCAATGCTTCGAAAAGTTATCGATACTGGCGTAATGGCGGGAGGCTATACCTTGATCGCATGCGCGATCCTGGTCACGCTGGACGTCTTCCTGCGCAAGTTGTTCGGCGTCGTCATTCCCGACGCCGACCTGGTTTCCACGTACGGCTTCGCCGTGGCCACGTCCTGGGCGTTCTCCCAGGTGGTCATCGACCGCGCCAATGTCAGGCTCGACCTGCTCGCCGCCAGACTGCCCCGACCGGTTACCGCTACCCTGGACGTGCTCGCCATCCTGTCCCTGGCGGTGCTCGCCGCCTTCATGCTCGAGCGCGGCTGGTCCGTGCTGCGCGAGAGCTGGATCCAGGGCGCGCGATCAAACACCCCCATGCAGATTCCGCAAGTCATTCCCCAGGGCTTGTGGGTCGTCGGCCTGGCCGTGTTGAACGTCACGATCGTCGTCGTCCTCGTCCATTCGCTATCGCGATTGAGACGGCGCGACTGGCAGGGAGTCATCGACGAGATCGGCATACCATCCCTGTCCGAGGAAGTCCGCGACGCGAGCGAATACCCGGCGGCGCCGATGGCCAGGGTCACCGGCGAGCAATCGCGATGATCGGCTACACGGCGCTGCTGCTCATCGTGCTGATCGGACTTTCCATTCCGGTCGCGTCCGCCATCTGGATAGTCGCCACCTGGCTTGGCGCAACCTACTCGCCAATGCCGCTTCACCTGGCGATGGGTGAGATTCTCTGGCAGACCAGCACGGAATTTCTTCTCGTCGCCGTGCCGCTGTTCGTGCTGCTTGGCGAGATCATGGTGCGCGCCGGCATAGCGACGCGCATGTACGACGGTATCGCGCAATGGCTGTCGTGGCTTCCCGGCGGACTGATGCATTCCAACATCGGCGCCTCGGCGGTGTTTGCCGCGACGTCCGGTTCCAGCCTCGCGACCGCGGCGACCATTTCCACCGTCGCCCTGCCAGAAATCCACAAGCGCGGCTACCACGAGCCGTTGTTTCTCGGCAGCATCGCGGCGGGCGGAACATTGGGAATACTGATTCCGCCGTCCATCAACCTGATCATCTTCGGCCTGATTACGAGCACGTCCGTTCCCGAGTTGTACATTGCCGGATTCCTGCCGGGACTGATGCTGGCAAGCCTGTTCATTTCCACCATACTCGTCGCGGCGCTGCTTTTTCCGTCGGTCAGGGGTCAGCCGGTGGCGTGTAGCTGGCGCGAGCGAGTCGCGGTGCTGCCCGACCTGGTGCCGCCGCTGCTCGTCTTCGCCTGCGTCATCGGCCCGATCTATCTCGGCATCGCCACTCCCACGGAGGCCGCGTCGGTGGGCGTGTGCGCGTCCCTCGCCCTGGCAGCCTCGACACGCCGGTTGACCCGCCCCATGCTCGCCGAGGCGATTCGGGGCACCATGAGGACGACGGGCATGATCATGCTCATCGTGCTCGCATCGCAGTACCTCAACTTCGTGCTGGGAGTCACCGGATTCTCCAGCACCCTGATGAATTTCATCGCAGCGCTGGATCTTTCGCCCTTTCAAACGCTGCTCGCCGTGATCTTGCTCTACCTTGTTCTCGGATGTTTCATGGAGGCGATCTCCATGATGATCATTACCGCGCCGATCGTCGTTCCGATCGTCACGGCATCCGGGTACGACCCGGTCTGGTTCGGAATCCTCCTGATCGTGCTGCTCGAGACGGCGCTGATCACGCCGCCGGTCGGAATGAATCTCTACGTCGTTCAGGGTGTCAGGCGTCGCGGCTCGATCAACGACGTGATCGTCGGCGTGCTTCCGTTCCTTGCGCCGATGGTCGTGATGCTCGCATTGTTGATTCTCTGGCCGCAGATCGCGCTGTGGCTGCCCGAAGTCGTGTACCGGTCGTAAGCGGACGCGGTGGCGTGAATCATGTCCGATAATCCGGGAGGTCAAGTGATGAACGACGATGCATTGTCCGGATCGATGGAAGAGTTTCGCGAGAGCCTGGACGCCATCGTCGGCGTGGCGCTCGAGTACCTCGCGCAAAGCGATCGCGTTGGCGTGTTCGTGTGTGACGGGCATGCGCGGGTTTCGGTGATTCCGCGGACCGGGGCAAGCGAGCGCTTTCTCGATCAACTGGGCATCGGCATCGGCTTCTCTTTCCGCGCCGACGCCGACTCGCCGAATCCGGTAACCCGGGCAATCGAAAGCGGCGACGCACAGGAGGGCGCATTCGCCCCCCGCAATCGGACTGGATTGCCGCCCGGGCTGATCGCCGTGCCTATACGGGCCGGCCGGGACGGCGCCTGCGCCGTCGTCGCCGGCATCGCCGCGCCGGCGACGAGTTCCGCCACCCTCGCGCTCGCGCTCCGCCTGGCTGCGGAAGCCTTCAGCATGCACAACGCGCTCGCCGCGTCTCGCGACAAGCTGGCCCAGATCGTGTCCGAACAGCAGGCGATCATCGAAAACATCAGCGACGGTCTGATCGTGCTGGACAGGAGTCACGTGGTCCGATTCATGAACGTGCCCGCGGGCCGAATTCTGAGCGTGATCCCCAGAGACGCCATCGGCAGGCGGCTCGAGGACGTGCTCGAGTACGAGCCTTCGATCGTTCGCATTTTCGAAACCGGCGTGGGTTTCGTCGATCGGGAAACCATCCGCTCGACGAGCACCCGCAAGGTTCACCTGATCGACACCGCCGTGCCGATCAAGGACCAGTACGGCGTCGTCCAGTCGGTAGTGAACACCTTCAGGGAGATCCGAAGCATGCACCGGATCGCGCACAAGATCGCGGGGAACCACGCACGCTACACGTTCGACGATCTCGTCGGAGAAGCGCCGGCGTTCCAGGCGTGCGTCAAGCTGGCCAGGCAGACCGCTACCGGGAGCGCGACCGTGCTGCTCAGCGGTGAGAGCGGCACCGGCAAGGAAGTCTTCGCGCAAGCCATACACAACGAGAGCAAGCGCGACAGCGGACCGTTTGTCGCGCTGAACTGCGCCGCGCTGCCGCGCGAACTGATCGAGAGTGAGTTGTTCGGCTACGCGCCCGGCAGTTTTACCGGCGCGGTGAAGAACGGCCGTCCGGGGAAATTCGAACTCGCCTCCGGCGGAACGATCTTTCTCGACGAGATCTCCGAGCTGCCGTTCGACGTGCAGGCGAAGCTGCTCCGCGTGCTGCAGGAACGCCAGGTAGTCCGTGTTGGAGACAGTCGGCCGATCGATGTCGATGTGCGCGTGATCTCCGCGAGCAACCGCAATCTGTTCGAGATGGTGAAGACGAACCGGTTTCGCGAAGACCTGTACTACCGCATACACGTCATAGAGATCGAGCTGCCCGCGTTGCGAAACCGAAAGGAGGACATTCCGCAACTCGCGACGACGTTCCTCAGAAAATGCGCCAGCGCACTTGGCAAGGACGTGTTTCGCATAGAGAACGAGGCCATGCGCCAGCTTGTCGATTTCGACTGGCCGGGCAACGTGCGACAACTCGAGAACAACATCGAGCGCGCCGTGCACCTCGCGACGGATGACCGAATCCGGCGATTCGACCTGGAGGCGATCAAGACGCCGGCCGTCGCGCCGCAATCGGGCGAATCGAACGACGTTCTTTCATTGGCGCAGGCGGAGAAACGAGCGCTGGTTACCGCGTTGGACACGTTCAACTACAACATTACGCGAACCTCCGCGGTGCTCGGCGTCACCCGTCCGACGCTGTACGCGAAGATCCGCAAGCATAACCTGGTGCTCGAACGCGGCATCGCGGCCGACCGTGGCGGTGTCGAAAACTATTACGCAGACGAACGTTAAAGATCTTGACGACTGTCTCGAAGGATTTACAACCGGGCGCCGGCCAGGCACCCGCACCGGCCGGCCGCGCCGAACCGGGAGAGATGCACGGATCGCCAATCCCGGTTCGCCACGCCGTGTCGTGCATCGACGTGGCACGGCGAAATGCCTTGGCACGAACGTTGCTTTTGTCATGGGCAGCCAAACCAGAGAGAACAAAAGGAAAGACCATGCACCACATCGAGGTTGACGAGCTGACGACGATACTCGCGGCGGACGGCGAGATCGCGGTCGTGGACGTCAGGTTCCAGGAAGAATTCATTCGCGACCAGTTGTTCGCCTCGGTAAACATTCCCCATGATCGTCTCGACATCGAGGCGCCGGTCAGACTCCCACGCCGGTCCGTTCCCATCGTCGTCATCGCCGGGGACGATGAGTCTGGTGAGCGAGCGCGGTCGCGACTGCAACGCGCGGACTATAGCGACGTCAGGATACTCAATGGCGGGGTGACGGCCTGGAAGGCGCGCGGGCTGCCTACGTTTCAGGACGTCAACGCGGAAAGCAAGGCGTTCGGCGAGTACGTCGAGCATGCCTACCGGACGCCGAACGTCGAAGCAGACTGGCTTCACGAGCGGCTACAGGGGAATTGGAAAGGCGTGGTCGTCGACTGCCGTCCCCTGCGCGAGCACCTGTTTGCCCATGTGCCCGGCGCCGTCCACGTGCCCGGCGGCGAACTGTATCGCGCGCTGCCGTACGTCGCGACGGACCCGGACATGCCCGTCGTCGTACACTGCGGCGGGCGAACCCGCGGGATCATCGCCGCGCAAGGCTTGATCAACGCCGGGTACGGCAACCCGGTGTCGGTCCTTCGCAACGGTACGATGGGCTGGCACTTGTCGGGATACGAACTCGAGCACGGCCCGGGCGCGGCTGGCGGCGGATGGTCGCGGGACGATATCCCGGCAAAGATTCCCGGCGACGTGGAATCGAGAATACGCGGACAGGCAATCGACGAGATCGATCTCGAGGAACTTCGCACGCTCGTCGAGCAACGGGATCGACGCACACTCTACCTGTTCGATCTTCGCGATCGATCGAACGACTCTGAAACGCTTGCCACGGGCATTCCCGTCGCCGCGGGGCAGCTTGTCCAGGCCACCGACGAGTTCATTGCCGTTCGAGGGGCGCGCGTCGTTCTCATCGACGATGATTTCGCGCGCGCGCACATGACGGCCGGCTGGCTCCGGCAAATGGGATGGCGGGACACCTACGTGCACATGCCGAGCCCGCTCACCCGCTCCGCGGTGTCACCTGCTATGGCGGGCAGGGCATGCGATACCACCGCGGACTGGATCGGCGCCGACCAGCTCGACGACATGCTCAAACGCGGCCAGGCGACGGTTGTCGACGTGTCCCAAAGCCACGAATACCTCGCCGGGCACGTACCCGGCGCCGGATTCTGCCCGCGCCGAGAGCTTTCCGGTCACTGGCGGAAGATCCGCGAGAACGGCCGGCACATCGTTCTCGCCGCAAGGAACGCCGCGATGAGCGCGGCGGCCGCGGCCGATCTCGGGCACCTGGGTCATTCAGTTCGCGTGCTCGATGGCGGTAACGACGCGTGGGCACGCTCGGGCAGGCAACTGTCGCTCGGCGCCGAGAAAATTTACTGCGAGACGTCCTGGCTTACCGAGGCGTTCAGGAATGCGACCGCCGGCAAGGAGTCGCTGGTCAAGGCGTTCGTGGACTGGGAACTCGAACGTTTCTTCGACCCGTTCGAGATGCCCCGGATCGAGGATGCCATGATGAAATACCTGAACTGGGAAATCGAGCTGGTCAACGAATGGCAGTCTGAAGTCTCGGTCAAGTTCGGCCGGCATCAGCCCGCCCCCCGGGTGTCGGCGCAGTGAACGGTCGCGTTGACGCTACATCGATCCGTCACGAACAATGAACGTGGGTCCGCAACCGAATCATTGCCGGGCGCCGGCGGGAGACATCCTGTGAATTCGCGAAACCTGCTGCATCCGCAGATCGAGACGCTGTCGATGCGCGACCTGTCGGTGCTGCAAGAGGAAAAATGGCGGCAACAGTGGGATTACGTCATTTCTCGATCGCCGTTTTACCGGGAAAAGTTCGCCGGCGCCACCGGGACGACGCCGACCCTGGACGATATCCGCGCGCTGCCGCTGACGGACAAGGAAGAGCTGCGAAAGTCCCAGGAGACAGAGCCGCCGCTCGGAAACTACGTGGCTTGTCCGCCCGAGGACGTCAACCGTATTCATCACACGTCCGGGACGACCGGCCGCGCACTGCTGATCGCCAATACCCGGCGCGACCTCGAGGTCATCGCCCGCCTTGGCGCCCGCGGCTTCTTCGCCGCGGGGCTTCGGCCGTCCGACCGCGTCGTGCACTGCCTGAACTACCAGCTCTGGACGGGCGGGGTAACGGATCACATGTCGTTGGAAGGCACGGGGGCGGCGGTGATCCCGTACGGCGTCGGCGGAACCCGCCGGTTGATCGAAACCATAAGACACCAGCGCGTCACGGCCATTTCCTGCACCCCGTCCTACCCGGCGACGCTGGAGCAGACGCTGCGCGAGGCGTTCGACCTCGAGCCCCGGCAACTGGGGCTGCGTCTGGCGCTGTTCGGCGGCGAAGCGGGACTCGACAGCCAGCGCTTCCGCGATACCATGGAGGACAAGTGGGGATTCAGGGTGCGCAACGCGAACTTCGGACTCAGCGAAGTCATGAGCATTATCGCCAGCCAGTGCGAGGAGACCAACGACCTGCATTGCATCGCCGGCGACGCGCTGTTCATCGAGCTCCTGGATCCACGCACGGGCGAGCGACTCGGCATCGAGGACGGCATCTCCGGCGAATTGGTTTGCACGCACCTGGAGAAGGCGTGCCAGCCGCTGATCCGCTATCGCACCCGCGACGTGGTCACCGTGACCGGCGCCGGACCGTGCCGTTGCGGAAGAACGGGGTTTCGTTTCCGCGTCACCGGCCGCACCGACGACATGTTCAATGTGCGCGGCGTCAACGTGTTCCCGACGGCGATCCACAAAGTCATCGTGGAACACCCGGACATCGCCTCGGGCCATTTCCGGATCGTGTTGGCCGGCCCCGGACCCTACGAGCGAATCCGGCTCCGGGTGGAGGCGGCCGCGGACCTGCCTCGCGAACGGTGGGATGGCGCTGCCCGGGCGCTGGAGAACGCGATACGCGGCGCCATCGGCGCGTCGGCCGCCATCGAGATGCTGGCCTTCGAGACGCTGCCGCGCACCGAGGGGAAAACGTCGATCATCGAGAGAGG
The DNA here is from genome assembly GCA_030429665.1 of Gammaproteobacteria bacterium. Lineage (GTDB taxonomy): Bacteria > Pseudomonadota > Gammaproteobacteria > Arenicellales > CAJQKF01 > BQJD01. The sequence continues at coordinate 17,899 of JAUIEZ010000004.1, read as the reverse complement.
TTGAACATGTCATCCGTAAACTTCGAACGCCACGAGCGAATCGGCATTGTCGAGTTGAACCGGCCCGAACGACTCAACGCCATTTCCACGGGTCTGTGCATGGAACTGCACGAGGCGCTGCAACGCGCGGCGTCCGACGATGAAGTCGATGTCGTCGTGCTGTGCGGCGCCGGCCGCGCATTTTGCGCCGGCGACGACCTGAAGGAGTTCGGTCAGCAAACCGAGAACCCGGCGGCAACGCGCAGACACATCGAAAGCATACAGAGAATCACGCGCGACCTGATGTTCATGGACAAGCTGGTCGTCGGCGCCGTGCAGGGCTACGCGGTCGGCGGCGGTTTCGAGTGGATGCTGAACTGCGACATGGTGGTCGCGTCGGAGGATCTCGTGGCGTTTTTCCCGGAGATGGAATGGGGACAGTTCGTGACCGGCGGCGTCACCCACCTGCTGCCGCAAGCGATCGGCTACCAGCGCGCGATGGAACTTCTCGTGCTCGGCGAGCGCCAGTCGGCGCGCGACCTGCACGGTATGGGCCTGGTCAACTGGGTCGAGCCGGTCGAGGAGATCAGGCATCGCGCCATGGATGTCGCCGGGCGCGTGGCCGGGAAATCGAGATTCTCGACCGGCAACTTGAAGCACCTACTGACCCGCGGCCTGTCCGGGGACCTGGGCCGCGCGCTGGATCTCGAAGAGGAAATCACGATCGAATCGTTTTCCACCGACGAGGCGCGTGCCCGGTCGGAGAAGTTTCCCGTATAGGAAGGGTAAACTTGACGCCGGTCAATCCGGTCGGCGATCGGCTCTTTAACGACCGTCGATACTTTGCCGATAATGACCGAACCCGCCGGCGGGCACATGAGACCAGGCGATTCATCATGAACTCGACGACGGGAGCGCGAGACTCGCGGACGCGCTCAGGCGCGTCGCGGGAGTGGCAACGCAACAACCATTCGAACGGACACAGGAGCCGTGGCGGAACAAAAACAGGCAAACGAAGAGGCGCCGCGCCCCTACGTGGCGCCCTGCCGCATACTCGAAACGCGGGCGCCGCTGGGCTGGCTTCGGCAGGGATGGGACGACTTCCTGCGCGCGCCAACGGCATCGCTGACCTTCGGAATCACCCTGGTCGTGCTGAGCTGGCTGCTGGCCTGGGCGGCCTGGACCTTTGGCGGTTTCTTCGTGCTCATCGGACTGGTGTCGGGATTCATCTTCGTCGGACCGGTGATTGCGCTGGCCCTGTACAGCGTGAGCTGCCAGCTCGAGCAGGGGCGCCGGCCGGCGCTCGGCTACTGCCTGTTCGAGGGGCGCCGCAATCTCGCCAACGAGGCGCTGATGGGGCTGGTGCTGATGATCGTACTGCTGCTGTGGGCCCGCGCGGCGTCCATGGTGCACGTGTTCTTTCCCATCGCCACGGGCAGTCTCGGGGACGTTGCGGTGTTCCTGGCTATCGGCTCGGCCGTGGGCTCCATCTTCGCGTTGATCATCTTCAGCGCCACCGCCTTTTCTCTGCCCATGATCATGGACCGGCAGGTCGACATGATCACCGCGGTGATCACCAGCGTGAACGCGGTCCTGCGCAACAAGGGCACCATGGCGGTATGGGCCGGGATCATCGTATTTGGGCTCCTGATCGGCTTCGTCACCGCGTTCCTCGCGCTCGCGGTCGTGATTCCGGTGATCGGCTATGCGACCTGGCACGCCTACCGCGACACCATCGACGCCTCGGCCTGGCCTCGGCACCCGAACGAAGCGCGGACCCCGTCGGCATAGTCGCCGGGAGTCATCGACCTGAGTCCGGCAGCCGGGTACCATAACCGGCGAATCGATCCACTCTCGAACGCCAGAACAACCTGCCAGTCATGAGCGTCATTCCAACCCAGGTCAACGTCCGGTCGGACGCCTTCAAGGCCAATGCGAGAGCCATGGACGAGGCGCTGGCGCGGGTGCGCGCCGCGGCGGAGGCGGCGGCCGCGGGCGGCGGCGAGGCGGCGCGAGAACGGCACGTGGCCCGGGGCAAGATACTGCCGCGCGAGCGGGTGGCACGGCTGCTCGACGCCGGCTCCCCGTTTCTCGAGATCGGCCTGTTCGCAGCCCACGACATGTACGACGGCGACGCTCCCTGCGCCGGCATCGTCACCGGCATCGGCCGGGTGTCCGGGCGCGAATGCATGATCGTGTGCAACGACGCCACCGTGAAGGGCGGCACCTATTACCCGATGACGGTGAAGAAGCACCTGCGCGCCCAGGAGATCGCCGAGGCCAACCGCCTGCCGTGCATCTACCTCGTCGACTCGGGCGGCGCCAACCTGCCGAACCAGGACGAGGTGTTTCCGGACCGCGAGCACTTCGGCCGCATCTTCTACAACCAGGCCAACATGTCGGCTCGCGGCATTGCCCAGGTGGCGGTAGTGATGGGCTCGTGCACGGCCGGGGGCGCCTACGTCCCGGCGATGTCGGACGAGTCCATCATCGTGCGTGAACAGGGGACGATCTTCCTGGGCGGTCCACCGCTGGTGAAGGCCGCGACCGGCGAGGTGGTGAGCGCCGAGGACCTCGGCGGCGCCGACGTACACACGCGGCTGTCGGGCGTGGCCGATCACTTCGCCCGAAACGACGCCCACGCGCTCGCCCTGGCGCGGCGCGTGATATCCAACCTCAACGCGGCGAAACCGGAATCCGTGGTCCGCGCCGCGGTCGAGGCACCGCACTACGACCCGGCGGAGCTGGCCGGCGTCATCCCCGCCGACGTACGCACGCCCTACGACGTGCGCGAGGTGATCGCGCGCCTGGTGGACGGCTCGCGACTGGACGAGTTCAAGACCCGCTACGGCGCCACGCTGGTGTGCGGTTTCGCGCACGTCCATGGCATTCCCGTGGGGATCGTCGCCAACAACGGCGTGCTTTTCTCGGAATCGGCGCTCAAGGGAGCGCACTTCGTGGAACTGTGCTGCCAGCGAAACGTGCCCCTGGTGTTCCTGCAGAACATCACCGGGTTCATGGTGGGCCGCAAGTACGAGGCCGGCGGCATCGCCAAGGACGGCGCCAAGCTGGTGACCGCGGTGGCGACCGCGAACGTTCCCAAGATCACCATGATCATCGGCGGCAGTTTCGGCGCCGGCAACTACGGCATGTGCGGGCGCGCCTACGGCCCGCGCTTTTTGTGGACCTGGCCCAACAGCCGCATCTCGGTGATGGGCGGGGAGCAGGCCGCCAGCGTGCTGGCGACCGTGCGCCGCGACGGCATCGAGCGCAAGGGCGGCTCGTGGAGCGAAGACGAGGAGCGCGCCTTCAAGCAGCCGATCATCGACCAGTTCGAGCACCAAGGGCATCCGTTGTACGCCTCCGCGCGGCTATGGGACGACGGTATCGTCGACCCGGCCAAGAGCCGCGACGTGCTGGGCCTGTCGCTGTCGGCGAGCCTCAACGCCCCCATCGAACCGACGCGCTTCGGCGTGTTCCGCATGTAGGGGAGCGCCGATGTTCGACAAGATACTCATTGCCAACCGCGGCGAGATCGCCTGCCGGGTCATACGCACCGCGCGCGCCATGGGCATCCGCACGGTGGCGGTCTACTCCGACGCGGACGCGAACGCGTGGCACGTGGCGATGGCCGACGAGGCCTTTCACATCGGTCCCGCCGCGGCCACGCAAAGCTACCTCGACGTCGAACGCATCATGGCCGCGGTGAAGGCAAGCGGCGCCGAGGCCGTTCACCCCGGCTACGGCTTCCTTTCCGAGAACCCCGCTTTCGTCGACGCGTGCGATGCGGCGGGCGTTGCATTCATCGGCCCGTCGGGTCACGCCATTCGCGCCATGGGACTCAAGGACGCTGCCAAGCGATTGATGGAGGACGCCGGCGTCCCGGTGGTGCCGGGCTATCACGGCGACGAACAGGATGCGGGTTTTCTCGCCGACCGGGCCGGCGAGATCGGTTACCCGGTGCTAATCAAGGCGCGTGCCGGGGGCGGTGGCAAGGGCATGCGCCGGGTCAACACGGCGAAGGAGTTCGCCGCGGCGCTGGACGGCGCGCGCCGCGAGGCCGCGTCCAGCTTCGGCGACGACCGCGTGCTGGTCGAGAAGTACGTCTCAACGCCGCGCCATATCGAGGTGCAGGTGTTCGGCGACACCCACGGCAACGCGGTCTACCTGTTCGAGCGCGATTGTTCGCTGCAGCGGCGCCACCAGAAGGTCATCGAGGAAGCGCCGGCCCCGGGCATGTCACCGGAAATGCGCCGCGCGATGGGCGAGGCGGCGGTGCGCGCCGCGCGAGCCGTGGACTACAGCGGCGCCGGCACCGTGGAGTTCATCGCCGACGCTTCCGAGGGGCTGCACCCCGAACGCTTCTACTTCATGGAGATGAACACGCGACTGCAGGTGGAGCACCCGGTCACCGAGGCGATCACCGGCCTGGACCTCGTCGAATGGCAGCTGCGCGTGGCGGCCGGCGAATCCTTGCCGCTGACCCAGGACCGGCTCGCCATCGACGGTCATGCCTTCGAGGCGCGCCTGTACGCCGAGGACGCCGATCGCGGCTTCCTGCCGGCCACCGGCACCCTGCTCCACCTCGACCTGCCGACGGCCAACGCCCGCGTCGACTCCGGCGTGCGTGCCGGCGACACCATCACGACGTTCTACGACCCGATGATCGCCAAGGTCATCGTTCACGGCGCGGATCGCGAGGCGGCCCTCGCGCGCCTGTCGGCGGCGCTGGCCGAGTGCCACGTGGCCGGCTGCGTGACCAACGCCGGATTTCTTGCGCGACTGTCGCGGCACGCCGGTTTTCGCGCCGGCCGCGTCGATACCGGCCTCATCGAACGCGACCTGAAATCGTTGGTGCAAGCCGACGACGCGCCGTTCGAGGCGGTGGTGATCGCCGCCTTGTGCGCGGGCGGTTTCGCCGCGCCGGCGGCCGGCGACGACCCGTTCGACACACTCAAGGGCTGGCGCCATTTCGCCAGCGCCCGCCAGTACGTGCACCTGACCCGCGACGGACAGGCGCTGGAACTCGAGCTTGCCAGCCGCGGCGACGGCACGGTGACGGTGTCCCGCGGCGAACACACGGTGTCGGCGCGCCTGTCGCGGGTCGGCGCGCACCGCCTGCGCACCACCATCGACGATCACGTCATCGAGGCCGGTGCGTACATCGACCTGACCAGCGTGACGCTGTTCATGCTTGGTGAAACCTGGCGCTTCGAACTCCCGGACCATCTCGCCGAGAGCGACGAGCAGGGCGCCGGCGAGGATGTCGTGCGCGCCCCCATGCCGGGCCAGGTGATCAGCGTGCTGGCCGCCGCCGGCGACGCCGTGTCGTCGGGCGACGCGCTGGTCGTCATGGAGGCCATGAAGATGGAACAGACCCTCGCCGCGCCGCGCGACGGCGTCATCGAGGAGATCGCCGCGCGGGTCGGCGACCAGGTGGCCGAGGGTGCCGTGCTGGTCACCCTCGCGCGCGCCGAGGCGGAGAACTGACGCCGTGGCCGCCAAACGCGGCAAGAGCGACATCGACGCGGTCGTCGCGGCCGCCCAGCAGGCCAGGCTGCTGCGGGAGCAGGGTTACCGCGAGCGCGCGCTGAAAATGTACCCGTGGGTGTGCGGCCGCTGCGGTCGCGAGTTCGATCATTCGAACGTGCGCGAACTCACCGTGCATCACCGCGACCATGACCACGACAACAACCCGGAAGACGGCAGCAACTGGGAGTTGCTTTGCGTGTACTGCCACGACAACGAGCATCGGCGCATGCTCGACGCGCAGGCGGGATCCGGGAACACGCGCGGCGGCGGCACCAAGCACAAGCCGTTCGCTAACCTGAAATCGTTGCTCGACGGCGATTCGAGCGGGCCGGAGGAAGAACAGGACTGATCGCCGAGAACGGCTTGCGATGACCAATCGGTCACTTACCGCCCCGGCAACCTGCTGCTACGATGCGGTCCTCGTGCAACATGGTCCCGCGACGGGACGGGAGCGTAGCCATGAAACACCTCGCCGCGGCGGCCGTGGCCGTCGCCCTGACATTGCCGAACCTGAACGCGCTTGCCGCGCAGGGCCCCGCCATCGACGAATGGCGCGTTCCCTACGAGAACTCCCGGCCGCGCGATCCGTACGTCGCACCGAACGGCGACGTGTGGTTCTGCGGCCAGGCCGGCGGCTACGTGGCCCGATTCGATCCGGCCAGCGAATCGTTCGACAAGTTCGATCTCGCCGACGGCGCCGGTCCGCACAACCTGATCGTCGACGATGACGGCATGGTGTGGTTCGCCGCGAACACCCGGCCCTACATCGGCAGGCTCGATCCGGACACCGGGGAGGTCGAGAAGTACGAAATGCCCAATCCCGCCGCCGAGGATCCGCACACGCTGGTATTCGACGACGCCGGCCATATCTGGTTTACCACCCAGTGGGGCAACTTCATCGGCCGACTCCACCGCGATTCCGGCCGAATCGACCTGGTGGAGGTACCCATCGACCGCGCGCGACCCTACGGTATCTCGATGGCACCGGACGGACGGCCCTGGATCGCACTGCTGGGCACCCACCACCTAGCCACGATTGATCCCGCCGACATGAGCCTTTCCACCGTCGAGTTGCCCCGCGTCGAAGCGAGGCCGCGGCGACTCGAGGTCGCGCCCGACGGTGCCGTATGGTACGGCGACTACGCCGGCGGCCACGTGGGCCGATACGATCCCGTCGGCGGCGGTTTCGAGGAATGGCTCCTGCCCGGCGGCGAGACCGCGCGCCCCTACGGTACGGCGCTGGATGACGAGGGCATCCTGTGGGTCGCCGAGGGCGGCGTGCCCAACCGGCTGGTGGGCTTCGACACGTCGACGAAGCAGGTCGCCAGCGTAACCGATATTCCCGAGGCGCGCGGCTCGGTGCGCCACATGCATTACGACCCGGAAAGGCGCGAGATCTGGTTCGGCGAGGACACCAACTTCCTCGCCCGGGTCGACATTCCGTGATGGCGCCCCGGCATTGAGCGGCGACGAGGCCCGCGAGCGGGCCATCGCCGACTCGTGGCGCGCCAACGCCGGGGCCTGGACGCGCGCCGTGCGCAGCGGCGGGATCGCTTCGCGGCGGCAGGTAACCGACCGCGCCATCATCGATGTCGTCGTCGACACCAACCCGGCCACGGTACTGGACATCGGCTGCGGCGAGGGCTGGCTGGTGCGCGCGCTCGCCGATCGCGGCATCGCCGCCCGTGGCGTCGACTTTACCGAAGCGCTGATCGGGAGCGCACGACGCGCGGGGGGACGTTTCGACGTCGTGTCCTACGCCGAACTGGGTTCCTGGCCGGCCAAGGATCGCTTCGACACCGCCGTGTGCAACTTCTCCCTGATCGGCGAGCGCTCCACCCGCGACGTGTTTCGAGCGGTGCGACGGCTCGTCGATGCCGGCGGGTGCTTCATCGTACAGACGCTGCACCCGGTGACCGCCTGCGGCGACGCGCCCTACGAAGACGGCTGGCACGCCGGGTCCTGGCAGGGTTTTTCCGACGAGTTCACCGATCCCGCGCCGTGGTACTTCCGCACCCTCGAGAGCTGGCGGCGCCTGTTCGACGACCACGCGATGGCGCTCACCGCCACGCACGAACCGCCCGATCCGGATACCGGCAAGCCCGTCTCGATCATTTTCGTCGCCGCCACCGGCTGACCTTCCCGCCCCGGCCAACTTGCCCTTTGCCCCTCCCGGGGGATAAAGTCTGTCGACTAATCGTCGAAAGAATCGTGGAGGAGCAACATGCAACGCAAGTTTTTCAGCGCCCTCGCCGGCGCCGGCCTCGTGCTGGCCGCAAGCGCGTCGATGGCCGCGGACCCGGAGAGCTGCAAGGAGGTGCGTTTCTCCGATGTGGGCTGGACCGACATCACCGCCACCACCGCCGCCACCTCGGTGGTGCTCGAAGGCCTGGGATACGAGCCCTCCGCCACCGTGTTGTCCGTACCGGTGACCTACGCAAGCCTGGAGAATGAGGATATCGACGTCTTCCTCGGCAACTGGATGCCCACCATGGAGGCGGACATCGCCCCCTACCGGGAGAAAGGCACGGTGGAAACCGTCGCCCGCAATCTGACCGGCGCCAAGTACACGCTGGCCGCCAATGCCAAGGCCGCCGAGATGGGAGTCGCCGATTTCGCCGACATCAACAGCATCCGCGAGGATCTCGACGCCAAGATTTACGGTATCGAGCCGGGCAACGACGGCAATCGACTGATCCAGGACATGATCGCGCAAAACGCCTTCGAGCTCGAGGGCTTCGAGGTGGTCGAGTCCAGCGAGCAGGGCATGCTGGCCCAGGTGCAGCGCGCCAACCGCCGCGGCGAGCCGGTGATCTTCCTCGGCTGGGAACCGCACCCGATGAACGCCAACTTCGAGCTCACCTACCTCGCCGGCGGCGACGACTGGTTCGGGCCGAATTTCGGCGGCGCCGAGGTTTTCACGAATACCCGCGCCGGGTACGGCGAGGCGTGCCCCAACGTGGGCAAGCTGCTGCAAAACCTCGTCTTCAGCCTCGCCATGGAGAACGAGATCATGGGCGCCATCCTCGACGAGGGCGCCGACCCCAACGAGGCCGCGGCCGATTGGCTGAAGAAAAACCCGGACGTCCTCGACGGCTGGCTGGCCGGCGTGACCACCTTCGACGGCGGAGAAGGACTCGCCGCCGTGAAGTCGCACCTGGGCCTGTGAGCGCCTTCCCGCCCGCGCCCTGATCCGGGTCGCGGTCGGGAACCCCGCCCTAAATGGATTGGCTCACCGACAACAAGATCCCCCTCGGTCGCTGGATCGCCGACGTCGTCGACTGGATGCTCACCCACATGGCGTGGCTGTTCGATGCCTTTTCCGAGGGCCTCGGCGCCGCCATCGAGGGCTTCATCGAAGCCATGCTGTGGTTGCCGGCGCTGGTGCTGGTGGCGGTGTTCGCCGGCATCGGATGGTACCTGCACCGCTCGTGGAAGCTGGTGGGGCTGATCGTCCTGACGCTGCTCCTGGTCATCAACCTGGGCTACTGGGAGGAGACGATATACACCCTCGGCCTGGTCATCTTCTCGACCGTCTTCTGCATCGTCATCGGCGTGCCCACCGGCATCGCGGCGGCGCACCGGCCTTGGCTATACTCGGCGCTTCGCCCGGTGCTCGACCTGATGCAGACGATCCCGACGTTCGTCTACCTGATCCCCACCATGATCATGTTCGGGCTGGGCCTGGTGCCGGGACTCATCTCCACCGTGATCTTCGCGATACCCGCGCCGATCCGGTTGACCTACCTCGGCGTCTCGGGCGTGCCGATGGCGCTGCGCGAGGCCGGTGAGTCGTTCGGCGCCACGCACCGACAACTCCTTTGGAAAGTCGAGTTGCCGCATGCCATGCCGACCATCATGGCGGGCGTGACCCAGTGCATCATGCTGTCGCTGTCCATGGTGGTGATCGCCGCCATGGTCGGTGCCCCCGGCCTCGGCATCCCGGTGCTGCGGGCGCTCAACACCGTGAACATCGCCCAGGGCTTCGAGGCGGGGCTTGCCATCGTGATCGTCGCCATCCTGCTCGACCGGGTGTGCAAGCAGCCCGAGGCCGGACGCAACAACAAGGACGGCAAGTGAACGCGGCGGTCGAGTTCAGGAACGTCGACATCCTGTTCGGCAACAACCCGGCGGCCGGGATCAGAATGCTCGACGACGGCGCCGACCGCCAGCAGATCCTGGAAACCACCGGCATCGTGCTCGGCGTGGCCGGCGCCAACCTCAAGGTCGAGCCGGGCGAAATCTGCGTGCTCATGGGACTGTCGGGCTCGGGCAAGTCGACGCTGCTGCGCGCGGTCAACGGATTGAACAAGGTAACCCGCGGCGAGGTCATGGTGTCCGACGGCGACCGGCTCGTCGACGTGGCCTCCTGCGACCCGACCACGCTGCGTCGACTGCGCATGAACCGGGTAGCCATGGTGTTCCAGCAGTTCGGCCTGCTGCCCTGGCGCACGGTGTCGGAAAACGTCGGCCTGGGACTCGAACTGCGCGGCATGAACCGCCGCGAACGCCAGCAGGTCGTGGACGAGAAGCTCAAGCTGGTGGGGCTCGACCAGTGGCGCGACAAGTATGCCCACGAACTCTCCGGGGGCATGCAGCAACGCGTGGGCCTGGCGCGCGCCTTCGCCACCGACGCCGACATCCTGCTCATGGACGAACCGTTCTCGGCGCTGGATCCGCTGATCCGGACGCACTTGCAGGACGAGCTGCTTTCGCTGCAAACCCGCCTGCACAAGACCATCCTGTTCGTCAGCCACGACCTCGACGAGGCGCTCAAGATCGGCACGCACATCGCCATCATGGAGAGCGGCCGCATCGTGCAGTTCGGCACCCCCGAGGACATCGTCCTCTCGCCCGCCAACCAGTACGTGGCCGACTTCGTCGCCCATATGAACCCGCTGAACGTGCTGCGCGGCGCGTCGCTGATGACGCCGATCGAGCAACTCGCCCGCGACGGCGACTCGCTGGTACTCGACGACAAGGGTAACTACCGCGCCAGGCTCGACCTTGCCGGCGGCATCGAGCGGGTGACGTGCGACGGCGCCCCGCTTGCCGTGACGACATTCGACGCCGCCAACGGCAACGTACCCAAGCCCCTTGAGGGCGTGCCCGTGCTTTCCCCCGACGTGCTGATGAAAACCGCGATCGAGTATTGCGAGGCCTGCGGCCACCTGGTCATGCTGGCGGAACAGGGCCGCCTGGTGGGCGTCATCGGCGAACGCGAGATCTACCGAGGCATCCTGAGACAAAGCGGCGTCGCCTGACAGCGAAGGTGCTGGAACGGTGAATTCCACGGGCTCGCGCTTCGCCGGGGCTTGTGCGGCGCCAATGATCGGCTAACATCCTCTCCTCGCTTCGACGATTCTCATCTCACCGGCATACAGTTTGCACCAGTCCTCCGACGATCAACCTCGATCTCCCTCGAGATCGATGCTATTCCTGCTCGTGGCGCTGACCGCCGCGGCGCCCGTCTCGCTGCAGATCTTCCTGCCCACGCTCCCGGCGATACAACAACACTACGCGGTAAGCACGGGCGTAGCGCAGTACACGCTGACCGCTTCGATCCTTGCGAATGCCTTCGCCATGCTCGCCTACGGCCCGCTGGCCGACCGCTTCGGGCGACGACCCGTCTTGATCGGAGGACTGGCCCTGTTCGTGGCGGGCAGCGTCTTCGCCATGCTGGCGCCGAGTATTCACACCATGGTCATCGCCAGGGTTTTCCAGGCGGGCGGCTCCGTGTCCGGCATGGTGCTGGCACGGACCATATTGCGCGACCTTTTCGACACGGACCGCGCCGCGCGCGCCATCGCCTACCTGACCATGGCCATGGTGGTGGCGCCGATGATCGCGCCGACCATCGGCGCCGTGCTGGTCGACACGATCGGGTGGCGATCGGTGTTCGTGGCGTTGGCGTTGTTCGCCGCCGTCCTGTTCGCCTGGACGCTCGGGCAACTGGTGGAAACGCGGCCCCACGATGTAGGCGGCGTCGGCATCGGCCTCGTGGAGGGCGCGATTCGCCTGCTGCGCAGGCCGCTGTTCCTGTCGTACAGCCTGCAAAACGCCTTCGCCATCGCCACCTTCTTCTCCTTCCTCGCCGGAGCGCCCTACTACATGGTGAACATCCTCGGTCGAAGCGCGACCGAGTACGGCCTTTATTTCATCCTCGTTTCCGGATCGTACATGTTCGGCAACTTCCTCTCGGCGCGGCTGGTGCGACGGGTGGGGATCCATCGACTGGTCACCCTCGGCTCGACGGTGACGCTGGTTTCCATACTGGCCTGCCTGGTGTGGCTGACGGCCGGGTCGTGGACGCCGCTCGCCCTGTTCGCCCCCATGTCGGTGGCGGCGCTCGGCAATGGACTGAGCATTCCCAATGCCATGGCCGGCGCCATGAGCGTGGATCGCTCACTGGCAGGCACGGCTTCCGGGGTATCCGGTTTCATGCAAATGCTGCTTGCCGCTATCGTCAGCCAGTTGGTTGGCGAGTTGCAGAACGGCACGCCTTACGCGATGATCGGGTTCATGAGCGCATGCGCGACGTTGTCCCTTGCCGGCTACCTGCTGCACCGGTTGCGCGCAGGCCATCGGTACGACTAGTCGGCCAGGGGCCTACGACTTGAACGATCCGAAGAAAACTATCCGCGCGTACCTGTCGCGCCTTCCCGGTGCCGGACTTCTCTTTTCCCGGCGGCGACGACAATTGCTGGCCGGCGCCGCGCTGGCGGCCGGCGGTATCGGATCGTGGGGACCGTCGCGCGCGGACGGCTATACCCTGGAGTCCGTCGTCACCGAGCTTTGCGACCGCATGGTTCCCGCCCTGGGAGAGCATCCCGGCGCCGTCGCGCTGGGCGTACACCGATCCTTGATCGACGACCTGGAACGCCGGTGGCGGCCGGCAGACCAACGGACCCTGGTGGATATCATGCGCCGCGCCCGCTTCCTGGAATTGCCTGTCGCCGACAGGGATGCCGCCTTGCTTCGCATGCTCGATGACCCCGAGCAGCCCGCGCTGACAAGAGTACTCGCGTCGATACTTCACGTCACCGTTCGGCTCTACCTCGGTGACGCGGGTTCCTGGGCCGCGCTGGGATATCGCAAACCCCAGCCGCTGGGGTATCCCGACTATGCCCGCTGCGCCGGCGCGGCGAACACCGGACAAGCCTCTTGAGCGCCGTCAAACCCGTCGATACGTGCGTGGTGGGCTCGGGCGCCAGCGGTTCGGTCGTCGCCGCGACCCTGGCCGCCGCAGGACAATCGGTGGTGATTCTCGAGTCGGGACGACCCACGCGACCGTCGCACATCCCCACCATTCGGGACGACTGGGAACAACACCTGCGTGATTTCTTCCCGCCGAGCAACGGCGCCGACCGCGTCCACTATGACGCGGACTGCGACCCGCGGTTCCGGGTCAGCCGCTTCAAGGGCGTGGGCGGTTCGACCATGCATTACGAGGGATTCTATCCGCGCATGCACCCGGGGGACCTGAAGCGGCGGAGTCAGCTCGGGATGGCCGCCGACTGGCCGCTGGACTACGACGAGCTCGCGCCCTATTACGACCGCGTCGAATCGCGCCTGGGCGTGTCGGGCGCCCTGGACAACCCCTTCGAGCCGCCGAGACCCCCCTACCCCAACCCGCCGATCGCCATGAGCTGCGCGGTGCAACGTGCCAAGGCAGGCTGCGATCGACTGGGCCTGCATGCCGCCCATGCGCCCGTGGCGATCCTGTCCCGGGCCGACGGCGCGCGAGGTCCCTGCAACTTTTGCGGCGGCTGCTGGTTCGGTTGCATGCACGGCGCGATCAGCAACGCACAGCAAACCTACCTGGCCGACGCCGCGTCGCACGGCGCCGAGCTGCGCATCGCCTCGAGCGCGGTGCGCATCCTGCTGGCGCGCGACGGGCGACGCGTCACCGGGGTCGAGTATCTCGACGCGGACGGCGCGCTGCACAACCAGGACGCACGCAACGTCGTGCTGTGCGGCAATGCCATCGAAACGCCGCGCCTGCTGCTGATGTCGACCCGCCACGATCACCCCGACGGGCTCGCCAACAGCTCCGGCCTGGTGGGACGCTACTTCTCCGCCCACGTGCAAGCCAAGGTCACCGCAGTATTCGACGATCGCGTGGACGGTTACAAGGGCCCCAACATCAATGGCCAGGTGCAGGACTTCTGGGACCATGACGACGCCCGAAGCTTCGCGGGCGGTTACGTGATCGCGCTCAGGAACGCCGAGCTCGGCCCCTACTACCTTTATCGCCAACGGTTGGCGAGACCCACGCTGTTCGGCGCCGAACTGCTGGAAACACTGACCGACACCTTCGGGCACACCGCGAACATATCCGCCTACGGCGAGCACTTCGCCACCGAGAACGATCGCGTGGACCTGCATCCGGAAATCAAGGACACGCTCGGCTTGCCGGTGCCGCGCATACGCATTCGACACGGGGACAACGAGGCGGCCATGCACGAGCACATGGGCGGGATTCTCACGTCCATCATGGAAGCGGCGGGTGGTCGCCAGATAAGGTTCGAATCGGACCGGTCCATATTGGGGACGCACCTGATGGGCACCTGCCGCATGGGTACCGATCCGGACCAGTCCGTCGTCGACGCCGACGGGCGCACCCACGACATCGGCAACCTGTTGATCGCCGACGGGTCGCTGTTCCCCACCTCGACACCGTCCAATCCCACGCTCACGATCCAGGCGATGGCGCTGCGCATTGCCGAGCGCCTGATCGCCCGCGACCGCGGCTGAACCCAGCCGGCGCGACGATTTGCCAAAGCCGACCGGCAAGGCCGTCCCGTCGCGCGCCGCGATCGGTTAAGGTTCATAGCCACATCAACGCCGACGGGATGAATCAGACAATGAAACGGGCAAGAACCTGCCTGCTGCTGACGTCGTTGGCGCTCGCGCCCGCGGCGTTCGCGGACGACGGCGCGAGCCGCGAGCAACTGGTGATCGCTCACCGCGGCGCCTCCGGCTACCTGCCCGAGCATTCGCTCGAGGCGAAGGTCATGGCCTATATGATGGGAGCCGACTACATCGAACAGGACGTGGTGCTCACCCGCGACGACGTGGCGGTCGTGTTGCACGACACCTACCTCGACGCGGTCACCGACGTCGCGTCACGCTTTCCCGGCCGCGCGCGGGAGGACGGTCGCCACTACGCGGTCGACTTCACGCTCGACGAACTGCGCACACTGTCGATGCACGAGCGCGTGAACCCGAGAAACGGCACGGCGCGTTACCGGGGCCGCTTTCCGGCCGAACACGCCATGTTCCGTATTCACACGCTCGACGAGGAACTCGCCCTGCTGCGCGCCCTGGACGGCGCTTTCGGGCGCGAGACGGGCATCTACGTCGAGTTGAAGGATCCGGCATGGCACCGGCTGGCAGACAAGGACATCGCCGCCGTGGTTCTCGACGTGCTGGCGCGCCACGGCTACCGCGACGGCGGCGACCGCGTGTTCCTGCAAAGCTTCGACGACACCGTGCTCCGGCGACTGGGCGGGGACGGCGGTACCGGCATCGCGCTCGTTCAGCTCGTCGGCGACGACCGCTGGTGGCCGAACTCGACGGTGGACTACGCCCGCATGCGCACCGCGGCGGGGCTGTCCGACATCGCCGGCTATGCAGACGCGGTGGGCCTGTGGCTGGGTCACCTGCTCGCCGATTCCGCTGGCAACGCGCCGACGGGCGCGCCACGGCTGATCCGGGACGCACGGGCGGCGGGACTGGCGGTGCACGTGTACACGCTGCGCCGAGACGCACTGCCCGAAGGATTCGCGTCGTTCGACGAGTTGCTCGAATGGGTCTACGACGAACTCGCGGTCGACGGCGCGTTCACCGACTTCCCCGATCTTGCGCGCCAGTACCTCGACACGCGCTAGCGCCGAAATCTTGAGCAAACCGGTAGAACTCACCCGCGAACAGGCGCGGCGCCTGGCGCTCGCCAGCCAGGGGCTCGGCGCGCGCGCTTTCGCACGCGGGCTGTCCGGGGTGCGAGCGGCGGTTCGGCAGCTTTCCTACGTGCAGATCGACACCATCTCCGTGGTCGAGCGCGCGCACCACCATACCCTGTTCAACCGCGTGGGCGGCTATCGCCGGGAGCACCTCGACCGCCTCCTCGCCCGCCGCGAAGTGCTGGAGTACTGGTCCCACGCCGCGGCCTACCTGCCCATGGAGGACTTCCGCTTCTGCCTGCCGCGCATGCGGGCGGTGGCGTCGAGAAACCGGCACTGGTTCGAGCACGACGAGGCGATGGTACGCGAGATCCTCGCCCGCGTGCGCGAGCGGGGCGAAATGCGCGCGAGCGACTTCGAGGCGCATACCGGCACGCGGGGCATGTGGCAGTGGGGGCCGGTCAAGCGGGCCATCGAGTACCTGTTCATGGAAGGGACGCTGATGGTCACGCGACGCGACAACTTTCAGAAGGTCTACGACCTCCCAGAGCGCGTGCTGCCCGCCGATATCGACCTGAGTGAACCGGGGGAAGACGAGTTCGCCGGCTACCTTGTCGACCGCTTCATGCAGGCCCACGGCATCGCGCGGCCCCAGGACTTCGGATACCTGCGACGCAACGTGCGGGAACCCATCTGGCGCGCGGTCGACGCGCGCCTCGAGGACGGGCGACTGCTCCGGGCGACGGTCCGGGGTGTCGACGCACCGCTGCTTGTAAGCGGAGATTTCGCCGAACGCCTGTCGCGTCGGGCGTCAAACCGCGCGCGGCTGCTCTCGCCGTTCGATAACCTGGTCATACAGCGAGAGCGGATCAGAACGCTGTTCGGATTCGACTACCAGCTGGAATGCTACGTACCGCAAGGCAAGCGCCGCTACGGCTATTTCTGCCTGCCGGTGCTCTGGCGAGGCCGCCTGGTGGCCCGTATCGATGCCAAGGCGGATCGGGCAAGCGGCGTGTTCCTAATCCACCGGGTTTACCCGGAACGCGGCCTGAGGGCTGTCGACGCCTTCGTCGTGGCCCTCGCCGCCGCGCTGCGCGAGCTCGCCGGGTTCAACGGGTGTCGCGACATCGAGACCGCCTGCCGACGCGGTCGCGGCGTAGAGCCTGCGCTACACCGTGCCCTTGACCAACCGCCGGTCGCGTCAGACTAGGACCGGTAGTCCGGTTCGTCGCGGTCGAGCAGGATTTTCAGGTCGGCAAAGTGTCGCTCGGCCTGGTCCGGGTAGTCCGCCAGCTCGGCGGCGACGCGCTCGGCCAGCGCGTCATCCATCACGCGCAGGGGCCGACCGGTCGCTAGCGCCTTGACATACGTTTCCGCTGCGCGCTCGAAGTAGTACAACCGATTAAACGTCTCCGCGACCGTCTTTCCGACGACCAGCACCCCGTGGTTGCCCATGATCATCACGCACACGTTCGGATCCGCGAGCAGTCGAGCGCACCGCTCGCCCTCGGCCTCGAAAGCGAGACCGCCGAAGCACTCGTCGATCACGTAACGGCCATGGAACATGGCGGTATTCTGGTCGATGGCCGGCAGCGTGCTGTCCGCGAGACAGGCCAGCACCGTGGCGTGAATGGCGTGCACGTGCATGATGCACCGCGCGTGGGGGCAGCGCCGGTGGATGGCGCCGTGAAGGCCCCAGGCGGTGGGATCGGGAGCGTCGGGGCGCGCCATGGTGTCGGAATCCCTGGCGTCGAGCAGCAGCAGGTCGCTGGCACGCACCAGCGAGAAGTGCCGCTGGTTGGGATTCATGAGGAATCGCGTTCCGTCGTCGTTCACCGCCAGCGAAAAATGGTTGGCGACGGCCTCGTGCATTCCCTGGCGCGCGGTCCATCGAAACGCGCAGGCGAGATCGATGCGTTCGGCTTCGTAACCCGGAGTGCTAGACGCCGATGAACGGATATCACGTATGGTCATGTGCACCTCCCGGGGCGAATGGTTGCGAGCGCTCCAGGCACGCTCCGGTTGGAGAGTGTAGCCCAATCGCGGGCGTCGCTCGACAGACGCGGCGGTTCTGGGGCAGTATGGTAATTGTTAGGTCGCACAACGCGTCGACCGGTCGATCCACCACCACCTCAACCGCCGCCATCGCGCAATGCCAAGAGACGACGTCATCCAGCGATTCCTGTTCCAGGATTTCAACGTACGCGGCGAGGTCGTTCGGCTCGGGTCGGCGTACCGCGAGGTGCTGAGCCAGCGCGACTACCCGGCGGACGTCCGCGTGCTCCTCGGCCAACTCATGGCCGCGACCACCCTGCTCTCGGCGACGTTGAAATTTCGCGGTTCGCTGACCCTGCAAGTCAACACGGACGGACCGCTGCGGTTGCTGATGGCCGAATGCCGCAATCACAGCGACCTGCGCGCAATTGCCCGCTTCGACGCCGACGCGGGCGCGCCGTGGCTGGGCGACGGCCAGCTGGTCATCA
>JAUIEZ010000003.1 GCA_030429665.1 Gammaproteobacteria bacterium | reverse complement strand
CCGCGGACACCGGGTCGATACCCCTGAACGCCGGCAGTATCATCGAGTACTTGAACGGCAACTCGTGCTCCTTGACCACCTTGCCCGCGTCATCGTGTTCGGCGACGAACATCATGCCGTCCTCGACGCGCGTGACCTTGGCATTGCAGATCCACTTGATGTGATGCTGGCGAAGCTCCGACTCGAGCATGCCCTGGGAATCGCCCACGCCGCCGAGGCCGAGATGACCGACATACGGCTCGGAGGTGACGAAGGTCATCGGCACGCGGTCTCGCAGTCGCCGCTTGCGCAGGTCGGCGTCCATGATGAAGGCGAACTCGTAGGCAGGGCCAAAGCAGGAGGCAAGCTGGGCGGCGCCTACGACGATGGGGCCGGGATCGTCGACGAAGGTTTTCCAGCCCTCGGCCGCGCGCTCGGCATGGTCAACCGTGCACACGGAATGGGTGTAGCCACCGGGTCCCATGCCCTCGATCTCGTCGAATGCCAGCTTCGGCCCGGTGGCGATCACCAGGTAGTCGTACTCCACCTCCCGACCGTCCGCCAGGACCAGGCGGTTGTCGTCCGGCGAGATGGCGGTGCAGGCAACGCCGATGAACTCGATGCCCTTGCGCGAGAGGCAGGGCGCGATGTCGAGGGTGACTTCCTGGCGATTTCGCCATCCCACCGCGACCCACGGGTTGGACGGCGTGAACTGGAAGGTCGCGGCGTTGTGAATCACCGTGACGCGGTGATCGTTGCCGAGAGCTTCGCGGATTTCGTATGCCGCCGGCATGCCGCCGATGCCGCAGCCTAGAATGACGATGTGGGCCATGACGTGATTACCTGTTGGATCTGGCGAAGACGGCCTTTCCGCCGTAATCGGAATTGCCGTCACGTTGACGTCGTCAATCATCGGGCGGATTGCCGCCGGAGGTACTGACCACCGTCAATCTTTGTGCAGCACTGCGTTACATGGCGTCCACGGTTCGGCCGGACACGGCCGAGGCCGCGAAAGCCGCCGAGCCCCAGCGCCGATTCGGCGCAGGCCCCGCGCGTTCCGGTCGGCGCGAAGGCCGCTCGTATCCCAAGCCTGATGCGGATCGCTCCTTTCCACGTCATGCCGGCGGTTTTCTTCCGCGCGACGGTTCTGTGTCAAGGTTCTCCCGGCGACGCGCCCACGCTATAGTCTGGCCGGTTGATACCGGGTCGACGGCAGCATCGGGGTGCGGCGCATTCGCCGCGCCGACCGCCGATCCGGCGACATTCGCGAACTCTTTTGATGACCATGCCGCCCATCGATACGCTCTGGTTGTTTCTTGCCGCCTCGGTCCTGCTGATTCTCACGCCGGGCCAGGACCTGTACCTGGTGATGACGCGGTCGCTGGCACAGGGCGCCCGGGCCGGCGTGGTCACGGCGGCGGGGGTCAGCGCCGGGCTCCTGGGGCACACGTTGCTGGTCGGCGTCGGCCTCGGCGCCTTGATCCGGGCCTCGGATACCTTGTTTGTGCTGCTGAAAACGGTCGGCGCCGCGTACCTGGTGTGGCTGGGGATCGGCCTGCTGCGCGCGGGCGCCGCGGCGTTCGATACAACGGAGGGGCAACGCGCCGGCGTGGGGCGGTTGTTCCTCCACGGCGCGGTGTGCAATCTGCTGAATCCGAAGATCGTCGTGTTCTACCTGGCGTTTCTGCCCCAGTTCGTGCCGCTGGATACGTCCGCGCCGACGCTGTCGCTGATCGCGCTCGGCGCCACCTTCGCCGCGTTGACGTTCGTCATCAAGGCGCCCATTGGTTGCGCGGCGGGCGCGTTGTCGTCGACTTTCCGGCGCCGACCGGGCATCGCCGCGTGGCTGAATCGTATCAGCGGCGGGATTTTGATCGTGTTGGGTGCGAGGTTGCTGGCGCAGGAAACAGCCGGGTGAGACAGGCGATACCGGCGGACCGGTCGTGTGCCGCCCGAATCGGCGCGGGCGGCGGCGGATTCACGACGGCGGCTTGAACTCGCGGGTGAAACCTTCGATGTCCTCGCCGGGAATCGGGCGGCTGAGCAGGTAGCCCTGCGCCCGCTGGCATCCGAGGTCGCGCAGGAACTGAAAGGTGGCCAGGTTCTCCACGCCCTCGGCGCAGACGATCATTCCCAGCTTGTGTCCCAGGGTCGCGATGATCTCGACGATGGAGCGCGCCTCCTCGTTCCCCTCGCAGTCTATGACGAATGACTTGTCGATCTTGAGCTCGTTGAAAGGCATCCGGTAGAGCTGCACCAGCGACGAGTAGCCGGTGCCGAAGTCGTCCACCGACAGCTCGATGCCCTTGATGCGCAGCCGCGTGAGGTTCGCCATGGCAGTTTCCGTGTTGGTCATGACGTCGCGCTCGGTAATCTCCAGGGTAAGTCGGTCCGGCGCCAGCTCGTGACGGGCAAGCAGCGCGAACACGCGGTCGGGAAAGCGGGCGTCGTTCATCATCCGTGCGGGGATGTTGATGCCTACCGAGAGGTCGAGACCGTTCGCGCTCCACGTCGCCACGCGCTCCATCGCCTGGCGCAGCACAAGGTCGGTCAGCGGCAGTATCAAGCCCGATTTTTCCGCCGCGGGGATGAACTCGTCGGGGAAGCGCAGACCCGTGCGCGGATGCTGCCAGCGCACCAGGGCCTCGACGCCGTGCATGCGCACGCCGCCGTCGGCATCCATCGTGAACTTGGGCTGATAGTGCAGCAGCAGTTGCTCGGACTCGATGGCGCCGGGCAGCTCGGCGTCGATGTCCATGGCGTCCGGCGCCAGCCCGCCCTGCAGCATGTCCTCGAGCACGTTGATGTCGAACGGCTTCTTCAGGCTGCCCAACATGTCCAGGCCGACGGAGCGGCCAAGGCGCTCGGCGCTGGACAGCGTACGCTGGTCGACGCCGCTGACGATCAATATCTTGGCGGTGCTGTTGTTCTCGGCAATGAAGCGCAGGTGGTCAATGCCGTCGGATCCCTTGAGGTTCAGATCGAGCACGATGACACTGGGGTGAAAGTCGCCGAATACCTGGAAGAATTCATCCGAGGTGTTCACCGAGCGCGCCTTGTACCCTACCGAGGAGGCGATGTCCTCGACCAATGCGCACATGCTTGGATCGTCGTCGAATACGAGCAGATTGTTGACCGTAACTGTCATTGTCGCGTTCTGAATCAATGTTCGTTTTCCCGGGTCGTCGATCGTGACGAATCCAGCAACGTGGCGATCTTCGTTTCCAGTTCGTCAATGTCAATAGGCTTGTGAATCCACTCGCTGAGCTCGATACCGGCGCCGCCCCGGCGCATCGCCTCCTCGGCGTATCCCGACGTGAACAGGATGGGTGTTCCCGGCCAGCGATCGCGGACGCGCTCGGCGAGTTCCAGGCCGCTCATTCCGCCCGGCATGACCATGTCGGTAAATACCAGGTCGACTTCGGTATCGCCTTCCAGCAGCCGCAGGGCGTGGGCCCCGTTTGACGCCTCGAGGACACGATAGCCGATGTCGCGAAGCATCTCGGCGCCGGCGGCGAGTACCTCCGGATTGTCGTCCACGGCCAGTATCGTTTCGGTACCGCTCGGGCGGCGCGTCACGTTGGCCGGCGATTTGCGCGGCGTTTCCCCGCTGCGCCCGGATACCGGGAAATACAGCTCCACCGTGGTTCCCTCGCCCGGTTCGCTGCTGATCGCGGCGTGTCCCCCGCATTGCTTGACGTACCCGAATACCGAGGCCAGTCCCAGTCCCGTGCCGCGGCCCGGTTCCTTGGTGGTGAAGAACGGCTCGAAGGCGCGCGCGTGCACGGCCGACTCCATGCCGACGCCGTCGTCGCGAACCGCGATCAGGACGTATTCGCCCGGCGGCAGGTCGGTGTGTACCTCGAGGTCGCCTTCGACCAGCGTTCGCTTGCTCGTCTCGATGGACAGGGTGCCGCCGCGCGGCATGGCATCGCGCGCGTTGACCGCAAGGTTCAGCACCACGTTTTCGAATTGGGACAGGTCTCCCTCGATGCAGGGCAGGTCGGGGTCGAGACGTGTTTCGATATTGACCAACTCGCCCACCGCGCGTTGCAGGAGAACGCTCATCTCGGCGAGATGTTCGGTAACGTCGATGATGGTGTTCTCCAGCGGCTGCCGCCTGGAGAAGGCGAGCAGGCGCTGCGTCAGGTCGGCGCCGCGACTCACGGCATCCAGCGCGGAGTTCACCCAGCGTTTCGTCGACTCATCGCCGTCAATCTCGTTGCGTCTCGACAACAGTTGCAGATTGCCCTGGATGACGGACAACAGGTTGTTGAAATCGTGCGCGACGCCGCCGGACAACTGGCCGATGGACTCCATGCGCTGGGTCTGGTTCAGGTGGGCACGCACGTTCTCACGCTCGGTGATGTCGATCACCATGGTGTAGTGACCGGCGAGCGTACCGTCGGCGTCGACGTGGGGAATATGGTGCACTTCCACCAGTCGCGTTTTTCCGTCGGGATAGGCGTAGCGCGCCTCGAACGTGGTCTCGCGGTCGGTCGGCGCATTCGCGGTTCGCTTCCGGTAATCGTTGATGTGCTCGGGGAGCACCACCGCGTCCGCGGTCGTACCGATGATGTCGCTTGCCGGTCGCGCGAGCCACTGCTCGGCGGTCCGGTTGACCATGCGGTAGCGGTTGTCCTTGTCGAAATAAACCAGCAGCACCGGCAGCGCGTCCGCCATGATTCGCAGTTTCTGCTCGGTATCGACGCGGTCCGTCACGTCGTTGATGATGCCGACGAACTTGATCTCCGTGCCGTCCTCGCCCGCGACCGGCGAAATGCCGATCTCGCTCCAGAACGGCGCGCCGCTCTTGCGATGGCACTTGAGCATGGCGAAGCCGGGCTTTCCCTGGCTGATCGACGTGCGAATCTTCTCGACATCCCGTCCCGCTTCCAGCCTGGCGAGCACGTCGAAGAGCCCCCGCCCGACGACCTCGTCGCGCGCGAAGCCGGTGATCACCTCGAACGCGTGGTTAATGTCGAGAATTCGCAGGTTGTCGCGACCCGATGCGAGGATCATCATGCCCACGCCCGCGGCGTCTATCGCCCGGTCGCGCAGGCGCAGGGCGCGCTGACTCTCCAGCCGCTCGGCGATATCCCGAATCGATATCACCAGCATCGCACCCTCGTCGGTCTCGATCGGGTTCAGGTTGATGTCCACCGGTCGCGTCGAACCGTCCGGACGCCGGGCGTTAAAGCCGCTACTGACCATCGATGGGTGTCGCGGCCGCGTCGACTGCAGGAAACCGCCCCAGGGATCGCTCGCGTCGTCCCCGGTAAGCGGCAGGAGCGCGCGAACATTGTGACGGCACAAGCTGTCCCGGGGTCGGCCGAACAACGCCTGCGCCTGCTGGTTGGCCTCGATGATGTCGCCCCGGCGATTGGTGATCAACAGCCCGTCGGGCGCGAGTTCGAACAGGTCCCGGTACTGGCGCCGATTGCTGTCGCGCATCATCTGCGAGGAAACCGCGAGGCCGAAACTGTTCAGGGTCTGGGCGATTGCCTCGCTATTGGTGAACGGTTCGCGCTTGAGTGCTCCAAGGTGTCCGAACACGCGTCCGTCGGGTCCGATCAGCGGCGTGGCGGCGTAGGCGCGGATGCGTTTCTCGACGAGGTAGGTATCCGAAGGGTACAGGGCCTGCGCATTGTCGGCGACGATGTAGTGAGTGCCGTCGACGACTTTCGCGCAGGGCGTGCCGGGAATCGGGTGGCTGATGTTCTCCACCAGTTCGCCGTCCTCGATCAGCGCAATGGTGTGCAACGTGTCGGGCTGGTCCTGATTGATACGTGCGACGAACGCGATCTCGGCGCCCAGCACCCTCGAAAGATCCCGGACGACGGCCGTGTAGAACTCGGGTCCGTCGAGAAACAGCAACTTGGTCGAAACGATCTCGATCACCTGCTCGACCAGTTTGCGCGCCGTGATGTCCTGGATTTGCGAGACGAAATAATCCGGCGAGCCGTCCGCTCGGCGGACCAGCGAGACGTTGAGCTGGATCCAAACGAGGCCGCCGTTCTTGTGCAGGTAGCGCTTGTCCATCTGGTAGGTCTCGATGTGTCCATCGAGTACCTGGTGGACGAACGTCAGGTCGGTTTCGAGGTCGTCCGGATGCGTGATGTCCTGGAACGTGCCCCGAAGGAGTTCCTCGCGGGAATAGCCGACGATCTTGCACAGCGCCTCGTTGACCTCGAGAAAGGTGCCGTCCGGGGCGACCAGCGCCATGCCGATGGGCGAGTACTGCATGGCCGAGCGAAAGGTGCCCTCGCTCGTCCTGACGCCCGGCTCCTCCGATTCGGCGGGACGCGTCGACGCCACGCGGGAGCGTCGCGATTCGGCATCATCCACGGGGGATGGCTCTGGTTGCTTGAACTTGGATTGCCTTGCCCACAAAAGACGAATTCCGCGACGGTCTAGTTTCCCGTTCCGTAAATACCAGCGCGTATCGCTCGACGCAAGGCGAACCCCCGACGATACCCGTGCCGCCTCGCGCGGGCGCCGCGCAGGATTCGCCCGGGCGCCGTGCCGCGACCCGGCGAGGCAAGGCGGCTACTACGCTGGATTTTTGGGGAACAGGAGACGGAAAAGGACACCCGAATTTCCCGAAAAGACAGATGGATTGGCCAGTAATAGAGTATCGACGCGGCGCGCGCAAACTTGAAGGTGCCGATGGACCGCCTTGACGGAAGCGACTGATTTACCGCCCGGCGACGCCCCGGTTTTCCGCATCGAACGGTTCGCCGGCTGCCAGGCAATCGCAAAGCACGCGGTAAACGCCCCGCAGGCGGTCCGGGTTCGGCAAGTCGCCGGCGGCGCGCAGCAGCCTGGAGGACAAAGTGCCGCTCGACAGGATGTGCTCGAGCGGCGCGTGCAGGTGCGCCTCGGCCGGCGGCGCGCGCTCGACGAGCCTGGACCACAAATCGCGCCCGTTCAGTGACCCGGCGCTTTCCAGCCCGAGCACGGCGAGATAGTCGCGGTCGTCGACGACCGCGAGTTCCGCGTGCTCGACCGCTTGATCGAACACGCGAGCGAGACGTTCCGTGCCGACCGACGCCAGGGCGTCGAGATCCCCCGCCCGCCCTTCGGCGAGTTCGCGGACCAGTCCGACCACCGCGGCGGCGACCGCGAGATCGGCGCGTGGATTCTCCTGGGTGTCGAGCACGCGTATCTCGATGGCGTCGCGATCGAAACGTGCAATCGCGCCGCGCGAGTTCAACCACTCCTCCTGGAGAATGCCGTCGGCGTCGTGGGGCGCGATGTCGGCATACATGGGAGCAAGGATCTTCTCGTGGTACTGCGCCCGGGAACGGACGGGCTCCGGCACGATGGCGCCCGCGATAGACGGAATGCGCGCGGCGTTGCCGCGGTAGACGTGCATGCGGAAATCCCTCAGGCCCTGGCTTCGGCCGTCGGCGAAGGGGGAGCTCGCCGCCAGCATCGGCAGTACCGGCAGCGCCGCGCGAATCGCATCGTGCAACCGTACGAACTCGTCGTCGCCGTTGAACGGCAAATTGACGTGCATGCTTTGCAGGTTGGACCAGCCGTGGCCGCGGCAGTCGAAGATGCGGTTGTAGGACTCGTAGATGGGGTTGTACTCGTGGGGCCACAGCCGCGTCTCGGTATCCGGGTTCATCCACGGGTGCATCGCGCCCGGCATCAGCCGGCCGCCGAACTCGGCGAGAATCGCGTCGATATCGGCTACGCCCGCCTGGAACAGGGCGGGCAGCGGGCCGAGCGAGGGTGCGGGCCCGTTGGTCTTCATCTCGATGACGTGCAGGGCAAGCTCGTTTGACCAGGCCAGCGCGCCTCGTTCCACCTCGTTGACGAACCCGCCCGCGGCCTTGCGGATGACCTGGTCGGCGAGGGCGAGGACGTCGAGGGAATCGCGTTCGACGATCATGTACTCGATCTCGATGCCGTACCCCTCGAACAGGTGCAGCGCGGTGCTCATGTCGATCGTGCCGCCTTGCGCTTTTCGATCGCCTCCAGGAAGTAGCGCATCACGCGAGTATACAATTCGCCGCGCAGCACCGAATCTTCGACGCCGGCGTCGATGTTCGGATTGTCGTTGATCTCGATGATGTAGCAACGGTCGCGGGACTGCTTCATGTCCACCCCGTAAAGGCCGCGCCCGATCAGCCGGGTGGCGCGCAGCGCGGTGCGGATTACCTTCGGCGGGGCGTCCTCCACGGCCAGGGTGTCCGCATTGCCTTCGATGACGCGTCCGCCCTTGCGGTGCACGATCTGCCAGTGGCGCTTGGCCATGTAGTAGCGGCAGGCGAACAGGGGTTCGCCGTCCAGGATGCCGATGCGCCAGTCGAAGTCGGTGGGCAGGAACGACTGGGCGACCACCAGGTCCGACAGGCCGAACAGGCGCTCGAGCATCTCCTCGAGCTCGGCCGGTGAATCCACCTTGTGCACACCCTGGGAAAAAGCACTGTCGGGTTGCTTTAGCACGCAGGGCAGGCCAAGGGTGTCGGCCACCTCGTGGCGGTTGCCGCTGTGCACCACCATGGTCTTCGGCGTGGCGACGTGGTGGCGGGTGAGACGCTCCGCCAGGTAGACCTTGTTCGAACAGCGGATGATGTCGCCCGGAGTGTCCAGCACCACCAGACCCAGGGCGTCGGCGCGTCGGGCGAAGCGGTAGGTGTAGTGGTTTACGCGGGTGGTGGCACGAATGAACAGCGCGTCGAATTCGCCGAGGCGGGCGTAGTCGTCCTGGGTGATCAGTCGCGCCGCGATGCCGAGGCGGGCCGCCGCCTGGATGAAGCGCTCCAGTGCGCGGGCATTGGACGGTGCGCTCGTTTCACCGGGTTCGTGAAGGATGGCGAGGTCGTAGCGGTAGTTCCTCACGCGCTTGGCACGTTGCCGCGCGCTGAAGTAGAGCGCCGCGGATTCGATGACGAATGCGTGATGCGCCGCCGGCACGTCGCGGGCGGCGATCGCCTGCACCGAGCGTATTTGCCACTCATCGCCCTGGTAGTGGAACTGCACGCGCAAGAGCGGCGTCTGGAACTGGTTGAACAGTCGCGTGCACAGCGACTGGTAGCGCGCCGCCATGTTGCGACCGAAGTAGATGCTCAAGGTGAAATCGTCGGAGCGAAGCGGCGCGAAGACCCGCTTGATCAGCCTGGCAAGGTCATCGGAGGCAATACGGATGATGGCCGGCGAGCGAAGATCGCGCAGCGTGCTCACGCTGGGCATCGGTCGATGACCTCGCGCCTCGCCCAGCAGCGAGACGTAGTAGCCGGCGCTCTGGTAGCGGTACGAGCGGCAGAGGTTGAATATGCGCGTGTTGCGAAGCGTGCTGTAGGCGGTGGAGGTCAGGTAGTCGCGGGCGGCGACCACTTCGACGCCGGCGATGTCGAGCGGCCACTCATCGGGCCGGTCAACGACGATCAGGGTGGCCATCGCCCCTCCGGCCGCGGCGCGGTTCGATCATCAGCAGGTTGGCGTCGTAGGTCAATACGCCAAGCATCACCGCGCAGATCACGCGGTAGATGGACACGTGGTAAACCTGCTCATCGAGAATCGGTCCGGGCCTGGTCGGATCGGCGATGCGCACCTCGCGTCGCTCCGGGTCGTAGCCGTGCATCACCACGAAATGCCCGGACGCTTTGCCGCGGATGTCGTCGAAGTCGTCGTTCGGCCCGTACTCGCGCGCGGTGCGGTAGAGGTACGTGGCGGACAGGCCGGTGAGGATGGGTATCCCGCGCTTGAGATAGCGGCGGATCAGCGAGGCGGTGAGATCCTCCAGCCTGAGCGTGCCGCCCCTGTCGAGAAAGTCGATGTACCCCTCGCTCGCCTCGCGCAGCTTGGCGTCCTTCTTGAACTTCAATTGCCGCTTCAGCCGTTCCACCATCGACCCGTCCGCATCGGCGAACCAGGTCGGGTCGAATACGTTGAGATCGTAGGTGTAGATGGTCGCCTGGAAGCCCTGTTCCAGGGCGTGGCTGCCGAGATACGCGGCCAGCGTGCCGCCGGCGTTCAAGGTGCGGGTCTGCTCGATCAGCCGGGCGAGGTCGATCTGCAAGCCATAGTAGCGGTACACCGCGTGTAGGCACGTCGGGCCGCAGGTCGTATCATCCGGCTGCGGGTGGATGTTGAAAGCCAGCGCGTCGCGCATTGAACAGGCACCCGGAGGTGGAGGGTGGCGGGGCGCGCAGACTGTACGCCCAAATCCCGGGACCCACAAGATCCACGCATTCGATGTGAAAGGGTGGAGTACGACGGCATGAACTCGGCACAGGCGCGGGGCATGGCCCGCTACAACCAATGGATGAACGAGAAGGTCTACGCGGCCGCGGCCACGCTCGACGATACCGGGCGCAGGCTGGATCGCGGTGCGTTTTTTGCCTCGATTCACGGCACTCTCAACCACCTGATGGTCGGCGACCGGATATGGATGGATCGATTCACCGGCGGCGATGCCGGCATCACGCGTCTCGACCAGGAGCTATTCGCCGACTTCGACGAGTTGCGCGCCGAGCGAGAGCGCCTCGATATCGAGATCATCGACTGGGCCGCGACGTTGGACGACCACGCACTGGCCGGCGACTTCGAATTCACCGGCACCACCAACGCCGTGCGCCGCCGCGGCCCGTTCTGGTTTGTCGTGTCGCATTTCTTCAATCACCAGACCCATCATCGCGGCCAGGTGTCGACGCTGCTGTGGCAGGCCGGCCGGGACATCGGCGTCACCGACTTGTCCTACTTGCCGGGGATGCTGGAAACCATTGACTGACCGCCGGGGCAACCCGGTCCGCTATCGTCCTCTCCCGGTATTCCGCCACCCGGGCCGGTCCCGCGCACCGGCGGCGATGGCATCGTGCACGCCGTTCCAGAAGTCGAGCCGCGCGTCGATGGCGGCGTGTGCGGCCGCCTTTGCCTCGGCTTCGCGCCCGGCATCGCCTTCGCACAGCGCCTCCACGAGTCGAAGCGACAGCGGTGCGTGAAAATCCTCGTCGAGATGAACGTGCCGCTTCAGGTAGTAGTGGAACACCGGCGCGTCGTTTTCGCCGACGCCGAACCGCCCCAGGATGGCCCGGAACAGCACCGGGATGATGTGCTCGCGGCCGAACGCGAGGGCGGCGGCGGCAACATGCGGGCCGTTCGCGTTGATGAATTCGAAAGTGCGTTTCGTGAATCGGCGGGATGCCGCCGGCATGTCCGCCTCGCTCAACGCACGGTCGATACCGTGCGACGCGACGCGCTCGACGAAGGCAAGACAGCGCGACGGGTCGGCGCCGATCTCGCGCATGGCCTCGAGGTATAACTCGAAGTGGCTGGCGAAGCCGCCGGGCTCGCCGCCCGGCCAGGCCTGGTCGGATTCCTCCTCCAGCACCAGCTCGTTGATGAAGCGGCGCGCGCTCGCGTCGCCGCTTGGCGCCCAGGGCACGGTCGCCGGTGCCACGTGCCGCTGCAGGTGCTTGATCAGCGACATGAAGTCCCAGACCGAGTACACGTGATGTTCCATGAAGCAGCGCAGGTCCTTTAGACCGCGCACGGCATCGTAGACGGGATGATTGTCGAGCGCCCCGAACCGCGTCTCGACGAGGTTGTCGAACGTGCCGGGACGGTGGTGGCCGACGTCGTTCACGACGCCGATCCCACGGTCCCTTCAAGCGCCGTCAGCCCCTCGTCGAGGCACTCGAGAAAATACTCCACGTCGCCGGCACCGAGGCATAGCGGCGGCTTGATCTTGAGCACGTTGTCATGCGGTCCGTCGGTCGACAACAGGATGCCGCGCCGCCGAACGTGGCCTACCAGTGCGCCTGCCTCGGCGGCGGCGGGATGTCGCGTCTCGCGATCGGCAACCAGCTCGCAACCGATGAACAGTCCGATGCCCCGCACGTCGCCGATCAGTTCGTGTCGCGCGGCCAGCGTGGACAATCCGCCAAGAAGCTGTTCTCCGCGCCGTGCGGCGTTGCCGACCAGGTCGTCGTCGACGATGGCGTCGAGAACCGCCAGGCCGATCGCGCAGGAGACAGGGTTGCCGCCGAACGTGTTGAAGTACTCCATGCCGTTGTTGAAGCTCTCGGCGATCGCCGCCGTCGTCACCACCGCGGCAAGGGGGTGACCGTTTCCCAGCGGCTTGCCGATGGTGACGATGTCCGGCACCACGTCCTGGGTGGCGAAGCCCCAGAACGCTTCGCCGACCCGGCCGAGGCCGACCTGCACTTCGTCGGCGATGCACAGCGCACCGGCCGCGCGGGCGTGACGGTAGGCGGCGCCGAGGTAGCCCGGCGGCAGGATCACCTGGCCGCTGACCCCGCCGAGGG
The DNA here is from genome assembly GCA_030429665.1 of Gammaproteobacteria bacterium. Lineage (GTDB taxonomy): Bacteria > Pseudomonadota > Gammaproteobacteria > Arenicellales > CAJQKF01 > BQJD01. The sequence goes on along the minus strand of JAUIEZ010000003.1, from coordinate 74,102 downwards.
ATTCGGCGATGAATGCTGCCGCGCGGCCGCCGCGGTCTCGCAGTCGGGCGAAGCACTCGCCGACGGCGTCGGCGTAGCGCGCGGCCGCGTCGGGGTCGTCGCGCCGCCACGGTCCGCGGTAGGTGTCCGGCAGCGGGCACACGTGGGTATGCGCCGGGCGCGGGCCACCGCCGGGGCCGTCGAACTTGTAGGGACTGATCTCGACCAGCGACGTCAGGTTGCCGTGGTAGGCGTGGTCGAGCACGACGACGTCGCGAGACCCGGTGTGGGCACGGGCCAGCCGTAGCGCGAGATCGTTGGCCTCGCTGCCGGAGTTGACGAAGAAGCATACCGAGAGCGGATCGGGCAGGGTCGCTGCCAGGCGCCGTGCCAGTTCGACGATGTGGTCGTGGAGGTAGCGGGTATTGGTGTTCAGTGTCGCCATCTGCCGTTGGCCCGCGGCGACCACGCGGGGATGACAATGCCCGACGTGGCAGACGTTGTTCACCATGTCGAGGAAGCGCGTGCCGTCGTGGTCGTAGAGGTACTGTCCGCGCCCGCGCACGATCTTCAGCGGCGGTTCGCCGGCCAGGGACAGCATGCGGCCGAGACGCACGCGGCGCTTGAATCGCAGCGCTTCCGGCGATTCCTCCACCGGTGCGCGCAACCGCGCAGGGGTGCGGATCATGAGGGTGGGGTCGAGGAACACGCCGCGCCAGGTGTCGAGCAGCGAGTCGTTGCCGACCCCGTGAATGCCGGTGCCCATGCCCAGCAGGGAGGTCATGACCTGGAAGTGCAGGTGGGGCGGCCAGTCGCCGTTGGCCGGGTAGTCGCCGACCCAGCCGATCACGTCGCCGGCGGCGACACGCTGCCCCGCCGTCAGGTGCTCGAGCGTGTCGAGGCTCAGGTGACCGTAAAGCGTCCAGAACGGCGGGCCGCCGGCGTCGTGTCGAAGGATCACGGTCGGTCCGAAGTCCTGCGGTGCGTTGTTGTCCGCCAGCGCCTCCACCACGCCGTCGAGCGGCGCGAACACCGGTTCTCCGGGCGCCAGGAACAGGTCGACGCCGAGATGACGGTCGCGGCGTTCGCCCGGGTCCGCGGTGAGGTAGGCGGCGGTCTGATACAGGCTGCGCTTTTCGAGGAAGCGTCCGATGCCGACCGCCGCGTTCGCTTCCGCCATGCGTTCGAAGATGTACCGGGTGAACGCCTCGGTCGTCGACATATCGCGCATTGCCTCGGCATGCGGTCCGCCGGTCGTCAGGTCGAAAACCAGGACGTTCCCGGAATCGAGCAGGTCGTGCCGGCAGACCGGTGCGAACGAGTCGCGGTGCGCCCGCAGCCAGCCCTCGATATGCCGGGTCGCCGGGTGCGGCGACAGGCCGCAGGCGTCGCGCAGGCGGTACCGGACGAGTTCGCGGTTATCGCCGGCAAGGCGATCGAGCAACTCGCGAAACGGCGACTGACTCACCAGCAGGTAATCGTTCTCCGGTTGCTCGGCATGCTGGCGCGCCGCCATCGACACGCTCATGGCAATGCGCGCCTCGACGAGGTCCGGCACCAGCGCGATTTCCTCGGCGGTCAGTTGCGCGACGGCGTGATAGCCGGCCAGGATTTTCCCGGCGACGCCCCAGGGGTCGTGCGCGCCGGTCATGGCGTATGCGCAGGCCACCGCCAGCTCGGTCACGCGATGACCGGCGATCGCGTCGCCGAAGTCGATCACGCCGGTTACCCTGCCGCGATCGTCCAGCAGCACGTTGTTGTCGTTGGCATCGTTATGGATAACCTGCCGGGGCAGTTTCATCAGCGCCGGGCGGGCCGTTTCCTCGAAGCGCGCCAGGATGGTGTCGATCCGTGCTCGCAACGTCGCGGGTTCGACCTTCGACAACCCGTCGCGGTGCGCGTGGGCCCGGCGCATGTCCCACGGCAGGTCCCGCTCGGCGCCAGGATGGCTGAAATCGTGCAACGCCAGGTCCAGCCGGGCGAGGTACTCGCCGAGTGACCAGGGGCTTTCCAACGGATCGATGGCGGCGGCGGACCACGGCGTGCCGTGAAGCCAGGTCAGGCAGCGCAGGGTGACGTCGGTGCCGTCGATGCGTGCCGGCGCCATGGTCTCGCCATTGACGCCGTTCACCGGAGTCGGCGTGCCGAGACCGGGGGCGTGCGCCGCAAGCCATTGCAGGAGGGCGTCCTGGAAGTCCAGCGCCGCCGTGTCCGTCGCGCGGTGTACCTTGAGCAGGTGGGTCGCGCGGTCGCTCGACAGCCTGAAGTTCTCGTCGATCTCGCCGTCGAGGCGCGTGGCCACGGCATCGATACCGAAATGAATGTGCGCGAGCTCGGCCGCGCCCGCATTGTCGAGCATGGTCAGTGGCGGTGAAGGGAACGGTCCGCCAATGATAGGAGATTCGCGCCGCGCGCACGACTGCCCGCGCGCCGACGGGTGATGAATCAGTGGGCGAGCGCCATCGGTCGCGGCACGTGCCGAAACAGATCGAGCAGCGCTCGACGGTTCGGTGGCGGGATGCGTGATGGCACGAGCGCCGCCGGCGTCTTTCCAAAACGATTTCGCCGCGTGCCGTCGGCGCCGGCCTCGATCAGCAGCCGGCCGCACGCCTGGCAGCCCCCGAGCGCGGCGTAGTGCAGCGGTGTCATGTCGAGGGCGTCGCGGTGATTGGCGTCGGCGCCGTGACGGAGCAGAAAGGTCACCAGCTGGACGTTGCCGTGAAGCGCCGCGTAACACAGCGCGGTGGGCTTGCCGCCCCAGGTCGCGTCCGCGCAGACGCCGAAGCTTTCGACGAAGTCGCAAACCATCTCGGTTTCGTCGAGGGCCGCGCAGATCAGGTATTGCTTAACGGTTTCCGGGTCGTAGCACATGGGCGGGGACTCCGTGCGTCGGGTGAGGTCTGTCGAGGAAAACGAGATTAGTCTAAAAATAAATGCGAATCAATACTATTCGTAAATGAATCCGTTGGCGCCGGTGATCGGCTGTCGGCGTGGAGCTTGTCCCGGGATCACGATACCGCGATGCGCTCCTGGCGCTTTGGTCCGCTACAATGTGCCGCCGCCAACATGTCGTCATCGACGTATTTCATGTATTTCGATTCGTTCTCCGGGCGCCGTGTCGAGACGGGCGGCACCCGCATTTTCCTGCGTTGCGGCGGCAACGGCCCGCCGCTGTTGCTGCTTCACGGCTATCCTCAGACTCACTTCATGTGGCACCGCGTGGCGCCGGCGTTGGCCGAGCGCTACTTCGTGGTGTGCGCCGACCTGCGCGGCTACGGCGACAGCCAAAAGCCGGCGTCGGGGACGGATCACGAGGCGTATTCCAAGCGGGAGATGGCGAGGGACATGGTGGAGGTGATGTCGGCGCTCGGGCACGAGCGGTTTTTCGTCGCCGGCCATGACCGCGGCGCCCGCGTGACGCATCGCATGGCGCTCGATCATCCCGAGCGCGTTCTCCGCGCCTGCGTCATGGACATTGCACCCACCCTGCACATGTTTCGTCACGTCGACAAGGCCTTCGCCACCGGCTACTACCACTGGTTCTTCCTCGTCCAGGGCGACGGGCTCCCGGAACACATGATCGGCGCCGATCCCGAGTGGTACCTGCGCCGGAAGCTCGCTCACTGGAGCGCGCCCGGCGCCGAATTCGACCCTGCGGCGGTGGCCGAGTACGTGCGCTGCTTCAGCGACCCGGACACCATCCGCGCCTCCTGCGAGGACTATCGCGCGGCCGCGGGTATAGACCTCGAGCACGACGAGGCGGATCGTGGCCGCCTCGTCGAATGCCCGCTGCTGGTATTGTGGGGCGGCCGCGGTTTCGTGCATCGAAGCTACGACGTGCTCGGCGTGTGGCGGGACTACGCCGCGGACGTGCGAGGCGAGGCGCTTGACTGCGGCCATTTCCTGCCCGAGGAACAGCCCGAAGCGGTAATCGCGCAACTCAAGACATTCTTCCCCGAACAATGACTGACTCGAACGGCAAGCCGACGACCCTGTCCGGCCTCGAATATTTCGCGCAACTGATGGCCGGCAACCTGCCCCTGCCGACCATGGCGGCAACGTTGCCCATGCGTTTCACCTACGCCGAGCGCGGCCTGGTGCGAATGACCGCCGTCGCCGACGCGCGGCACCTGAATACGGTCGGCGGCGTGCACGGCGGTTTCGCCGCCACCGTCATCGATTCGGTGACCGGTTGCGCGGTGCACACGCACATGGCGGCGGGGGAGAGCTATACCACCATCTCGCTCGAGTTGAAGATGCTCAGGCCGCCGCCCCTCGACGAGACGATGATTGCAGAGGGTCGCGTGATCCACATCGGTCGCCGGCTGGGGGTGGCCGAAGGATCGTTGCGCAACGCCGAGGGCAAGCTCGTCGCCCAGGGCAGCGCGACCTGCATGATATTTCGCGACGTCGCGTCGTGAACGTGGGCGACGCGCTGCGGCGGCGCCACTCCACCCGATCCTTTCTCGACCGTCCCGTCGAGCGCCAGACTATCGAACGAATCCTCGACGCCGCGCGCCACGCGCCCTCCGGCGCCAACACCCAGCCGTGGCGGGTGGCGGTGGTGTCGGGCGCGTCCCGCGAGCGGCTGCTGGGCGCCATCGAACGCGCCCACCGGGACGGCGTCGCTCCGCGCATGGACTACCGCTACTATCCGCGCGACTGGGACGAGCCGTATCTTGCCCGGCGCGTGGCCTGCGGCGTCCAACTCTACCGTTCGCTCGGCATCGAGCGAGGCGATCGCGAACGGCGCCGCGAGCAATGGATTGCCAATTATCGCGCCTTCGGCGCGCCGGTCGTGCTGTTCTTCCTGATGCACCGCGACCTGGAAAGCGGCTCGTACATGGACATGGGGATGTTCATGCAGTCGGTGATGTTGGCCGCGCTCGACCACGGTCTGGCGACGTGTCCGCAGGCGGCATTGGGCGAGTACCCGGACATCGTCCGCGAGACGCTGGGTTTCGGCGAGGAATACCGGGTGCTGGGCGGCGTGGCGGTCGGTTACGAGGACACCCGCGCCGCCGTCAACGGCTACCGGACGCCGCGCGAGGCGGTACCGGTTTTCACCCGGTTCTTCGAGTAACCCGGCGCCTAGAGCACCTCGTCCTCGCGGTCGTCGGTCTCGCCGTAACGGTGCAGGGCCGGCGCCTTGAGACCGTCGTAGAGCTTGCCGATCCCGCGGTTGATCTCCTCGCCCTGGGCCGCGAACAGCGAGTTGCCGTCGAGGTCGCTGTCGACGATGAACGGACCGAAGCGCTTCACATCGAACAGCCACATGGCCTGCGCGATGCCGAGTTCGTCGAGCCAGAACGCGTCGCGCACGCCGGTGATGCCGCGCCCCAGCAAGGCACCGGTGCCGTAGCCGACGGTGGTCAGGTAGACCGCGCCCAGCGGCGCGAGGATTTCCTTGTAGTCGTTCGCCGGCATGCCGCCCTTGCCCATGATGATGCGCGTGCCGGTCAACTCCAGCCATTGCCGCATCCACTTGGAGAAGCGAAAGCTCGCGGTCGCGGTGACGCCGCCGATCCGGTAGCCGCCATCGGCGCCGCGCGAGGCGGCGGGAGAGCAATGAAAGTTGCAGTTGGAAAGACCAGTGAGATCGATCGGCAGCGGTTGTCCCTCGCCGATGACCTTCTGGTATACGCCTTCGCGAGCGGTATAGACCACGCCGTCGAAGTAGACGATGTCGCCGGGGGCAAGCGGCGCGATGTCGTCGCGCCCGACTGGCAGCGTCAGGTGGTGCTCCTTCAACTCGCTCATGACGCGGCCTCGCTGCCGGCGCCCGCATCGGGCGACCAATCGACGCTGTCGCGTCGCATGTAGGGGGTGAACCACCTGGGATCGGTGCGGTAGTCGATGCGGCCGTCGGCGTGTATGCGCGCGGTGGCGCGGCGCGACGACAGGCAGAAGGTATGCACGCTCATCGGCATGCCGCCGGTGTGCGTGTAGCCGATCTCGATATGGCAGTCCACCGCCATGGACGAGCCGACGAAGCCCATCGGACCCATGCCGATGCCGTTGGCCAGCGCCTTCAGCTCGAGCTCCAGTTCGGCGATTTTCGGGTCTGGGTTACGGTCGCCGACCACGCGCAGGCACGCCGCCTGCTTGCCGAGCTGCATGCAGGTGTCCTTGGAGCCGCCCAAGCCCACGCCGACGATGGCCGGCTGGCAGCACAGGCCGCGCTTGCCGAAGGCGATCAGGGTGTCGAGGTAGAAGCGCTTGATGCCGTCGAGGCCGTCGCCGGGGAACAGCATGCGGTAGTCGGTGCCGAACAGCCCGCCCTTGTGCACCGTGGTGATGTCGATCCAGTCGGCGTCCGGTTCGAAACTCCACTCGATCTCGGGCGCGTTCACGCCCACGTTGTTGTTATTGTCGGCGCGCGTCAGCGGGTGCACCCGGTTGGGCCTGAGCGGCACTGCCTGCGTGGCACGGGCGGTGGCCGCGCGCAGCGAGCGTTCGACGGCCACGAAGCCGCCTTCCACCGATGCCTCGTTGCCCACCTTCACGTAGTAGCGGGGCAACCCGGTGTCGGCGCACATGGGCCTCCGGTCGCCGGTGGCGGCTTCCCAGTTGTCCAGCATGGTCTTGAGCACGAAGGACGACAGGTCCTTTTTCTCCGTGTCGACCATGCCGCGGATACCGTCGCGGTAGTCGTCGGGAATGTCGATCGCCGCCTTCTCCATGATGGTGTAGGCGGCCTCGTCAATTTGTTCGATTGCAATCATCGGGAAAATGTCTCGGCGAATGGGTTCGCAAGGGCCGATGCGCCCTGCGAACGATCAGGGTACAACCAGCGGGGCGCGGGTGTCTAACCGCGACGGAGAAAACCGATGAGCCCCGGTCGCGGCCGCCGTGGAAATACAATTCGCATCATGGAACCTGTCCAGACGATACCCGTTCACTGCGCCTATTGCGGCGAGCCCATCGAGGTGGTGGTCGACTGCTCGATCGCCGAGCAAACGTACGTGGAGGACTGCCAGGTGTGCTGCCGGCCGCTGGTGCTGCGCGCCGAGGTGGATGCCGACGGCGTGGCCCGGGTCGAGGTGCGGTACGAGAACGAGTAATTGGCGTGGCGGTTATTTTCAATTTTCTGGCGAGTTTTTACAGTTTGAGCGGTTCCTTTCGATCATCGGGCCCTTCTTCAGCGGCCCCCGCGAAGTTGATAGAATCCGCCGTCCGCCTACGGTAACCGTTTCACGCCATGCCAGACCAGCCCAAGGCGGTCGCCCTGATCTCGGGCGGCCTCGACTCCATGCTCGCCGCCCGGGTGGTCATGGACCAGGGGGTGCACGTGGAGGGGATCAACTTCTTCACCGGCTTCTGCGTCGAGGGCCACACCCACGCCATCCGCAACCGCGCCCGCGCGAGGCCCAAGCGCAACAACGCCCTGTGGGTGGCCGAGCAACTCGGCATCAAGCTGCACATCATCGACATCATCGAGGAGTACAAGGACGTCGTCATCAACCCGAAGCACGGCTACGGCGCCAACCTGAACCCGTGCCTGGACTGCAAGTGCTTCATGGTGAGAAAAGCCCATGAGTGGATGCAAAAGAAGGGTTTTGACTTCATCGTCACCGGCGAGGTGGTGGGCCAGCGTCCCAAGTCCCAGCGCGCCAGTACCTTTCCGGTCATCGAGCGCGAGTCCGGCGCCGAGGACGTGCTGCTGCGGCCCCTGTGCGCCCGCCATCGTCCGGCCACGCTGCCGGAGCGCATGGGCTGGGTGGACCGCGAGTCGCTGCCGGACTTCACCGGCCGCAGCCGCAAGCCGCAGATCGCGCTGGCGAAACAGCTCGGCTTCACCGAGTGGTCCCAACCCGCCGGCGGATGCTGCTTTCTCACCGACGCCAGCTACTCGCAAAAGCTATCGGACCTGTGGACTCACCGCGGGAGCAAGAACTACGAGCTCGACGACATCATGCTGCTCAAGGTGGGGCGCCATATCCGGCCCAGCGATCGCTTCAAGCTCATTGTCTCGCGCGACGAGGGCGAGGGGCGCTACCTGGAGGGTTACCGCCGGCGCTTCGATCATCTCGTGATGCGCTCGCACCCGGGCCCGCTGACCCTGATCGAGGGCGAGGCCGATCCCGACGACGTGGAACTGGCGGCCCGAATCGCCGCGCGCTACGGCCAGGGACGAAACGCCGAACGCGTCGAGTTCGACTTCGTGCCGAAGGCCGGCGAGCCCCGCGGCGTGAGCGTGCGCCCACTGCCGGTGTCCGAGGTCGACCCGGCCTGGCTGTTATAACGGATAGTCCCCGCCAATGCCGGAAACCATCGAGGTCGACGCCCGCCATCTCCTGTGTCCCATGCCGGTGATCCGCTGCCAGGCGGCGGCCGAGGACCAGCCGCCGGGAACACGGGTGGTGGTGCTGTGCACCGATCCGGGCGCCCTGAACGACATTCCCGCTTGGAGCCGGGTGCACGGGCACCGCGTCGTCGAGACTCGCGAGGAGGGCGACCTGATCACGGTGGTGGTCGAAATCCAGGAAAGTGCGGCATAACGAATCGGCGCCCGATTCTGACCCTGCCGCCTCGCCTGTCCAATCCTTGTGCGCCCGTGTCGCCGATAACTGCACAAGAATAGTGCATTATTCACTAAGTCGCACTATTATAGTGCAGATGTCGCCCTATACATCGTCTATCCCCCTGATTTTCCGTGCACCGAAAGTTGGCATGCCAATTGCTGACAAGGGAACTCGCGAGCTTAACGGCTGGTTCCGGCCGCTTGATCGGACCGGATGTCATGCACACTTTACGAGAACCGAGGACAAGCAAAATGTCAGCAGCTGACGTGCTGAAGATGATCAAAGACGACGATGTAAAGTTCGTCGATTTCCGCTTTACCGACACCAAGGGCAAGGAGCAGCACGTTTCGGTGCCCGCGCACATCGTTAGCGAGGACGATTTCGAGGAAGGCAAGATGTTCGACGGCTCGTCGATCGCCGGCTGGAAGGGCATCAACGAGTCCGACATGATCCTGATGCCCGACGCCGAGAGCGCGGTGATGGACCCGTTCATGCAGGACAAGACCTTGCTGATTCGCTGCGACATCATCGAGCCGTCCAACATGCAGGGCTACGACCGTGACCCGCGGTCCATCGCCAAGCGTGCCGAGGCGTACGTGCGTTCCACCGGCATCGGCGACGAGGTGTACTTCGGGCCCGAGCCCGAGTTCTTCGTCTTCGACTCGGTGCGCTGGGGCGACGACATGGGTCGTGTTTTCTACGAGGTCGAGTCCAACGAGGCATCGTGGAACACCAACAAGGAATACGCCGAGGGCAATATCGGTCACCGACCCAAGGTCAAGGGCGGCTACTTCCCCGTGCCGCCGGTCGACTCCCTGCAGGACCTGCGGTCGGCCATGGTGCTGGCGTGCATGGAAATGGGCATGGAAGCCGAAGTGCATCACCACGAGGTGGGCACCGCCGGGCAGTGCGAGATCGGCATCAAGTTCAACACCATGGTGCGCAAGGCCGACGAGCTGCAAATGTTCAAGTACGTCGTGCACAACGTCGCCCACGTCCACGGCATGACCGCCACCTTCATGCCCAAGCCCCTGGTCGGTGACAACGGCAGCGGCATGCACTGCCATCAGTCGATTTTCAAGGGCGGCAACAACCTGTTTGCCGGCGAGGAGTACGGTGGGCTGTCCGAAACCGCGCTCTACTACCTGGGCGGCATCTTCAAGCACGCCCGCGCGGTGAACGCCTTCACCAATTCGGCCACCAACAGCTACAAGCGCCTGGTGCCCGGTTTCGAGGCTCCGGTGCTGCTGGCGTACTCGGCGCGCAACCGCTCGGCGTCCTGTCGTATTCCGTGGGTGTCCAACCCCAAGGCACGACGCGTCGAGGTGCGTTTCCCGGATGCGGCCGGCAACCCGTACCTGACCTTCGTCGCGCTGCTCATGGCGGGCCTCGACGGCATCCAGAACAAGATCCATCCCGGCGACGCCATGGACAAGGACCTCTACGACCTGCCGCCCGAGGAAGAGAAGGCCATTCCGACGGTCGCCCACTCCCTGGAGATGGCGCTGGAGGCGCTCGATGCCGACCGCGACTTCCTCAAGGCCGGGGGTGTCATGACGGACGATACCATCGACGCCTACATCGACCTGAAAATGGGCGAGGTGAACCGCTTCCGCATGTCCACTCACCCTTGCGAGTTCGACATGTACTACAGCGTCTAACGCGCAAAGGCGCCCCGGCGGGACCGGGGCGCCTTTACTTTCCGGCATTTTGCACCATGATGGTGCAAAACCACCGTTTGCTCGGATGTTCGACTCGAATTACCTCTTCAAGGCCCAGAATACCGCGATCGTCGTTCTCGGCGACGACCTGACGGTGCACAGGCTCAATCCCGCCGCGGAGGACCTGCTCGACGTCAGCGAACGTCGTGCGCGGTCCAAGCCGGTGGCGCGGGTGGTCGGGGAGCATCCGGAACTTGTCGAGGTGCTGGACAAGGCGTTGCGCTTCGGCCAGACCTACACGCTGCGCGAGATGCCGTTGCGCGTGCCGCTCGGCGGCGAGCCGATACTCGTCGACTGCACGGTAACGCCGCTGATCGAGGTGGGCGACGAGCTCGGCCTGATGCTGGAGTTGTGGCGGGTCGACAGCCTGGTGAAACTGGCGCGCGATTCGTGGCTGTCGGAACGCCAGTCGGCCACCCGCAGCATGATCCGCGGCCTCGCCCACGAGATAAAGAACCCTCTCGGCGGACTGCGCGGCGCGGCGCAACTGCTGGACCGCGAACTGCCGCCCGGCGAACTGCGCGAGTTCACCCGCATCATCACCCACGAAGCGGACAGGCTGACCAAGCTGGTCGACCGCATGACGGCGCCCTACCTGCTGGTGCGCCGGGAGCAACTCAACCTGCACGAAGTCCTGCAGCACGTATTCAAGCTGGTGCAGGCCGAGGTACAGGGTCGCATCACCATCTACCGCGACTACGACCCCTCGTTGCCCGACATCGTCGCGGAACGCGACGGTCTCACCCAGGTCTTTCTGAACATCGTGAGAAACGCCGCCCAGGCGATCGGCGACAAGGGCCGCATCACCTTGCGAACCCGTATCGGCCGGCGCCAGTCGGTGGGCGGTGTGCTCTATCGACAAGTCCTCAGGGCCGAGGTGCACGACGACGGGCCCGGCGTGCCGGCGGAACTTCAGGAAAAAATGTTCTATCCACTGGTCACCGGCCGCGCCGACGGTACGGGCCTCGGCCTGTCCCTGGCCCAGGAGATCGTCAGTCGTCACAAGGGCCGCATCGAATGCCGCAGCGAGCCCGGCGACACGACGTTCACGGTGATTCTCCCGCTGGAGCCATACGATGAGTAACGAGGCGACCAAACGCGTCTGGATAATCGACGACGACAGCTCCATCCGCTGGGTGCTGGGCCGCGCGCTGTCGAAGGAAGCGCTGAACATCGAAAGTTTCGACAACGCCGACAGCGCCCTGGCGCGCCTCGGCAAGAACGGCGACCCGGACGTCATCGTCACCGATATCCGCATGCCGGGCACCAGCGGCCTGGAATTGCTCGAGGCGCTGCACAGCGAGGCGCCCGACCTGCCGATCATCCTGATGACCGCGCATAGCGACCTCGACAGCGCGGTGTCCGCCTACCAGGGAGGCGCCTTCGAGTACCTCCCCAAGCCTTTCGACATCGACGAGGCGGTGTCGCTGATTCAAAAGGCGCTGGAGCACACGCGGGATCGCGCCGCGACAGCAGTCGTCCAAGCGGATTCCATGAGCGCCGAGATTCTCGGCGAGGCGCCGTCCATGCAGGAGGTGTTCCGCATCATCGGGCGCCTGTCAAAGTCCAACATGAGCGTGTTGATCCGCGGCGAGTCCGGCACCGGCAAGGAACTGGTGGCGCGCGCCCTGTACCGTACCGGCAGCCGTCGCGACGGCCCCTTCGTCGCCATCAACACCGCCGCGATTCCGGCCGAGCTGCTGGAGTCCGAATTGTTCGGCCACGAGAAAGGCGCCTTCACCGGCGCCCAGAACCGGCGCGTCGGGCGATTCGAGCAGGCCGATGGCGGCACCTTGTTCCTCGACGAGATCGGCGACATGCCCGCCGACCTGCAGACCCGGTTGCTGCGCGTGTTGTCCGACAACAGCTTCTACCGCGTCGGCGGCCATCACGAGATTGCCGTAGACGTGCGCATCATCGCGGCCACCAACCAGGACCTCGAGGCGCGAGTGGCCGACGGTCGATTCCGCGAAGACCTTTACCATCGACTCAACGTCATCGCCATCATGCTGCCGCCGCTGCGACACCGCCGCGAGGACATACCGGTTCTGTCGAGCCGTTTCCTGGAGCAGGCGGCCAGGGAACTGCAGGTGGAGAAGAAGCAGTTGTCCGCCGAGGCTGCCGCGGTACTCATGGCTTACCACTGGCCGGGCAACGTGCGCCAGCTCGAGAATACCTGCCGCCGGCTGACCGTGATGGCTCCGGGCCAGACCATTGGCACCGGCGACCTGCCGGAGGAATTCAGGACGCTGCGCGAGTCCGTCGGCGAAGACGACGGCCCCGAGTGGGAGGCCGCCGTGCGCAAGGCTGCCCAGCAGCGCCTTGCCATGGGCAAGAACGCCATCCTCGACGAAATGATGCCCGCCTTCGAGCGCGTCATGCTGTCCGCCGCGCTGGAACACACCGGCGGTCACAAGCAGGAGGCCGCCAGGCGTCTCGGCTGGGGACGAAATACGCTGACCCGAAAACTGAAGGACCTGGATATCGCGTAGCCTCGACCGCAACCGTTCGGAAAGCGAATCGCGCGTCGATCGTTACCCGGTGCTGGTTTGCCGAAGCCTCTTCGACTAGGCTTGCGCCACCATTGAATTCGCCACGGGAGCCGGGTCATGACAAACGCGTTGCTGATAGTCGATGTGCAGAACGATTACTTCGAAGGCGGCGCCCTGCCGCTGGTGGGGATGGACGCGGCCGCGAGCCGGGTTTCGAACCTGCTGGACCGCTTCCGCGCGGCCGGCGCCCCGGTCTATCACGTCCAGCACCTGTCGACGCGACCCGGCGCCACGTTTTTCGTTCCGGGCACCGAGGGCTGCGAGATCCACCCCGCCGCCGCGCCGCAAGCCGACGAGCCGTTGGTCCGGAAAAACTTCCCCAGCGCCTTTCGCGACACCGACCTGGACGAACAGCTGAGGGACGCCGGCGTCGAGGGGCTCGTCATCTGCGGCGCCATGACGCACATGTGCATCGATACCACGACGCGCGCCGCCTTCGATCTCGGCTACGCCTGCACGGTTGCCGCCGATGCCTGCGCCACGCGCGACCTCGAGTTCGGCGGCCGCAAGGTGTCGGCCGCCGACGTACAGTCCGCGTTCATGGCGGCATTGTCGGTGCCGTTCGCGTCGGTCCGGGGTGGCGACGAGATCGAGGTATAGCCGGCCCGGTTCGGGCGGCCGCTATCCGACCCGGGAATCCGGGTGAACCCGCGGCAGCAGTTCGCAGTCCAGGGGCGCGTCGATGCGTTGGCCGAGCGCCAGGAGGTGGCGCGTGATCTCGTCGGTCCATTCCCCGCGCGGGTGAAACACCACGTCCTCGTTCCCGTAGCGCAGCGACATGCGGTGAATGGTGCGGGGCAGGGGGTCGTCGACATTGGTGGCCCGGTGCAAGGTGCGAAAATCGAAGACCAGGCAGTCGCCGGCCGACAGGTCCCAGGCCAGTCGCGGCGCGTCGCTGGATTCGACATCGTCGGCGGCATGGTAGTCGGTCATGTCGCCTTCGAACGGCCGGTGTTCGCGAAAGTTCTGCGGCATGTAGAGTCGTCCCCATCGATGCGAACCCGACAGGAACGTCAGTCCCTCGTCGCGCGAGGCCGGTTCGAGCGGAAACCAGAGCACCACCTTGCGACCGCCGACGAAGTCGAAGTAGGGCTCGTCGTGGTGCCACGGCGCCCCGTTGGTTGCGCCGGCCTCGCGCAGGAACCAGTTGTCCATCAGTAGATTGAGCGAACCGGCGCCGACGAGCGAGGCGACCGTCGACGCCAGGTTCGAGTCGAGCACGAGCTTTTTCAGGCCGTCGATGCGCTGCCAGTTCCAGTAGTCGAACAGGTACCGTGCCGGTGATCCGTCCGGTGTCTGGTCGCGGAAGAAGGTCCCGGGATTGGCGATACTTTCCGCGATACCGGATCGGGCCCAGTCCAGGCATTGCCCGTCCACGGCGCCGCGCAGGCAGACCACGCCATGCCCTTCGAAAAAGGCGCGCGCGTCGTCGTCGACGACATTGAAGGCAGGTATCGACGGGCTGTTGTCCATGACAGCGCTAACGTAGAGCAATCGTGCCGCACCGGCAAGCGCGCATTGCGACGCGTTGACACCCGGTGGTCGGCCGCGCATCCTGCCGGGTAAATCGCCTGCCGGGATCCCGAGATGCGAAAGAGCCACGTTGCCGACCGCGGCGGCTTCCGACTGCGCCGGGCACTGCCGGTGGATGCCGCCGACGTCACGCGCTGCGTGCACGCGGCTTACGCCCGCTACGTCGAGCGTATCGGCAAGCCGCCCGGTCCCATGCTGGATGACTACGCGAAGATGATTCGCGAGCACGACGTGTTCGTCGCCGTCGCGAACGCGGGCGTGATCGGCGTCCTGGTGCTGGTGCGAACCGGGGATGGCATGCTGCTGGACAACGTCGCGGTCGATCCGTCCCGCCAGGGACAGGGTGTCGGCCGCGCGCTCATCGCGCTCGCGGAGCGCGAAGCGCGGCGTCGCGGGCACGCGACGCTCGAGCTGTACACCCACGCCCTCATGACCGAGAACATCGAACTGTATCGACGGCTCGGATACGAGGAGACCGCGCGGCGAAACGAGCGCGGTTACGACCGCGTGTACCTGGCCAAGGCGCTGGCCGGCAGCGCCGTCGCGGATGGCGATGGCGGCCGCGAGGGCGCCCGGTGAGGTCTTGGCTCGGTCGTCTCTGGCAATCAACGAGAAGGTGTCGCCGTCCCGGGAGAAAGCCACGCGCGCCGACGCATTGCCGATGACGTGACGGGCGAAGCGGCATGAGCGGATAACGGGCCGCGTATGCTCACTCCGCTTCACGTACCATCAGGCAATTCGGGCGGCATTTCCTTGGCTGGTCCCGGTACGGGCGACCTGGAAGCGATGATCGATCACGACAATCTCGAAGAGTTCGCAGACCCCCGCAACTACGATATCGAGGAGGGAACGGCCACCGAGCCGGCGGCGCGGTTTTACGGCGACCTCGCCGAACGGGTTGGCGGCCCGGTCCTGGAGATCGCCTGCGGCACGGGCCTGGTGACGTTGCCGGTCGCGGCGCGGGGCGTCGATATCGCGGGTACTGACATTTCCCGGACCATGCTGGACCACGCACGACGAAAGGCCGCGTCGCATGCGCTCGACATCGACTGGATCGAGGGTGACGCGCTTACGCTCGCCCTCGGACGCCGGTTCGAGCTCGTCTATCTCACCGGCAATGCTTTCCAGGCTTTCCTGACCGACGCCGACCAGGACGCGCTGATGGACTCGGTGGCGCGTCATCTCGTCGCCGGCGGTGTACTCGCCTTCGAGACGCGCAACCCGTCGAGTCACGACCTGGTCGATCGTCCCGAGGAATCGCCCTGGAACCGTTACGTGGATGCCGACGGCGATGTCGTCACGGTCAGCGGCACGCAGCGCTACGACGCCGGCGCCCGCATCATGCACTGGACCACGTACCGGCGTCGGACGACGGGTGGCGAGCCGCACTGCCGCGTCAGCCGCATCGCCTGCCGTTTCACCGATGCCGACGAACTCCGTGCGCGGCTGTCCGCCCACGGATTCGTCGTCGAAGCATGCCACGGCGACTTCGACCGGCGGGTTCTCGATGACCGTGCCCTGTCCATCGTCATCATCTGCCGCTACCGCCCGACGGCGGCCCGGTCGCCGTCAGGGCGAGCAACGCGGGCAGAAACGTCAGGTCGAAAACCAGCGCGGTGACGATCGCCAGGCACGACAGCGCGCCGAGCAGCACGACCATGGGCGTCGCGCTGGCCGTCAGCGCCGCGAAGCCAGCCGCCAGGATCAAGGTGGTCGCGATCAGCACCCGGCCGGTGCCGCCCAGCGTGGCATCCAGCGCGCTG
Source organism: Gammaproteobacteria bacterium (assembly GCA_030429665.1). GTDB lineage: Bacteria > Pseudomonadota > Gammaproteobacteria > Arenicellales > CAJQKF01 > BQJD01. The sequence continues at coordinate 58,029 of JAUIEZ010000003.1, read as the reverse complement.
TCGACATCGCGGCCGGCGGCGCGTTCGCGTCGAAAGCGCATGATCACGTGCACCGTGTCATCGACCGCCAGCCCCAGGCAAATGGTGAACACCAGCACGCAGGCGTAGCTCAGCGGCTCGCCCAGCCAAACCAGCATCGCCGCCACCATGGCGATTGGCGCAACGTTGGGAACGAGGCTGACGAGGCCGAGCCGAACCGAGCGCAGCAGCAACGCGATCACGGCGAACACGGCCGCCGCGGCCGTCGCCAGGCTGCGACCGAGATCGGCGATCATGTGACGGCTCCCGGTGGCCGCCAGCGCCGCGATGCCGGTGATCTCCAGGTCGAACGCGCCGCCGCCGGCGTCGAGGTCGGAGAGTGCGGCGCGAACGCGACCGATCGTGTCGACGGTCGCGCGTGCGCCGTGGTCCGGCAGCACCGTGCTCACCACCGTCATGCCCGCCTCGGCATCCAGCAAATCGTCGCGCAACGCGTCGGGCAGTGCGTCGACGCCGTCCAGCGGTACGAGGGCGGCGAAGTCGGCGATGCCCAGCCATGCAAGACCGGTCCGGTCGCGCAGCCGGTTCGCGACGAGGCCGGCCGCCCCGACGAGATCGCCGGCCGACGCACCGGGTCCGATGTTGACCACGACGGTGATCGGCAACAGCCCGCCGAGTTCGCGGTCGGCGCGTTCGAACGCGGCGCGTACGTCGTGGCCGCGCGGCAGGTTTTCCTTGAAGGCGTAGTCGGGACGAACCTGTATTGCCGTCAGTACCAGTATCGCGCTGACGACGAGCCCGGCGACGACGACCGCCGCCGGGTGTCGTCGCAAGCGGCGCAGGATATCGATAGACAGGGTACGGTCGCGAGCGTGGTTCGGTGCCGACGCGATCACGCGCGCGGTGAGCGGCACGCTCAGCATGACGGCCGCGAATACCGTCAGTGAACCGAGCGCGCACACCAGGCCGAACTGGCGAATCATCCAAGCGTCCGACAGCAGCAGCGACGCGAACCCGGCCGCCGTGGTGAGCGAGGTGACCAGGCACGCCGGGCCGATGTCGCGCCAGGCGCGGCGCGCGGCATCCGCGCCGGACAGGCCGCGGGCGAGCGATTCGCGCAGGTGGGTCGTCACGTGGACGGCGTCCGTGTAACCCACCACGAGCACCAGCGCAGCGACCATCTGGGTCAGTACGTTGATGGATAGTCCCGCGAGTCCCATGGCGCCGAGCGTCCACCATACGCCGAGCACTGGGCCGATTGCCGCCGCGGCAACCACCCGCGCGGACCGGAACAGCCACAAGGCGACCCCGGTCGCCAGAATCGCCGCGAGTGCGTCGAAGAGGAACTGGTCGTGGCGTACCTGGGATTTCAGCGCGGCGCGAACCGCCGGTATGCCGCCCAGGTTCAGACCGATTCCGGCCGGCTCGAGAACGGCCGCCATCGATTGGTGCACCGATTCGACCACCGGACCCGGTTCGCCGAACCGGTCGCGCAACGCGGCCACCACCAGCGCCGTGTCGCCGTCGGCTGACAACATGCCCCGGGACAGCACCGGGTGTCGCGTCGCGCGCGCGACCAGGTGGGCGAGCGTGTCCGGGTCGCCGGACGCGATGAAGCGCTCGGCCAGCGTGCGCAGGCGGGGCGGCGTAACCGGCAAGTACACGGCGACGACGGCCGGGTGGTCGAACAGGGCCTCTTCCAGGTCGAGCAGCGCCCGCACGCCCCGGGCGGAGAGGACAGGTCCGTGCACGACCGCGAGCAGGTTGCGCTCCTCGGCGGGAAACCGCTCGAGAAAGGCGAGGTATGCCTTGTAGCGCCCGTCACTGCCGCGAAAGATCGCCTTGTAGTCGTCGTCGAAGCGCAGCGACGCGAGCCCGGTGGCCGTGATCGCGGTCAACACGGCGAGCACGAAGAGAATGCCCGGCCACGCCGCCGGCCGGATCATGAGGCGCGCGTCACGGCGCGAGGGTGCGGGCGTATCCGTCGGTCTCCCGGCAACGCCGGGTGCGCCCGGCAGCGCGCCATGCGGCCAGGAAGCGACGATTGCGACGGTCGATCATCGCGCCAAGGCGTGCTTCGTCGATCTTGCCGCGCCGCAGCCGGTCGGCGTTTCGATGAGCTTCGGCGCGTGCCGCGCCGAGCAGCAGTCGAAGCGCCGGCGCGGCGATTGTCCTGATGCGACGCGAGTACAGCCATCTGGCGGTGCCGCCGACGTTGGGCAACCCCCGTCGCGCGAACACCGATTCGGCGGCGTGTACGTTGTCGGCGATGGCCGGCAACTCGGCGATGAAAAGTCGATTGAGCGCCGACAGCGTATGCGATTGGCGTGGGTCGGCGGCATCGAACAGGGGCGCGCCGTTGGCGAGGTCGCCGGCCAGCACCGCGGGTAGGTCGAAGCCGATGTGGGTGTGGGCGCCGAGCAGCAGGATACTGGTGGGACTGCCCTCGACGGCGTGACGAAGAACGCCTCGCCAGGGGTTGCGCGGGTCGAGGTCGCCAGCCGCCCGTCGCGAAACCGCGAACGAATAACGCGGCTCGAAATGGGTCACGATATCGTGGATCAGTCGTGCGTCGAGATGACGGTGGCCGGCATGCCCCGGGTGGCCTGCGTCCAGGATCGCCGTTTCGAGCCACAGGCACTTGGCGGTCGTGGCGCGGTACAGCGCGACGAAATAGGCGTTGGGATCACCGGCGTCGCACATGGCCTGTTGCGTCTTGTCGAGAGACGCCAGAACGTCGGCGATACGCCGTCTTTCCGCCGCGCTCACGGCCCGGTCGGTCCGGTGAGGGCTTGCAGAATCCACGCCAGGGACAGCAACAACCCGGTCAAAAAATGTGTGGCACTGGTGGCGACATTGACCGGCAGCAACGCGTAGGGATGGCGGCGCCAGTCGACGTCGCCGGCATCGACGGCGTCGAGCCAGCGTCGGCCGCGGGCGACGGCCCATGCCGCCAGCGGGATCGGCGCCAGGGCGATGGCGGCCCACGGCGTCCCGGGTCCCCCGAACAGCGGCAGCACCGCCAGTAGCGCGACCAGCGCGAACGCGGTGATCGTGAATGCCTCGTACCAGTAGAACGGCCGGCGGTAATCGAAGCCGCCCGAGTGGCGCGAGAGCCTTACGACCCAGGTGAGCTTGTCGCTGGCGGCATCCGCGGGCGCGTCCTGGAACTGGTTGATCCACACGATCAACATGACCTGCACGGCGACCGGCAGCGAGGCCATCGCGGGTTCCGTCGCGGACCATGCATCGAGTTGCGTCGCGGTGAGCACGTAATGGCTGCCCAGGACGATCACCGGGCCGAAACCCAACGCGATGGCCGGCTCGCCAAGCCCGCGATAGCTGAGCCTGAACGGTCCCAGCGTGTAGGCGGCACCGAGCGCGATACCGAGCACGCCAATCCACAACAGCGGCGTTGGCGCGTACCAGGCGCCGCCGATGGCGGCATTGATCGTCAATCCGCACGCCGCGCACAATGCGAAACAGAAGCTCGAGGCGAACAATACTTTCCATGGTGTCAGCAGGCCCGCCTGAATCACGCGGCTGCCGCCGTTGAACGGGCTCGGCGTCTGGTTGACCGCGTCGTTCCCGGTGATGTGATCGCCGTAATCGTTCGCCAGGTTGGTGCCCGCGTGGGCGCAAACGGCGCCGGCCAGCACCAGCGCGAACAGTCTCCAGTCGATCGACCCGGCGCGACTCGCCGCCAGGTCGCGCGCGGCAATCGCCGCGCCGAGCAGGACCGGCACCAGCGTGGCGGTGAAGAAGGGCGCCCGCAAGGCGCGCATCCACAACATGACTCGTCGCGACACGTCGCCGACCGCCTCGTGGACCACGCCCGGCCGGTTGTGGGGAAACTCCTTCCAATGGAACCGGGGCTCGGCGTGAAAGTCGACGTACTTGATCGACACGGGCGCCAGCCGGTAGTACCCCGTCACGCGGTTCCTGGAAAGGAAATCGTCGTCCATGTACGCCTGGAACGCGTCGGTGACGCGCAGGATCGCCTCGCGCGCCCGCGCCGCCTCCGCTTGGTCGCGTATCAAGGCGCAGCGACCCTCGACCTGCAGTCCGCGGATGCCGTCGTGGCCGTCGGGCCAGATCACAGCCTGCACGCGCGGATTGGCGCGAACCTGCTCCGCCTTGCGCGTGGGATTGAAAGTGAAAAAAACCAGGTCGTCGCCGTCGCGGGCGTAGAACACGCTCGCGCCGGAACTGTTGCCGCCCACCGATGTGGACAGGAACATTCGTCCGCCCGAGTCGAGTATCGCGTCGATGTGCGCGTCCAGAGGCACGTTCGGCTGGATCGAGGTCATGGTCGATCGCTCCCCTGATTGTTATGCCGGCGTGCCCACGTGGTTGGTTGACGCGTCGGTCGACTTTTTTCCGCAACGAGTATACACGACGCCCGGTATCGCCCCGATCCGGACCATCGTAGCCAGCGGACTCGAACTTGCCCGGATCGGTTCGATTCCTCCGGGCGCGTGTGCGGCCGGCGGTCCGATACCCCGCGGCGCCGTGTCGCGCGCCGCCGGCGCTTCCCGAGCGTGCCGATGAATGACCGTTAACGACGGGAACGCGTGAAAAACTCGTCGCACGATATTGAATTTCACATAAAAAAAACTATCATTCGCCCACCCGGTACAGACCTGCAGAGGTTTTATGTTCCAGCGCTAATCGCGTGCTGTCTCATCGGACGGCGCGTTAGCTTCAAGTCACCGCTCGTTCGAGGAGAATTCCGCCATGGCGCAGGATTCCGTTATCCAGTTTCCGTCCGCGGCCGCCCGATGGGCCACCCACGGCCAGGCCGAGACGCCGCCCGCCGACCATTTCGTCACCCGCGACGGCATCGAGTTCGCCGGTACGCACCTGATTCTCGACCTGTGGGGCGCATCGCGCCTCGACGACATCGGCCTCATGGAGGACACGCTGCGCGAGGCGGTCGAGGTGGCCGGTGCCACGCTGTTGCACATCCACCTGCATCACTTCACCCCCAACGGCGGCGTGTCCGGCGTCGCCGTACTGGCCGAGTCGCACATCAGCGTGCACACGTGGCCGGAGCGCGAATTCGCGGCCTTCGACGTGTTCATGTGCGGCGACGCGAAGCCGGAGCGCGTCATCCCGGTGCTGCGCGACGCGTTCACACCGTCCCAGCTTACCGTCGGCGAGCACCTTCGCGGCGTGGTGCAGGGCGCATGAGCGAGCGCTGGTTTCGCGAAACCCTGCACCAGGGCATTGGCCAGGAGATCCGCGTCGACGAGGTTTATTTCGAGAGCGACACGGGTCAACAGTCGCTGTCCATTTTCGGCAACGACTACCTCGGGCGCGTGATGACGCTCGACGGCGTGGTGCAGACCACCGAGGCGGACGAGTTCATCTACCACGAGATGCTCGCGCACACGCCGATCCTGGCACATGGCAACGTCGAATCGGTGCTGATCATCGGCGGCGGGGACGGCGGCATGCTGCGGGAGGTGCTCAAGCACCCCGCACTGCGCGTCACGCAGGTGGAGATCGACCAGGCCGTGATCGACCTGGCAAAGACATACCTGCCCAACCACTCGGCGGGCGCCTTCGACGATCCGCGCGCGACGATCGTCGTCGCCGACGGCATGGACTTCGTGCGCGAGACGGAAGCGCGCTTCGACGTGATCATCTCCGACAGTACCGATCCCATCGGTCCGGGAGAGGTGCTGTTCACGGACGACTTCTATGCGTTGGCCAAGCGCTGCCTCAAGCCGGGCGGCGTGCTCGTGACCCAGAACGGCGTACCCTTCGTGCAGATGGAGGAAGTCATCAACACGCGCCGGCGCATGTCGCCGCACTTCGCCGACATGACGTTCTACTGCGCCGCGGTGCCCACCTACTACGGCGGCATCATGACGTTCGCCTGGGGCAGCGACGACAAGTCGCTGCGTCGCACGTCGCTCGAGGTGCTCGGCTGGCGCGCCAGGCACGTCGGTTTGAAGGCGCGCTACTACAACGCCGCTATCCATCAGGCCGCCTTCGCGCTGCCGCAGTTCCTGGTGGAGGCTGTCGAGTCCGCCTAGGGTCGGTTCGTACGGTCCGCCGGACGCGACGTTATAATCGACCAATGGCAAGGACCCGGACCAAGCCCGCGAAAAAGCGCACGCTCTACGACGCGCGTCGGCTCGAGTCCCGGTTGGCCGAACTGCCTCCCGCCTTCCGCGAGGTGTTTCGCGACGCCTACATCGGCGCGCGCAAGCTGCGCGCCAAGGCTTGCGACGACGAGACGCCGCCGGGGCTGCGGGACATGGTGGACCGACGCTGCCGCGAGTGGTCGCGCCATGTCCGACCGGCTTGCGACGAGGGTTGCGCGTGGTGCTGCATGCAGGACGTGTTGATGGCGCCGTTCGAGTTCGACGCGGTACGCGACGCCATCGAGGCGGCGGGAATCGCGGATGACGTGCGCCAACGGCTCGCCGCATCGGATGCCGGGCCCGTCATTCATGTCGATGGTCGCGACCTGCCCGTCTCGCCCTGTCCGCTACTCGACGACGACCGCCGCTGCATGATCTACGAGGCCCGTCCGCTCGCCTGCCGCACCCAGTTCGCCATGGACGCCGGCAAGTGCCAACATGCCTTCGAATCGGCGCGGGACGGCGACGCCAATGCCTCCTATCCTCGCGCCGGCGACCCGGCCGTGATCGGCATCGCCGCGCGCGAGGCGGTGCAGCCGACCCACCGGATGTTCCTGCGCGAGCGGCTGCGCGCCTACTTCGACGACGGCGGCGCCTGATTATCGTTCACGCGGCGTTACCCGATCCTGAACGTTTCGCCGACATCGTCCAGCGCGTCCAGCCGCCACGCGTCCTCGATCAACCGCGACGACGTGTCGTCGTCGAGCGAACCGTGCATCGCCGCCAGCATCGCGAACTTGCGCTCCAGTTCCGCCGACGACAACGGGTTGCCCGGATCGCCCTTGGGCACGGTGACCTTGTGCGTCAGGCGCTGGCCGTCGGTGGTGGTGACGACGACCCGCGCGCTCCACCTGGCCGGGTAGGCGGTGTCGATCTCGGGATCGAGCACCATGTTCACCTTGTCGTGCAGGCGTCGAAGCAGCGGGTCGCGCAGCGCCTCCTCGGTGAAGTCGGCCACGCCCGCGTTGCGGCGCGCGCAGATGAGCGCGAGCACGAAACCCATGGAAAACTTGGCCTGGTGCACGGTGCGCGGATCGGTGACCGCGCCAAGGACGTCGATGGCGGCCTGGTAGACGCGTGCCTCGATGGCGGCAATCCTGGACGGGTCGAGATCGTGGGCGGTAATCAGGGCGAGCAGGGCGTCGGCCGCCGGATGGGTATGGCGGCACGACGCGTGAAACTTGACCGACGTCTCGAGCACGCCGAAGCGCGTGCCGAGTCCGTCGAGGAGGCGGACCGCGTTGCCGTCACCCAGCATACCCGCGTTCATGCCCTTGTCCCCCTCCAGGATGCGCGCGGCGCCGGTCATGCCGGCGGCCGCGGTACACGCCGCCAGCATGCCGTCGGCGGCAGCCTTGGCGGTATGCAGTTGCTTGGAATGCGCGGCGCTCACCAGGAACTCCCACAGGCCCGCCGCCTGCGTGCCCGCCGAACCCAGCGCGTGAGCCAGGGTATCGGCATCGAGCGCGAGGAGTTTGCCCACCGCCATGGCCGCGGCAAGGGTGCCCGCGGTGCCGGTGGTGTGAAATACCCGGTAGTGGCCGCGGCCAAGGTACTCGCCGACCCGGATGCCCGCTTCGTAGCCGGCCACCGCGGCGGTGACGAAGGCGGCGCCGTCGACCCGGCGCGTCTGGCTCATCGCCAGCAAGGGCGGAAACACGACCGCGGCGGGATGGAATACCGAGCCGTTGTGAACGTCGTCCTGCTCCACCACGTGGGTGGCCGCGGCGTTTCGCAGGGCGGCGAAGTAGGCGCTCGTGCCGGCCATGTTGTCGAACGCCTGGGCGGGTCCGTTCGCCGGTCCCATGGCGTCGCTGAACTCGCGCAGCGCCCGCACCGGCGCGGCATCGGCCCCGGCCAGCGCCGAGCCCAGCCAGTCCAGGAACAACGCCTTCGTCTTGTCGATGACCTCGGCGTCAAGGTCATCGAAACGCAATGCGTGGATGAAATCCGTCAACGTACGCGAAAGGTCCCCGCTCGCAGGCATCGACTGCTCCTCGAAATCGCAAATCAGGCTTTGTATCATGACCGGGCAGTGGCGGGAACAGCCTCCGGCCCGGTTGCCGATCCTCGTTCAACTCCTACCTGGGACCGTATCCGTTAGATGAACGCCGTACTGACTTTCCTGGCCCGGTTGGCGACCGTGGGCATCACCGCGCTGGCGGCGGTGGCATGGGTGATGCCGAGCAATATCGTGCGGTTGATCAGCAAGGAGGAGTTCATACTCCTGGGCCGCTACGGCATAGATCACTTCCATGCCGCGGTGATCCTGTCGCTGTTGTCGGCGGTGTGCATCTACCTCGTGTTCGCGCCGCCGGGAAAGAAACGCCAGCGGCGATTGGCGGTGGCGGCGTGGTCTCTGGTCGCGGTCGTCACGCTCGCCAGCGTCGACCTGCTGCTGCGCGTGGCATTCGACGACGCCGCCTACGTGCACGTCGGCGAACTGCGATTGCGTCCGCCGAACATGGACCATACGCTGGTCTACGAGGACAGGCCGCTCCCCCAGCGAAGCCTGCCGGTCATTCGGCCCGGTTATCCATCCTACGAGATGCGCATGCGGACCGATTCGCGCGGTCTGCGCAACGCGCGGGCGCTGACCGAGGCCGACGTGCTGCTGCTCGGCGATTCGTTCACCGAGGGCTCGCGCGTAGGCGACGGGAATACCTGGGCGAGCCTTCTCGCCGCCGAGTCGGGGCTGGCGGTATACAACCTCGCCAATTCCGGCGACGACCCGCAGAAGTACCTGGCCAAGTTCGACTTGTTCGGCCGCGACCTGGGCGCCGGCACCATTATCGTAGCGCTTTACGAGGGCAACGATTTTCGCCGGAGCGAACCGCTCAGGCACAGCGTCGAGGACTACGATCTCGGCGAGCGGATCTCGAACTACTTTCGCTTTGCGCCCATTCGCGTGCGCTACGAGCGGTTGCTTCGGCAGTGGCTGGGTCCGGTTCGCGCCGACGCGCCGGTCGAAAGCGGCGGCGCGCTGGACTGGCTGCCGTTCGCGTTCGAGGCGAACGGGCGGACGAGCTGGTATTTCGTCAAGCCCAAGCGCATCGCGCTGCTGTTTACTTCCGCCGACGAGTTCGCCGCCGATACCGGCTGGCACACTGCCCGTGACGCCGTCGACGCGGTGATTTCGGCCGCGGCGCGCAAGGGTGCGCGAGTGATCGTCGCCTACGTGCCGACCAAGGCGCGCGTGATGTTGCCGTTGGTGGTCGGCCGGCTCGACGCGGCAGACGTGGTCCGTTACGTGCAACTGCTCGGCGACCGCCTGCCGGAAGGCTTGACGGACGTACGGGACAACGAGCAGCTCGCGACCGCCGTGACACGGTTCGAAGGCGATATGGAGAAGGTCGTCGGCGAATACTTCCGGGATCGGGGCATCATGTTCGTCAGCTTGACCGAACCGCTGCGTGCCGCGGCACGCGACGGCGTGCAGACTTATTTCACCTACGACCAGCACTGGACGCCCGACGGTCATCGCGTGGTCGCCGAGGAAATGCTTCGCGCCCTCGGTCGCTGAGCGGCCGCCGTTGAAACCTCGCGCCGGCCGTTGTCTAATGTCCGTGCACCACCGGCATCCGCCGATGCCCGTAATCGACCAGGAGATCCTCATGACGGAATTCAAACTGACTCGCGGCGGAGCGCTCGCCGCCATCGTCGCATTCGCGCTGCTGTTGTTCTCCTCGACGCCGGCGCGCGCCATCGACGACAGCGAGCTGCAGGAACTGGTGGAGCGCGCGCGTTTCACGCTGGAAGTGTTCAACAACGACACGAACATGCAACAGTTCCGCGACTACGTTCCCTATGCGCATGCCATGCTCATCGTGCCCAACTACATCAAGGGGGCTTTCTGGCTCGGCTTCGCCGGCGGCAAGGGGGTGTTGATCCGGCGTGACGAGGCCACCAACCGGTGGTCGTCCCCGGCCTTCTACCGAATGTGGTCGGCCAGTATCGGCGCCCAGTTCGGCGGCTCGGGTTCGGAGATGATCCTGATCTTCCAGACGGAAGACAGCCTTCGGTCGCTGCAAAACGCCACTTCGATGAAGTTCGGCGTCGACGCCGCGGTCGCCGCCGGGCCGAAGGGCTACGGCGTCGAAGGCGCGACCACCGCCGCGGGTAGCGCCGATATCGCCGCCTTCCAGCGTGTCAACGGGGCATTCATGGGGGCGTCGATGTCCGGCAGCACGCTGTCGCTGAAGGACGACTGGAACTACCAGTACTACGGTTCCCCGGTTTCGCTGCAGGACCTGTTGAGCGGCAACGTGCACGATCCGCGAACCCAGGGCCTGCGGGACGCGGCGGCGAAGTTCTACGCCGACAACGCCGGCGGAAGCAACGCGCCGTCGAACTGACAAGGCGCCCGACCGGCCGCGGCTATCGTCGGCAGACGAGGTGGCTGCGGCCGGCGTCGCCGGGCGGCGACTCGGCGTGTTCGATCACCGTCAGCCCGTCGATCAGCCCGGGCAATTCGCCGTCGTCAAGGACGTAAGCAGGGTTGAAACGCGGGTGGCTGTCGAGGAAGTCGCGGTTGAATGTCTTGACGATCAGGATACCGCCCGGTGAGACGAACCGGTGAAGGCGCCTGTACAGCGGCCGGTTCAGGTAGTTCATGACCACCACGAGGTCGAAGCTCCCGGCCATTTCGAAGGCGTCGAGGTCCGCCACGACCGGTCGGATCGCCACGCCGCAGCGCCGCGCCAGGGAAAGCGCCAGGCGCATGCCGTTCAGGCTGCCGTCGACAGCCGTGACATCGAATCCGCGCATCGCCAGCCATACCGCGTTCTGACCGGAGCCCGAGGCAAGGTCTAGCGCCAGGCCGCCGCCGGGCAGGTGAGGCGTCGTTGCCAGCAACGCGTCCGGCGAGGGCGTGTCGCCCGCCTCCCGGCCCGCGAATTTCGCGTTCCAGCGATCGATGTCCTCTTTCATGAAGTGTTCGTGTCGTCGAGCAGGTCGCCGACATGCTCGCCGATTGCCAGTGACGAGGTCAATCCCGGGCTCTCCATGCCGAACAGCGCCACCAGGTTTTCCGCGCCGTGCTCGGCCGCGCCGTGGATACCGAAGTCGGGTACCGGTTCGCCCGGTCCGTAGATCTTCGGCCGCACGCCCACGTAGTCCGGCACCAGGGCGTCGGCGTCCACGCCCGGCCAGTAGCGCCGGATCTCGGCGTGAAACCGTCGCCGGCGGCCTTCGCTGTCATCGAAGGCGTAGTCGATGGTGTCGCACCATTCGATGTCCGGCCCGAATCGAACGGCGCCGCCGGTGTCCAGGGTCAGGTGCGTGCCGAGCCACGCGCCGTCCGGCATCGGGTAGACCAGGTGACGAAAGCGATGGGGGCCGCCCAGCCGGTAGTAGTGGCCGCGCGCCGGTCGCGTTCGAGGTACGCGGTAACCCCCCTCCGACAGCATCGGCTCGACCAGCGCCGTGGCGCCATGCCCGGCGGCAATGACCAATCGCTCACAGGTCAACTCGCCCGGTTCGCCACCGCTCGCGAAGCGCACCCGGAAATGGCTGTCGACCCGGTCGACGCCGTTGACCCCGGTGTCGCACACCACTTGCCCGTGGCGGGCCTGGAGATTGCCGTGAAGCGCCGTCACCAGGCCGTGGGTATCCACGATGCCGGTCGACGGCGACAGGCAGGCGGCGACGCAGGTGATATCCGGCTCCAGTTCGCGCGCCTGTGCGGCGGTCAACATCACCAGGTCGTCGACGCCGTTGGCGGCGGCGTTTGCCACGAGCGCCTCGAGGCGATCCACCTCGTTCTCGCCGGTGGCCACCAGCAGCTTGCCGCAGCGCGACGCGGCGACGCCGTTGTCCTCGCAGAACCGGTATAACCGGCGCTTGCCCTCGACACACAACCTGGCCCGCAGACTGCGCGGCGGATAGTAGATGCCGGCATGGATCACGCCGCTGTTTCGCGCGCTGGTTTCCAGGCCGACGGCGGCGTTGCGCTCCAGTACCAGCACCTCGCGGCCTCGCGCGGCCAATGCGTGGGCGACGGCCAGCCCGATCACGCCGGCGCCGACGATCACCACCTCGACGTCGATCATCGCCTCACCGGTCGGGGCACCCGGGCGCCGTGTCGTGCAGGATCATGTCCGCCGCCCGCCATGCCGTCATCAGCACGGGTGCGTTGGTATTGCCGGAGGTGACGTTGGGGAATACCGAGGCGTCGACCACGCGCAGGGCCTCGAACCCGTGCACCTTCAGCGCCGGATCGACCACGCTCGTCGCCGGGTCCTCGCCCATGGCGCAAGTGCCGACGGGGTGAAACACGGTGTCGGCGCGCGCGCGAAAATCCGCGACGATGGCGTTCTCGTCCATGCCCTCGGGCGTGGGGCCGACCGGCGCCGCGGTCACCGCGCGCAGCGGCTCGGCCGCGGCCAACAGCGCCAGCAGTCGCGCGCCGTCCACCACGGCCTGCAGGTCGTCCGCGTCGCCGAGGTAATTGGGCCGGATGCGCGGTGCCGCCGACGGATTCCCGGAGACGATGTCGATGCGGCCACGGCTGGCCGGCCGACAGGGTTGAAAGCTGAGGATGAAGCCGGGATAGGGATCCGGGCTGAGCAGGGGGCGCTTGCCCACCGGTTTCTTGGAGTAGGTGATCGGGTTGAAATACAGTTGTATGTCGGGCCGGGTCCGCGCCGGCGTCGAGCGCACGAAGCCGCCGTACTGGTTGACGCCCAGCGCCAACGGCCCGCCGCGCGTCGCCGCGTAGTGCAATCCCGCCAGCGCCTTGCCCCACCACGGGCGTAGCTGGTTGTTCAGGGTCGGCACACGCGACCTGAAAAAATACGTCACGGCGAGGTGGTCCTGCAGGTTGCCGCCCACCGCGGGCCGGTCGGCGCGCACGGCGATACCCAGGCGCGAAAGCAGCCGCCCCGGGCCGATGCCGGACAACTGCAGTACTTGCGGCGATGCCACCGCGCCGGCGCACAGGATCACCTCCCGGGTGCAATAGACCTTGTGCGCGGCGCCGCGCAGTTCGAACGCCACACCGGTGGCGCGCGCGCCGTCGAACAGGATCGACGTCACCAGCGCCTCGCAGAGCAGGTCCAGCCTGTCGTGCTTCAGCGCGGGCGCGAGAAAGGCATCGGCGGCACACACGCGAACGCCGCGATGCGTCGTGATGCAATAACGCCCCACGCCGTCGCCGCCGATCAGGCGCGGATTGTGTTCGAAGCCGAGTTGCTTCGCGGCGTCGAGGTAGTGACGGCCGAGCGGGTGGTACGCCGCGCCCGGATCGGTGATCCACTGCGGCCCGACGCCGGTAATCTCGCCGTTGGCGGCGTGCAGGCGCTCGATGGCCTCGAAGCCGGCCCGCACCCTGGGCCACGACCAGGCGGGACCGGCGCGCCTCGCCCAGTCGTCGAAATCGTGCGGCAGGCCGCGGTAGTAGACCATGGCGTTGATGGCGCTGGACCCGCCCACTCCCTTGCCGCGCGGCCAATAGCTGGCGCGATTGTCGAGGCCGGACTCGGCTTCGGTATGAAGACACCAATTGACGCGGGTGTCGAAGTAGGTCTTGCCGTAGCCGATGGGCACGCGGGTCCAGATCGGCCGCCTCGCGGTGCCGGCCTCGAGTACCAGCACGCGATGGCCGGCTGTCGCCAGCCGCGACGCCACCACGCAACCGGCGGAGCCCGCGCCGACCACGACGAAGTCGTATGGATCCATGTTGTCGGCGCGCCGCTTCAAACGAAGTGACGACTCCATGCCGGCGCGCAGTCCGGGCGCGATGCAACGGCGCGGGCGATGGCCTCGATGCGCGGCAGCTCGCGTTCGCGCCACGCGTCCTGGCGGGTCCAGCGGCTGACCACGGCGACCTGCAGATCGAGCAGCGAGAATCCGGACTCGAGCAGCCACGGGTCGCCCGACGCCTGCCGTTCCAGCAGCGACCAGCGCTCGCGCCACAGAGCCCGCGCCCGTTCGCGCGCGGACTGCGGGTCGGATTCTCCGGCAAAGCGCTCGGGGTAGTCGCTGATCTCCACCAACGGGTAGATCTCGGTGGCGACGAAGCACAGCCATCGCAGCGCCGTCGCCCGCGCGGCGGAGGCGGGCGCGGGCAGCAGCGCCGCGTCGCGGTGGCGCTCGTCCAGGGTGAGGAGGATCGCCAGCGACTCGGTCAACGTCTCGCCGCCTGGCGTGACCAGGGCCGGCAGCTTGCGCGCCGGGTTGATCGCGGCATACGCCTCGCCGCGCTGCGCCTCGTCGTCGAGGCTCACGTCGCGAATGTCGAAAGGCGCGCCGATGACGGCCAGCGCCAGCTCGACGATGGCGGAGCCCGAGCGACGATTGCCGTAGACGGTGTATGGCATGGTGTTCGTTCGCCATTCCGAATGCGATAACGGGCGCGCCGCCGGCGAGCCGGCGGCGCGGACGGGAACGGCGTCGTGCTCAGCCCTCGGCGAGCAGTGCGGCCTCGCGACGTTCCAGGTAGCGCAGCCAGGTGGGAATGGCGTCCTCGTGGGGAACCGTGCCCACCTTGCGCATGATGGCCTTGCCTTCCTCGCTCTTGACGAACTCGAGAAAGTCGATGATTTCCGGCTTGACGTTCACTGCCAGCGGTGTGACGAGGTAGAGCGGCCGGTACAAGCCGTAGCCGCCATCACGTATGCGTTCGTACGTGGGCGCCACGCCGTCGAGCCTCAGGATCTTGACGTCGCGCCGTCGCGCGCTGCTGATGCCGGTGATGCCGACGCCGTTCAGGTTCTTCTCGATGGCCTTCTCCAGCGGCCCGCTCGAAGGCATGACGTGGTCGGCGACGAAGTCCTCGCTGTAATTGGCGAACACGAGTTCGCGGATGGTGCGACCGACGCCCGAGATCTTGCCGTCGCGAACGTAAACCTCCACCGGCCGGTCGGCGCCGCCGAGCTCGGTCCAGTTGCGGATGCGGCCCTTGAGCAGCTCGCGCACCTGCTCGCTGGTGATGTCGGTCACGCCGTTGTCCTTGTGCACGATCACCACCAGCGCGTCCCAGGCGACCGGATTCATGCGCGACCAACGCTCCTCGCTGATGGGAGAGATCATGATGGGATGGGTGATGACATCGCGGCAACTGCCGCCCAGGTCGGCCTCGCCCGCCGACACCATGCGTATGCCCTTGGTGGCGCCGCCGCCCTGGATGACGACGTTGATGCCGGTCTTGTCGTAGTAGGCCTGCGCCATCTCGGCCATGAACCCTTGCTTGGAGATTCCGCAGCCGACCCAGGTCAAGGTGCGTTCCTGGGCGTTTGCCGCTACGAACGGCGCGACGGCGAGCGTGAGCGCGACAATCACGGTCGACAAGACGTTCTTCATGGCATCCTCCTCCGGGGCACGGTCACCCTGCCTGTTCCGCACCTTCAAGCGAGGTGCGAGAGCCGGTCTAGTTTATTGATAATTCGAACGGCCGATGACGAATTTACTCGAAGGCGATGCAAGCTTCAACAAGCCGCGACCGTGATCGGCACGGCGCCGGAACACCCGCCCGAAGTCGTCGGCCACCAGCAGCAGCGCGGGCACGAGCAGTAGCGTCAGCGGCGTGGCGAAGGCGATACCGTATCCCATTGCCAGCGCCATGGGCGCGGAAAAGGGGTCGGAACCGCCGATGCCGTAGGCCATTGGCAGCAGGCCCGCGACCGTGGTTATCGAGGTCAGAAGGATCGGGCGCAGGCGCTCCACGGTCGCCTCGCGTATGATCGTTGCCAGCGGCTCGGCCGGCGCTGCCGAACGTCGCCGGTTGACGAGGTTGACCAGGATCAGCGAGTCGTTCACCACGATGCCCGTCAAGCCGACCACGCCGAGCATGGCGAGGAATCCCAGTGCTTCGCCGTGCAATGCGAACGCGGTGATTACGCCGACCAGCCCGAACGGTATCGCGGCCAACACGAGCAGCGGCTGCGAGAAGGAGTTGAACAGCAACAACAACACCACGTAGATGCCCACGGCGGCCGACGCAAAGGCAATGCCCAGGCTGACCATGGACTCGGCGGTCTCTTCCGCTTCGCCGCCGACCACGAGCCGCATGCCGGGCCAGTCGTCGAGATCGATGGCCCGAAGGACCGCGTTGGTCGCGGCCACCGGCGTGACGACGTCCTTGATCACGTCGGCGGTTATCAGCACCGCGCGTTCGTTCTCGAAGTGGTAGACGTTCGACGGTCCGGGACCGGGCACGAATTCCGCGACTTCGGCGAGCTCGACGAAACGGCCGGCCTGGTTCGGTACGTCGAGTCGCGCCAGCGTTTGCAACGAGGATCGCGCGAGCGGTTCGAACTGCACGCGAAAATCCACGTCCTCGTCGCCGTAGCGCACCGAAGTGACCACCTCGCCGTCGAAGGCCAGGCGTACGGCCGAGGCGACGTCGGCGACGGTCAGACCGGCGTTGGCGAGGCGCAGGTGGTTGATGTCGATGCTGACCTGCTCCTTTCCCTGCTTGTCGTTGCGGTCTATATCCTTGACGCCGTTCATGGATTCAAGGCGCGCCATCACCTCGCCGGCCAGCGCCTCGCGCATGTCGTCGTCGCTGCCCACGACGCGCAGGGTAATGGGGCGACCTACCGGCGGCCCGCCGCTGTCGATGATGAAATTGAGCCGTTCGATGCCTTCCACCGACGACATGGCATCGCGTAGCGAATCGACGATATGGTCGGCGTCGCGGCGCCCGGTGGAATAGGGCGTGAGGTAGACGCCGATAAGCGCCCAGTTCTCGTTCTCGCCGAGGTTGAAGTCCCCGTGACTGCCGATGCGAGAGACGAACGAATCGAGTTCGTCGTCCGGCAGCGACTCGACGACTCGCTCCAGTTGCGCCACTTTCTCAGAGGTGAGCGACAGCGACGCGCCGCTCGGCAATTCGACGGTCACGTAGAACGTGTCGGCCGACTGGGTGGGAAACAGGACGAAGTCCATGTAGCGGCCGGCGTACCAGAACGAGCCGGCGAGCGCGGCGACGAACACGCCGATCACGGCGTAGCGCCACCTGAGCATCGGACCGAGCAGGCGGTCGAACGTTGCGCGGATCGCGTCGAAGCGTGAATGGCCGGAAGGATGCGCGCCGGCAGCGGGTGCATGCTTCGCGCCGGCGATGAGATGCGCCGGCAGCGCCGCGGTGATCTCGACCAGGGAGATGAACAGCGCCAGGATAACCACCAGAGGAATCACGTAGACGAAACTGCCCAGCATGCCTTGCATGAAGAACATGGGCGCGAAGGCGAGCGCGGTGGTGGCGATGGTCGTGAGCACCGGCTTGTACACGCTGGCGGTGCCGCGAACCGCGGCGTCCAGCGGCGCGTGGCCGCGTTCGCGGTACAGCCAGATGTTCTCGGCGATAACGATGCCGTCATCGACGATGATGCCGATGACCAGGATCATCGCCGCGAGCACGATGGAGTCGAGATAGGCGCCGAATACCGGTAGCAGGAACACGGTGCCGAGAAGCGCCACCGGGATGCCCAGCGCGACCCAGAAGGCCGAGCGCAGATCGAGAAACACCGACAGCACCACCAGCACCAGCACGAGCCCGATAAGGCCGTTGGAAGCGGCCACGGTCAGGCGCGTGGTGACGATACGCGACATGTCGTTCGAATACTCGATGTCGGCCGCTTGCGGCAGGCGGTGGCGGTTGTCGTCGACAAGTCGCTTGATCGACTCCACCGTGCGAATGATGTCGGCCGACTCTTTCTTGTAGACCAGGAACGAGATGGCCGGGCGTCCGTTCATACGCGAGCGAACCTTCTCGTCCTCGAAGGCGTCACGAATGCCGGCGACGTCTCGAACGCGAACGGTGGCGGCGCCGGGGTCTGCCCGGATGATGACGTCGCCCGCTTCCGAAGGGGATTCGAACTGGTCCAGGGTGACGATGTTGCGCTCGTTGGTATACGACTCGAAGGAGCCGCCGGTGGCGCGGATGTTGCGGCGGGCGATGGCGTCGACGACGTCCGCGGCGCGCACCTGGTGACGCTCCAGGGCCTCGCGCGACAGCTCGACCTTGATCTCGCGGTCGAGCAGGCCGAACTCGTCCAGGCTGGCCACGCCGGGCACGTTCAACAGACGCTTCTTGGCGCGCCGTGCCAATTCTCTCAACTCGGGGTAGGGAATGTCGCCGCTGACTCCCACCTCGATGATGGGGATACCGGTCGCGGTGGTGATCTCGTCGACGCGGGGCCGCCCGTCGACTTCGACGGGGAGATCGGACACTTGCGCCACCGCGTCGCGAACGTCGGTTTTCACCTTCTCCGCGTCGGGCAGGTCGGTGTCCAGGCGCACGTGCACCACGGAGATGTTTTCCATGGAGTAGGAGACTACGGTGTCGATGCCGTCGACCTCTTCGAGTGCCTCCTCGACGGGGTTGGTCACGTTCAGCTCGACGTCCCGCGGCGAGGCGCCGGGGTAGCGCGTGGTCACGATCATCTCGTTGAAGTCCACCGCGGGGAAGTTGTCGCGCTGGACGATGGCGAGCACGGCGACGCCCATCAGCATGATCATCACGGTGATCACATTGGCGAGCAGGGGCCGCGAGGCGAAGTAGGCAATCATGTGATTCATGGTGCCACCCCTATCAGCGGGCGATGCGCACGCTGGCGAACATCCCCGGCATGAGACCGTCGCGCGGCGCCAGCGTCGCCTCGACGCGGAACTCGTGGGTCTGGCGATCGCCCGAGGGAACGATGCGCACGATGGTCGCCGCCAGGGACGCGCGCGCCAGCGCGTCCACCACGACGGTCACGTCGCGGCCGGGCACGAGGGAGGTGACATCGCGGTCGCTGACCTTGAATGACACTTCGAGGTGGCCGTGGTCCTCGATGGTGAACAGCGTACGACCGACCTCGGTCAGCTGACCGATCTCCACGTCGCGAAACGTCACCACGCCGTCGAACGGCGCCTTGATGATCGTTTCCCCGAGCTCGGCCTCCATGAGGTCGATGCGCGCCTCGGCGGCGCGCACTCGCTGCTCCGCGGCCTCGCGCGCGTAAAGCGCGTTGTCGAAGTTCTCCTCGGGCAGGGTCTTGTTCTCGAACAGGGTGCGCGCGCGAGACTCGGCGCGCTTCGCGCGTCGAAGCTCGGCGCGCGCCAGCGCTGCCTCCGCCTCCGCCGATGCATGCCGCGCCTTGAGCTCGGCACTGTCGAGCGTGACCAGCGTGGTGCCGGCGCGCACGCCGTCGCCCTCCTCGACGAACACGCCGTTGACGCGAGAAGCGACCTTGGCCGCCATGTCCACGGCGCGCGCGGGCGTGATCGTGGCGGGCGTCTCGATATCGACGGCGGCGGCCGTGTTCACGACGGCCAGCAGAAGAATCAGGGAAATGGCTCGCATGGTGTCGGTCTCTGTTTTGGTGACGCCGGATCCCTTCGGCCACGATCCGATTCGCCCCCCGGGGACGTGTCGGAATATATCTTTACGATGTTAAGATTGTGCGGTAGAATTCTATCCGTAAACTTAACGATGTCAAGATAAGATGACGAAAATTCACGAGATGACGAAAAAAATAGCAAAATCAAAGCCTTATCACCATGGCGAACTACGTGACGCCCTCGTCGAGTCGGCGCTCGCGATGCTCGAGGAGGGCGGCGTGGAGGCGGTTACCCTGCGCGGCGTGGCGCGCCGAACCGGTGTATCCCAGGCCGCGCCGTACAGCCATTTCCGAAACAAGGAAGCACTGCTGGGCGCGGTCGCGACGGTGGGGTTCGCGCGCCTGTCCGAGCGAATGAACGCCTCGATCGAGGGTCTGGAGGCCGCCGCCGAGCGGATCGTCGCACTCGGCTGCTGCTACGTGCGATTCGCCACCGACCACCCGGGCCTGTTCCGGCTGATGTTCGGCCGCGCGGTGTGCCAGCGATTTGCCGAGGACGAAACCCTGAGGCGGACCGCGGACGAGAGCTACGTGCCGATCAGCCGCGCCATTGGCGACCAGATCGGCGACGCCAGCGGGGATTCCCCGGACACGCACCTCGCGACGGTGGCGGCCTGGTCGCTGGTACACGGTCTGTCGAGCCTCGTTCTGGAAGGAAAGGTAACGCCCGAACGTCTCGCGGTTGCCGATGTCGAGACGCTGGCGCGACGAATCACCACGCTGTTCGCCGGGCGCGTCGCGAGCTAGCGGTCCCGGGGCGCGCCCAGCCCCATGACCCGCCCTGCCTGCCCGGGGCGATCGAGGGCGGCGTGTCCGGACCGCAATCCGTTGATGCGCGCGAGCACGTCGTCCGGGAATGCAGCGGTGCGGCGCGTGGCGAGGTCGACGTGCAGGGCGACCTGCTCGAGGGTCGCCGCCAGGTAGCCGTCGACGGCGTGGAACATGCGCAGGAAAAAGTGCAGCCGCTTGGCATCGGCGTCAAGCACCTGTCCGGTGATGCGCAATGGGTCGCCGGCCCGTAGCTCGGCCAGGTAACAGACGTGAATCTCGGCGCTGAACGTCGACAGCCGCCGGTCGTCCACGTAGCCGGCGTCGATGCCGATCGCGGCCAGCAGCGCGTCGACGGCGCGGTCGAAGGCGAGCACGTAGTAGGCGAGATTCATGTGGCCGTTGTAGTCGATCCATGCATCGTCGACGTCCAGCGTCACCAGTTCCAGCGGCGCCGGCGCCGGTGTCATGGTGGCATCGCCCCCACAGTAGGGGCAGCGCCAGGGCGTACCGAGCATGGCGCGGCGCCTGGCGGCCGATACCACCCACGGCCGCGACTGCCACGGCGGGTCGTGGCGCGCGTGGACGCGGTGCCCGCAGTCGAGGTGCACACGCCAGTGCAGCTCGTCGTCCTGGCTGAATCCGGCAATGCGAGCGCCGTCGGTCATTGTGGTTTGCCGCCTCCCGGGTGTGTCGAATCATGGTCGCGAGGCCGCAGTGTATTCTCGTACGTCTTGTCGATGAACCCTGTCGGGCGCCAACGCGGGGACGCATGACCCGTGGACGCCGCTGCCGCGCGACGATCCGCGACGCCGCGAGCGGGGGCGCCGAATGACGACTAGTCGTAGAAGTACGTATCCATGAGCTCGGCGTACGCGCCGTAGCGATTGGCGTCGCTTTCGGCCAGAGGCGCTTCGCCGCCGGACAGCGCCGCGCCGAGCGCGCGGGTGGCGGCGCGGCCATTCGCGGACAGCAGCACCTCGCGGATGCGCCGCCGCGTCGTCTCGGGCAGATCGGTGGCGACGCCCACACCGAAACCGGGAAGCTCGCGGCTCTTGTAGATGATCCTGAGCGCGTCGGCGCCGTCGCTCTGCTCGAGCGTAAGGAAGCGGTCGGTTTGCAACGTGGCCGCCAGGCAATGACCGCCGAGCAGGCGGCGCACCCGGTTGCGCGGTTCGGCGACCGGGACGATGACGGGCTCGCGCGACGGGTTGCCGACGATGTCGAGCAGGGTCAGGGCGAACAGGTCGGGGATCTCCCCGGCGCACAGCGGCTTGCCGGCAAGGTCGTCGAGTTGGTAGATGCCGGATTCCGCCGTCGGGACGACCACCACGAAGGATTGTCCCTGGTTGAACTCGGCGACCGGCGCCAGCAGGTCGCGGCGCGCCAGGGCGCCGAGGACGTGCGGTCCCTCGAACACGACAGCGAACCGCCCCCCCGCGAGATCCTTGAGATACGTCAGCGTGTTGTCGTGTACCGCCAGCGCAAACGGTTCGCCGGTGCGCGAGGAAAGCAGTTCCACGAGGTCACCGCCGAGTTCGGTAACACGATCGGCGGGAATCGCGGCGGGCAGGGAAACCAGGTGCGGCGTTGCGCCGTGGGCCGCCGCGACCGTCAGCATTGTCGCGGCGATGCCGAGCATCGACAGGCCGCGCCGCCAACCGATCAACCCGGCTCCCGGTTCGCGAAGGGGGTGGGTCCGGCGCGTTCCATGGCGCGGGTGATGCGCTGGTCGAGGTACCAGCCGTAGAAATCCATGTTGGACACGCCGACCAGGGGATCGGCGACCTGGGCGCCGCTGCCGTCGAAAAATCGCACCGTCGGCACCAGGGAGACGCCATTGGCGCCGGCGAAGCCGTCGTGTGTGGCGGCATGGCCGTCGAAGTCCGTCAGCGCGTCGTTGCTGTCGATCACGACCTCGCGGACGATGATGCGCGACGCGTAGCGTGGATCGCTGTCGAGGTGGCGAAAGTAATTGCGCTTGACCGCGGTACACCACGCGCAATAGCTTGCCGTGAACAGCACCACTACTGGCTGGCCGGCGGCGCGCGCTCGCTCGCCGTCGGCGCCCAGGTTGGTCGCCACCGGCACCTCGGCGGCATTCGCCAGCGCGCACACGAAGAGCGACAGGATCAAGAGCGTTCGTTTCATGCCGGGAATGAAGGCAATGTCCCCAGTTACAATAATTAAATTATCGCACGGCGCCGGCTTCCGGCACCATTGACCCGGATCAACGAATACGATCGACAGCGGAGCCGAACCGATGAAAGCCCTTTGCATTCTCGCCTGTTTTCTCCTGCCCGCCGCGGCCGTGGCCGAACGAGTCCACCACAGCGAACGGCACGACTTCGTCGTCGAGATCGTTACCGGCGAGCTCAATCACCCGTGGGCGGTGGCCTTCCTTCCGCGGGGCGAGTTCCTGGTCACCGAGCGGCCGGGCCGGCTCAACCGGATCGCCGCCGACGGTTCGAAGAGACGCGTCGACGGCGTGCCCGAAGTGACCGCGACCGGCCAGGGTGGATTGCTCGACGTGGCGCTCGATCCGGACTTTAAAACCAACGGGCGTATCTACCTGTGCTACGCGGCGGGCGGATTCGGCGGGTACGGCACCGAGCTGGCGGCGGGACGGCTCTCGGATGCGACGCTCGAGGGCGTCGAGGTATTGTTCGTGGCCGAGCCGAAGGTCAACGGCGGCCGCCACTTCGGGTGCCGGATCGACTTCGACCCGGAAGGCTATCTTTATCTTGCGCTCGGCGAGCGCGGTCAGCGCGAGAATTCCCAGGACCTTTCCACGCATCCGGGCGGCGTGATGCGGCTCGGTCGCGACGGCTCGGTGCCGGCGGACAATCCGTTCGTGGGCCGCGACGGCGCCAGACCGGAGATCTTCACCTATGGCAACCGCAATCCCCAGGGTATGACCCGCCACCCGGAGACCGGCGCAATCTGGGAACTCGAGCACGGCCCGCAGGGCGGCGACGAGATCAACATACTGAAGCGCGGCGCCAACTACGGTTGGCCGGTGGTCAGCTACGGCGGCGAGTACGGCTCGGGGCGCCAGGTGGGCGAAGGCAGGCGCAAGGCCGGCATCGAGGACCCCGTGTATTACTGGAACCCGTCCATTGCCCCGTCCGGCATGGCCTTCTATCGCGGCGACGCGTTTCCGCGCTGGAACGACAGCCTGTTCGTCGGCGCGCTCAAGTACCGCCTGCTGGCGCGGCTCGAGATGGAAGGCGAGCGGGTGGTGTCCGAGGAACGCCTGCTCCAGGGCGAGCTCGGACGCATTCGCGACGTGAGGAACGGTCCGGACGGCTACCTGTACCTGTTGACCGACGAGAACCCGGGCGTGCTGGCGCGATTGAAACCGGCCCGCTAGACCGGCGTCGGGCAGGGCGGGCGTCCGCTCGAACAACCCACGGCACGAGGACGAATCCATGCCGGTGACGATCGCGATGTGGTCCGGTCCGCGAAACATTTCCACGGCGATGATGCGCGCGTTCGAGAACCGCGCCGATTGCGTGGTGTCGGACGAACCGCTGTACGGCCCGTATCTCTCCAACACCGCCAAGCCACACCCCGGTGCCGACGAAGTGGTCGCCGCCCAGGGCGGCGATTGGCGGGCGGTGGTGGAGCGCATCACCGGGGCGGTTCCCGGCGGCCGCCGGGTGTGGTACCAGAAGCACATGACCCATCACATCCTGCCGGGCATGACGATGGAGTGGATCGACGGCCTCGTCAATTGCTTCCTGATTCGCGATCCGGCGGAGGTGCTCGCATCCTACAGCGTGCGCCGCGATGCGTTCGACGCGTTCGATCTCGGCTTTCCGCAGCAGCTCAAGCTGTTCGAGCACGTGCGCGGCCGCACCGGGGCGGTGCCGGTGGTGCTCGACAGCCGCGACGTACTGGAGAATCCCCGCGGGTTGTTGAGCGCGCTGTGCGACGCGGTCGGCATCGGCTTCGACGAGAACATGCTGTCGTGGCCCGCCGGGCGGCGCGACAGCGACGGCGTGTGGGGCAAGTACTGGTACGACGCAGTCTGGGCCTCCACGGGGTTCGCCCCCTACAGGCCGAAGACGATTGCGCTCGACGACGCCGCGCAACGCGTCGTCGATGCCTGCCGGCCGTGCTACGAAACGTTGTACGCGTACCGGCTGCGGGCGTCCGCGAGCGCTACCGGCTGAGACGTTCGATCAATACGTCGGTGCCCGGGTAGTTGTCCGGCGAAAGGCAGTACTTGCGGACGCAGTCGCCCCAGTCCTCGCCGGTCTCGCAACATTGCTCGAGGCGTGCGTAATCCATCACCGCGCTGCCGCCGACCAGGGATGCGCCGCGCTCGAACAACGGGTCGGGCACGCAGTTCGCCGACGGTCCGATGAGCGCCACGTAGTCGGCGCCGCTGGCGCAGGCGAGCACCTCGTCCACGGTGTCGTTGATCAAGGTCGAGGCCGTGCACAGGACCTTGTTGCAGGCAGACAGGCGCGCCGGCTCGGTGGTGACCTCGAAGCGTTCGTCGCGCTGCACCAGCGATTCGTCGAGTTCGAGCACGGTGAGCGGAATGCCGCTCGCGCGCAGCATCCTGACCAGGCTGGGAAAGTAGCCGACCATGCCGATATGGTCGTTGGCGGACGGCTCGAGATCGGCAATGGGGTTGATGGCGTCTGGCGGGACGAACCCGCTGGCGCGAAACAGCGCCTGGCTGATCGCGCCGATCGCACCCAGCCCGATGGCGCGGCGCGCGCCGTCCTCGCGAAGGTACCAGCGCGCCAGTTCGAGCGCGTCGCGCGGCAGTTCGGGCAGCAGCGCGCGGGCGCGCGCGGCATCGTCGCCGAGCAAGGTATAAAAGAAGCCGGTGCTTTGATCGGAGAGCACCACCAGGCCGAACTTGCGGCTCTTCTCGCCGTGTTCCTGGGGCGGCGGGAGGTAGACGTGGTCGACGCGCGGCAGCGTCATCGCCGCGCCGATCTCCGAGCACAGCGACAAGAGATGCAATGACAGGCTGCCGGCGGCAAGCGCCCCGTCTGGTTGATGATCGTTCAAATTAACGTCCCCGATGTTGTGGCAGAATGGCCGAATGGCGAACGCGCATACCACCTTTCGGGTCACCATGTCCGGCATGGACAAGCTCATGCCCCACGTCGACGCGCTGCGCGTGTTCGAGTCGCGGGTTGGCTATTATCTCGGTCGTGACCGGGTGATCTATTCTACACGGCTTGCAAGCCTGTACTTCTGGGAAGGTGATGCCGGCCGCGTGCAACAGATCCTGTCGAGCACGCTCGCGGCGCTCGGATTACCGTATCGCGACACCCCGGTGGTGATCGACAACAAGGGCGTGTTTCGTGGCCCGCGCAAACTGAGCCTCGCGGGCGAGGCACTGTCGGTCGTGTCGGTCGCCCTGCGCGTTGCCGGCATCGAGATGATCGTCGACGACACCGACTTCAACAACTGGAAAGAGGTCCCCGCATGACGCTGCTGATCCTTGGTCTGGCCCTGTTCATTGCCGTGCACATGGTGCCTTGGTCGCCGACGCTGCGTGGCGCGCTGGTATCGGGCATGGGAGAGAACGTCTACAAGCTGCTGTTCACGGCGATCGCTCTTGGCGGTGTCGTCGTCATCGTCATCGGCATGGGGCGTGCGCCCTTCGTGCCGTACTGGGAGCCGCCGGTGTCGCTGAAACACCTCACCCGGCTTCTCGTTCTTGTCGGCTTCATCCTGCTGCCGGCAGCGCACCTGCCGACCAACATCAAGCGTTATACCCGCCACCCGATGCTGTGGGGCGTCGTCCTGTGGGGCGTCGGCCACCTGCTGGCCAACGGCGACCTCGCCTCCATCGTGCTGTTCGGCTCGTTCGTGGTCTACAGCCTGGCGGCAATGGTATCGGCGAACGCTCGTGGCGCCCAAAAGGCCACGGTCGCATACCCGGTTTCCAGGGACCTGATCGTGGTGGCGGCGGGTGTCGTGGTCTACCTGGTGATCACGTTCGTCCACGGCTACCTGTTCGGTTATCCGCTCATTTGACCGGCCCGTGAATGCGCGCGGCACGATGCACCACGAGTACGACGACACCTTCGTCCGCGGACTCGAATGGATGTGGGGCGAGGGTTTCCTCTCGCCCGGCGGCGCCGCGGAAGTGGCCGCCATCCTCGCCGCCACGCCGGTCGCGGGCGCGCACGTGCTCGACGTCGGCTGCGGCATTGGCGGGGTCGACGTGGTGCTGGTCGCCGACCACGGCGCCGGCCACGTCACCGGCATCGACATCGAACCGGCGTTGGTCGAGCGGGCGCGGGAACGCGTCGGCGCGCTGGAGCTCTCCGGTCGCATCGATTGCCGTGTCGTGGAGCCCGGTCCGCTGCCTTTCGGCGACGAATCGTTCGACGGCGTGTTCAGCAAGGATTCGCTGATTCACGTGCCGGACAAGGAAATGGTTTACGCGGAGATGTACCGCGTGCTCAGGCCGGGCGGCTGGCTCGCCGTCGGCGACTGGCTCGGCGGCGCCGCGCCGCGATCGGACGCCATGAAGCGTTGGCTCGACGCGGTCGGCCTGAGCTTCTCGCTGGACACTCTCGATCGCACCGTGTCGATCGCCGCGAACGCCGGGTTCGTCGCCATCGAATCGACGGACCGCAATGCCTGGTACATGGAAGAGATGCGCCGCGAACTCGCAACCCTCGAGGGCGCCAGTTTCGACCGCCTCGTCGCCGCCATCGGCGAAGACAGCGCCCGCTGCCGGCTGGCAAGTTCGACATTGAAATACGAGGTCGTGCGCGGCGGCGAACTGCGCCCGGCCCATATTCGCGCGCGCAAACCCGGCTGATCGCGACCGCGATCGTCTGTATATCGACCCTCCCCCCGCCGGTCATCGTGCCGGGCCCCGGATGGTACGCCCGCCACCTCGCCGATCTCGAGATATTGACTAGGGTCAAGGCGCGCGTTGGTTCGCGCGCCTAGCATTGAATCTCCGCGACGAACAACACGTCCACTATTAGAGTCGGATTCTATCCAGGAGATTGAACATGAGAAGTCGCACGATAGCCACGGCGCCGGTGACGCTGTGCGCGCTGACGCTGGCCGCCGGCGTTGCCTTCGGCCAGGGCGGTACCACGGTGAAGGGTAGCGAGACCGAAACCGCCTACGGCGGCGCGCCGAGCGCCATGTCTCCCACGGGGACCAAGGACTTCATCTCCGGCGAGGGTCCGGACATGACCCACGAGGAGTTCGCGCGCGCCAAGCAGATCTTCTTCGAGCGCTGCGCCGGCTGCCACGGCGTGCTGCGCAAGGGGGCGACGGGCAAGCCGCTGACGCCCGACATCACGCGTGAAAAGTCGCTGGACTACCTCAAGGTATTCATCAACTTCGGCTCGCCCGCGGGCATGCCGAACTGGGGAACCTCGGGCGAACTCACGGCCGAGGAAGTCGACATGATGGCGCGCTACATCCAGCACGAGCCGCCGCTGCCGCCCGAGTACGGCATGGAGGACATGAGATCGACCTGGGTCGTCAACGTGCCTCCCGAGCAGCGGCCTACCAAGCAGTTGAACGACATCAACCTCGACAACGTGTTCTCGGTGACGCTGCGCGACAGCGGGCAGATCGCCATCATCGACGGCGACACCAAGGAATTCGTCGCGGTGGTCAATACCGGTTACGCCGTGCACATCTCGAGGCTGTCGGCTTCGGGGCGTTATCTCTACGTCATCGGCCGCGACGCCAAGATCAATCTCATCGACCTGTGGATGGAGACGCCCGACACGGTCGCCACCATCAAGGTCGGCATGGAGGCGCGGTCCGTCGAGACGTCCAAGTACAAGGGCTGGGAGGACAAGTTCGCCATCGCCGGCACCTATTGGCCGCCCCAGTACGTGGTCATGGACGGCGACACCCTCGAACCGCTCAAGATCGTCTCGACCCGGGGCATGACCGTCGATACGCAGGAGTACCATCCCGAGCCTCGCGTCGCCGCGATCGTCGCATCCCACGAGCATCCCGAGTTCATCGTCAACGTCAAGGAAACCGGCAAGGTGCTGCTGGTCAATTACGAGGACATCGAAAATCTCAAGGTCACCAGCATAGACGCCGCCCGTTTTCTCCACGACGGCGGATGGGACGCCACGAAGCGGTACTTCCTGACCGCGGCCAACCAGTCCAACAAGATCGCCGTCATCGACTCGCGCGACGGCAAGCTGAGCTCGCTGGTCGACGTCGGCAAAATCCCGCACCCGGGTCGCGGCGCCAACTTCGTGGACCCCGAGTTCGGGCCGGTATGGGCTACCTCTCACCTGGGTGACGAGAGCATCGCGCTGATCGGTACCGATCCCGAGGGACATCCGGACCAGGCGTGGAAGGTGGTTCGCACGCTCAAGGGACAGGGCGGCGGCTCGCTGTTCATCAAGACGCATCCGAACTCCTCCAACCTGTACGTGGACACCGCGCTCAATCCCGACGCGAAGATCAGCCAGTCGGTGGCGGTTTTCGACCTGAAGGATCTTTCCGCGCCGTACAAGGTGCTGCCCATTGCCGACTGGGCCGGTCTGGGCGAGGGCCCCAAGCGCGTCGTGCAGCCCGAGTACAACAAGGCCGGCGACGAGGTGTGGTTCTCGGTGTGGAACGGCAAGGACCAGGAATCGGCCCTGGTCGTGGTGGACGACACGACGCTCGAGCTCAAGCACGTGATCAAGGACGCCCGGCTGGTGACGCCCACCGGCAAGTTCAACGTCTACAACACCGTGTACGACGTGTACTAGCCGACCGCTTGATCCGGCCGCGGCCCGACGCCGCGGCCGGATTCAACGCCGAGTCCGAATCGTAGGAGGCCTGGCGAGATGAACGGAAAGGTATTCCTGGTGGGCGCGGGGCCGGGGGATCCGGACTTGCTGACGCTGCGTGCGCACCGACTGCTGTCGGAAGCCGACGTCGTCGTATACGACCGCCTGATCAGCGAGGCGATCATGTCGCTGGTACCCGCGGGTATCACGCGCATCCCGGTCGGTAAGTCGTCGGGTCATCACAGCGTGCGCCAGGACGACACCAACCGCATGCTGGTCAGCCTGGCGCGCACCGGCCGCCGGGTGGTTCGTCTCAAGGGCGGCGATCCCTTCGTGTTCGGCCGCGGCGGCGAGGAAGCCCTCTATCTCAAGCGGCACGGGGTCGCCTTCGAGGTCGTGCCGGGCGTGACGGCGGCGGTGGCCTGCGCCGCCTACGCGGGTATCCCGCTTACCCATCGCGGCGTCAGCCGCGGCTTTCAGGTCGTTACCGGCCACCTGCGCGAGGACGGCGAACTCGAACTCGACTGGCGTGCGCTGTCGAACCCGGACAGCACCCTGGTGATCTACATGGGCCTCGCCAGCCTGGAACTGGTGGTGGACCGGCTCGTGGACGCGGGATTGCCGGCCGATACGCCGGCGGCGCTGATCCAGGACGGCACCACGATCGAGCAGCGGACCTTCGTCGCCACGCTCGAATCGCTGCCGGACCTGGCGCAGTTCCATCGCGTCGTGCCGCCCGCGCTGGTGCTGATCGGCCGGACCGTCGCCCTTGCCGGGGAGCTCGGCTGGTTTCTTCCCAGGGAGGAGCGCGCAAATGAAGCGATGGCGCTTTGGGCTGGCAACTAGCCTGCTGGCCGCGGCC
Organism: Gammaproteobacteria bacterium; assembly: GCA_030429665.1. Lineage (GTDB taxonomy): Bacteria > Pseudomonadota > Gammaproteobacteria > Arenicellales > CAJQKF01 > BQJD01. The sequence continues at coordinate 28,181 of JAUIEZ010000003.1, read as the reverse complement.
GTCGCCGCCGACGGCGTCGATCATGGGCGGGCACGCGAGCTTGATCGACTTTTGACCCACGACTGCGGTTCGTGCCACGGCCTCAGGCTCACGGGCGGACTCGGACCGCCGCTGACGCCCGAGGCGCTCGAGGGATACACGGCCGATTTCGTTGCCGCCGTGATCCTGCGCGGCCGTGGCGGTACCGCCATGCCGCCATGGCGCGGGCTCCTCACCGAGGAGGAGGCGCGCTGGTTGGCGGAAAACCTGTTGAGCGGAGCGAAGCGATGAATCACTACCTGCGAAACTGTCTTTACCTGGCCGCGCTCGTGGCCGTGGTGCAGCTGGCCGTGACGAAGGCAGCATTCGCCGGCGAGGGCATCGGCACGGGCGACCTCGGCGTGGTGATCGAACGCGCCGCTGGATCGCTGCGGGTGCTGGAAACGACGAACAACCGCCTGGTGTCTCGCGTGGAGGGACTCGGCGACTTGTCCCATGCCTCGGTGGTCTATTCGCGAGACCAGCGCTACGCGTACGTGTTCGGCCGCGACGGCGCACTGAGCCGGGTGGACATACTGGCGGGTACCGTCGACAAGCGCATCGTGCAGTCGGGAAACAGCATCGGCGGGGCAATCTCCCAGGACGGGCGATTGGTCGCGGTGTCGAACTACGAACCGGGCGGCGTGCGCGTGTTCGACAGCGCGACGCTCGCGCTGGTGGCAGACATTCCGGCGCGCTACGGTGACGGCCAATTGTCCAAGGTGATCGGCCTCGTGGACGCGCCAGGCAACCGCTTCGTGTTCAGCCTGTGGGATGCCGGCGAGATCTGGATCGCCGACATGACGCGGCCGGACGAACCGCGGATCACGCGTTTCAAGAATGTCGGGCGCAATCCCTACGACGCGCTGATCACGCCCGACGGACGCTACTACCTCGCCGGCCTGTTCGGCGAGGACGGCCTGGCGATGCTGGATCTTTGGCATCCCGGGCGCGGCGTCACCCGCGTGCTGCCGCACTACGGCCGGCGCGGCGAGAAGCTGCCCGTGTACAAGATGCCCCACCTCGAGGGTTGGGCCGTGGCCGGCACGCTCGCGTTCGTTCCCGCGGTGGGCGCCCACGAGGTACTGGTGATCGATACGAACACGTGGACCGAGGCGGGGCGGATCGACGTGCACGGCCAGCCGGTGTTCGTCATGGCGCAGCCCGACGGCCGGCGCGTATGGGTGAATTTCGCCCTGCCAGACAACGATACCGTGCAGGTCATCGATACCGAGACGCTGGCGGTGGAACGCACGCTCGTACCCGGTCCGGGCGTGCTGCACATGGAGTTCGAGCCGCGCGGCGAGGAGGTCTGGATCTCGGTGCGAGACCGCGACGTGGTGAAAGTGTACGACACCGGCACGCTCGAACCGGTCGCGGAACTGAAAGCAGACAAGCCGAGCGGAATCTTCTTTACCGCCCGCGCGCACCGCATCGGGCTGTAGGGCGTGACCGTGAAAGCGATGAACGACGAGTTCGCGCTATCCGCGCTGGAGCAGTACCTGGTGAACGACTTCCAGCGCGACCTGCCCCTGGTGCCAAGACCGTTCAAGCACATCGCCGACACCCTCGGCATAGGCGAAGACGAAGTGCTCGACATGCTGCGCCGGCTCAAGGCGGGTGGGGTCGTGTCGCGGGTCGGCCCGGTATTCACCCCGAATCACCTCGGCGTGAGCACGTTGGCCGCCATTGCCGTTCCGCCGAAGGACCTGACGCGTGTCGCCGCGCTGGTCGGTCGCTACCCGGAGGTAAACCACAACTACGAGCGCGATCACCGCTACAACCTGTGGTTCGTTATCGCGGCTCGTGATCACGAACACTTGGGCAAGGTCATCGACGACATTGCATCGCGCACCGCCCTGCCCGTGCTGGAGTTGCCGATGCTCGAGGCGTATTTCATCGATCTCGGTTTTCGCATCGATTTCGGAAGCGACCATGGTTGAGCCGGTGCGCATCCGCGGCGATTTCGAGAGAGCCGTCATTGGCGCCATCGAGGCCGGCCTGCCATTGGTCGCACGGCCATACGCGGACATTGCCGAGCGGCTCGGCGTCGACGAGGAACGTGTCATCGAGACCCTGGCGGTGCTGCAGCGTGAAGGCGCCATCAGGCGAATGGGCGTTATCGTGCGCCACCACGAACTCGGTTACCGCGCCAACGGCATGGTGGTATGGGACGTGCCGGATGACGAGGTCGGGCGCATTGGCCGGTTGTTCGGTGACGCGCCATTCGTGACGCTTAGCTACCGCCGCCCGCGCCGTCCGCCTCAATGGCGCTACAACCTGTTCACGATGATTCACGGCCGAACGCGGGCTCACGTGGTGGAGATGGTCGAGCGACTCGCCGGCATGGTTCCCGATCGATCGTTTCCCCACGAGATATTGTTCAGCGGCCGGCGTTTCAAGCAGCGCGGTGCGCGTTATGCCGGTGGAGCGGTGGTATCCCCGCCGCAACGGACCGGGGACAGGGCCTTGACGCGGCGCGAGACGAAATGAACAGGCTTGAAAGCCTCGCCCGGCGATTCATCAATCAATTCCAGGGTGGTTTTCCCGTCGACCGGCACCCGTTCCGTTTCGTCGCGGCAAGGCTCGGCACGCGGGAAGCCACCCTGATCCCCGTCGTCGAATCGCTGGTCGAGGAAGGCTGGTTGAGCCGGTTCGGCCCCGTTTACAACGCCTCGCGAATGGGCGGTGCCCAGACGCTGGCGGCGCTCGAGGTGCCGGAGGAGGACTTTGGCCGCGTCACCGGGATCGTCAACGGGTACGACGCCGTGGCCCATAACTACCGTCGGGAACATCGGCTGAACATGTGGTTCGTCGTCGCCACGGAGCGGATCGACGGCATCTCGCGAACGTTGGATGCGATCGGCGAGTCGACCGGGCTGACCGTCTACGAGTTTCCCAAGACGCGCGAGTTTCACCTCGGCCTGTACCTGCGCCTCGACGAACAGGGCGGCGTAGACACCGTGCCTGGCCCCGAACCGGGCCGTCGCGGCGGGTACGTGTTCGATTCGATCGATCGCGATCTCACCATTGCCACCCAGGGCGGTCTGCCAATCGATGCCGAGCCCTATGCGGGCGTGGCCGGGCGGCTGGGCTGCCCGGAACGGGAAGTCCACGAACGGCTTCGCAGGATGCTCGAATGCGGCGTTGCGCGGCGCATCGGCGCGGTGCCCAATCACTACCGTCTCGGCCTCTTCGCCAACGGCATGACGGTGTGGGACGTCCCCGACGAAGTGGTTGAGTGCGCCGGCGCCGAGGTGGGCGCGCTGCCGTTCGTGAGCCACTGCTACACGCGAAGCCGCCACGACGGCGTGTGGCCGTACAACCTGTTCGCCATGGTCCACGGGCGCAACCGGTCCGAGGTCGAGTCGAAGACCGGACGCATTGCGCGGGTCCTGGGCGAGCGCTGCCGCGCCCGCGACGTGCTGGTATCCAGCGCGTGCCTGAAAAAGACCGGGCTGCGTCTCGCGGCCTGAAGATACAACCACGGGAGTTCCGGGATGTTCAGACTGAGCCGATTCCTGCGCGCCATCACCCGTTCCGGGGAACCGGCGCCGACCACCGCGGCGAGCGACGCACGTCGCGCGCCGGTGGTCATCTGGAACCTGATCCGCCGCTGCAACCTGACGTGCAAGCATTGCTACGCCACGTCCGCCGACCGCGATTTCGATGGCGAATTGTCCACGCAAGAGATCTACCGCGTCATGGACGACCTGCAGGACTACGGCGTGTCGGTGCTGATCCTGTCCGGCGGCGAACCCATGATGCACCCCGACCTGTTCGACATCGCGGCGCGAGCCAAGTCGCGCGGCTTCTACGTCGGCCTGTCGAGCAACGGCACGCTGATCGACAAGAACAACATCGGTCGCATCGCCGCACTGGATCTCGACTACGTCGGCATCAGCATCGACGGCATGCGAGAGGTGCACGACCGGTTTCGACGCCGCGCCGGCGCCTTCGACGAGGCGCTGCGCGGCGTTCGCCTGTGCCGGCGCGTGGGCGCACGCGTCGGGCTGCGTTTCACCCTGACCCAGGACAATCACGCGGATCTGCCGGGGATGCTGGCGCTGATGCGCACCGAGGGCGTGGACAAGTTCTACCTCTCGCACCTTAACTATGCCGGCCGCGGAAACCGCAATCGCAAGGACGATGTCCACATGAAAATGACGCGCGAGGCAATGGAACTCCTGGTCGAAACCTGCCTCGACGATATCAGGGCGGGTCGCGACAGCGAGTTCGTCACCGGCAACAACGACGCCGACGGCGTTTTCCTGCTGCAGTGGGTGAGACGCAACCTGCCCGATAAGGCGGCAACGCTCGAGGCGATGCTCAAGCGATGGGGCGGCAATTCCTCCGGCGTCAACATCGCCAACATCGACAACCTAGGCAACGTGCACCCCGACACCATGTGGTGGGACTACGGCCTCGGCAACGTGCGCGACCGATCGTTCGCCGAGATCTGGGAAGACGTCTCCGACCCGCTGATGAAAGGGTTGAAACAGAGACCGCGCCCGGTGGAGGGACGCTGCGGCGTCTGCGCCTATCTCGATATCTGCGGCGGCAACAGCCGCACGCGCGCCTGGCAGCTCACCGGAAATCCGTGGGCCGAGGATCCCGGTTGCTATCTCGACGACGAGGAAATCGGCGTGTCGGGCATGCCGCCCCGGGTCGAGGTCACGCCGTGGAGTCGCTGGCGGAACGCGAGCGGGGCACGGCGGCGGATGTCATGCAGTTGAACGTTCTCGCCGGTGCCGTCGCGGCCGGCGTGATCGCGCTGCTAGCCGCCACGACGACTAGCGCGGACGACGCCGGGGCTTTGTACGAACGACACTGCGCGTCGTGCCACGGCGCCGCGCGTCTGGGCGGCATGGGACCGGCGCTGCTGCCGGAAAACCTCGGGCGGCTGAAACCCGAGGCGGCGGTCGACGTGATACTGAACGGACGCGCCGCGACCCAGATGCCCGCGTTCGCCTCGCTTCTCGATCGTGACCAGGCCGGGGCCCTGGCGGCGCTGATCTACACCCCCCTGGATGCCGTGCCGGCCTGGGGCATGGACGAGATTCTCGCCAGTCATCGCGTGCTTGCGGACCAGCCGCCGCTGGATGGTCCGACGTACGACGCCGATCCGATGAACCTGTTCATCGTCGTCGAGCTCGGCGATCATCACGCCACCGTGCTCGACGGCGACCGCATGACGCCCGTCCATCGCTTCAAGACGCACTTCGCGCTTCACGGCGGTCCCAAGTATTCGTCGAACGGGCGGTTCGTCTACTTCGCCTCCCGCGACGGGTGGGTCAGCAAGTTCGACCTGTGGAACCTTGCCACCGTGGCCGAGGTTCGCGCCGGCATCAATACCCGCAACCTGGCGGTGTCGGCCGACGACCGCTACGTGATGGTGGCCAACTATCTCCCGCATACGTTGGCGCTGCTCGACGCGCGGGACCTCTCGCCCATCGCCGTCATACCCATCGCCGGCGACGGTGGCGAGACGTCGCGGGCCAGCGCGGTGTATGTCGCGCCGCCGCGGGAGAGCTTCATCGTCGCGCTCAAGGACATCCCCGAGATCTGGGAAATCCAGTACCGTGACGACCCGCTGCCCGTTTACAACGGCATCATGCACGACTATCGCCTGCAGGAAGGTATCGCCCGGGCCGGTGGGCGATTCCCGGTGCGACGCATTCGCCTTGACGACTATCTCGACGATTTCTTCTTCAGCCCCGACTACAGCCTGGTCATGGGCGCGGCGCGCAATGCGAAGACCGGCCAGGTCGTGCAGATGGACGTCGGGCGCAAGATCGCCGATCTGGCGCTGGACGGCATGCCGCACCTCGGTTCGGGTATTACCTTCGAGCATGCCGGACGCCAGGTGCTCGCAACGCCCAACCTGCGCAACGGCGAGGTCAGCATCATCGACATGGATACCTTCGAGACCATCGAGAGAATCGAGACGCTCGGGCCGGGGTTCTTCATGCGTAGCCATGAGAACAGTCCCTATGCGTGGGTGGACGTATTCTTCGGCAAGGACCGCGACGCCGTGCACGTGATCGACAAGCAGAGCCTCGAGATCGTCAGGACGCTGCGACCGGCGCCGGGGAAAACCGCCGGCCACGTGGAGTTCGATCGCTACGGCCGCTACGCGCTGCTCAGCATCTGGGACATGGATGGCGCCGTGGTCGTTTACGACGCCGCCACCCTCGAGGAAGTCAAGCGCCTGCCGATGGTCAAACCGTCCGGCAAGTACAACGTCTACAACAAGATCACCGGGTCGGAAGGCACCAGCCATTGACCGCGTACCGACATGCCGGTGCGGTAACGCGATGAACTTTTTCACGGGCACGCGCGGGGCCGCGGCCATTGCGGCCTTGCTGGCGGCCTCGTTGCTTGCCGCAGGCGGGAGTGCAAGCGCCGAGACGGCGGGCGCCCAGGTCCCGTCCGGCTACTTCGAGCGCGAGGGTAACGAGGGCGAGCTGGCGCTGGTGACGGGAATGAGCGAATTCGTGCGCCTGTATCCGGGCTGGCGGATCGCGCGCCTGTATATCCCCTTTCCCTATGCCGCAAGCGTTTCACCGGAAACAGTCCGGCGCGTGTTCGAGACCGTTCACGCAACGACTACCGGCAGCGCGTACCTGCGCGGCGACTTCGGGGTCCTCGAGGAAGAGGCGATCGCGCACCTCGATACCTTGAAGCACGTCGATGAGAAACTGCTGTTCGATTGCGGAAGGCCCGCGCCGTGCGTGGTGGAGATCTCGCGCGACGAACTCGTGGTGGTCACGCCCGGCGTGGTCAAGGACAAGGAAGTCCACTATCGACTGGTGCCGGACTAGTCTGCCCCACGGGCATCCCGCTGGCCGTAGACGTTGGCCCTTTTCGTTGACGTGCATCATGCGACTCGCACGCGCCCGGGCATTTTGACTTTCATCAAGGAGGCCGTGTCGTCACAAGCGTAGCGTTGTCCCAGCCGTGGATTATTACTAAGGAAAAATCTCGACCCGTTATTCGGGCAAGTGAAGAGAAACTCACTCATCCCGATGGTGAGAGCGGGCCGTTTCCGTTGAATCGCATAAACCGGTACTCAACCCGAGGGAGCGATCATGAGCGACGATAAAGCCACACCCGGCCGGGAGTCAGAAGAGCGCATCCCCGCGATGCAGTCGATCCTGGACAATCCATTTCTACTGCTATTCATCGGCGTCACGATGCCCACGGTGTTCTACCTGATCTGGGGCATCATGGAAATCGTTACGCTGCCCGTTGCGCCCTGACCACAAGCCCAGACCGGGGGATCCGAATCATGACTTCCTACATGCCACCCGCCGACCGGGTCTGGTGGAAAGTACCCGTCGGCCGTGTCGAACTCGTCTGGATCGCACTGGCGTTGCTCTGGTGCATCATCATGTTCCTGATGATGCCGTACTGGCACGTGTACGGTAAGCAAAACCTCTCTACCGAAGCCTATCAGACCACGCCGGCAAAGTTCGGCGCCAGGGTCCAGGAGATGGTGGACCAGTACAAGGTGCGCGAGGAAGCCGGGATGCCGGTCGTCGCACCACCGGCCGGCAGCGACATCTACTTGCTGGGACGACTGTGGCAGTGGTGGCCGATCCTCGAACTCGAAAAGGACCAGAGCTACCGACTGCACCTTTCTTCAATGGACTGGCAGCACGGGTTCTCGCTTCAGCCTACGAATGTGAACCTGCAGATCGTGCCGGGGTACGAAATGGTCATCCAGATCACGCCGGACAAGGCGGGAGAGTACGGCGTGATCTGCAACGAGTATTGCGGCATCGGTCATCACACCATGGTCGGAAAGATCTACGTGAAGGAGTAATGCCATGGCAACTTTTCGCGTTTGTCCCGATTCCGGGTTCTACTTCAACAGGTCGGCCGAGCGATTGATCAAGGTCAACGCGGTGGCGGGCGTCGTGGCCTTGCTGATCGCGGGCATCCTTGCTCTCGGCGTCGTCCTGACACGTTGGCAGGAAGTTCACTTGCTTTCGCCGCAGGACTTCTATCTCGCCCTGACGGCACACGGCATCAATGCGCTGATCTTCTGGATCATCTTTTTCGAGATGGCGATCCTGCACTTCGCATCCTCGACGCTTCTGCGTTGCCGTATCGCCACGCCGGGATGGGCGTGGGCGGGCTTCATGCTGATGTTGCTCGGCGCCATCATCAACAATGTCGCGGTATTCCAGGGAAGGTCGAGCGTGATGATGACATCCTATGCGCCGATGCAGGCCGAGCCGCATTTCTACCTGGGACTCATCCTGTTCGCGGTCGGTGCGCTGGTGCAGGTGCTGGTGTTCTTCGGCACGCTGGTCGTCGCCTACCAGGAGAAAACCTACGAGGGGTCGGTGCCGCTGGTGACGTTCGGCGCGATCACGGCCGCGATCATCGCGGTATTCACCATCGCCTCCGGCGCCATTATCCTGATCCCGACGTTCCTCTGGTCGCTCGGCTACATCGGTCACATCGATGCCGAGATGTATCGAATCGTCTGGTGGGGTCTCGGCCACTCATCGCAGCAGATCAACGTGTCCGCGCACGTGGCGGTGTGGTACCTGATTGCCGGTGTGCTGTTCGGCGCGCGCCCGATGTCGGAGAAAGTGAGCCGCTTCGCGTTCTTCCTCTACATACTGTTTCTTCAGCTCGCCTGCGCCCACCACATACTCGTGGATCCCGGCGTCGGCACCGAGTGGAAGATCTTCAATACCAGCTACGCCATGTACCTCGCGGTGCTGGCCAGCATGATCCACGGCCTGACGGTGCCCGGATCGATCGAGGTGGCGCAGCGCCAGAAAGGCTACAGCAAGGGATTCTTCGAATGGCTGCGAAAGGCGCCGTGGAGCAATCCGGTATTCTCGGGGATGTTCATTTCGCTGGTCGTGTTCGGATTCCTCGGCGGTATCACCGGTGTGGTCATGGGCACGGAGCAGATCAACCTGATCATTCACAACACCATCTACGTGCCCGCGCATTTTCATGCCACCGTGGCAGTCGGCACCACGCTCGCCTTCATGGCGCTCACCTACCTGTTGATCCCGGTTCTTTTCCGGCGCAAGGTGATACTGCCGACCCTCGCCCGCTGGCAGCCGTACCTGTTCGGCGGCGGCATGACCATACTGATCCTGTTCATGCTCGGCGCGGGCACCCTCGGTGTATCGCGGCGTCATTGGGACATGGATTTCACCGGCGCGGCCATGGTCTTCGAGTATCCCGGCATGGCCTACACGTTGATGGCGATCGCCGCCATTGGCGGGCTCTTGGCGATCGTGGGTGGTGTGGCGTTCCTGTTGGTCACGGTCGGATCGCTCCTGTTCGGCGAAAAGCTCGAGCCTTCCGCGGGTTTCCTGCAGAGCTTTCTCGGCAAGGCGCTTGCGCCGTCGGCCTACGCGGTCGAGCGTCCGGAGATGCTGCCCCGCGCACCCAAGTTGACAGTCGAGGAGCATGGTTCGGCCGGTTTCGAGGCGCCGGGCACGTTCGCGCTCGCGATGCTGTTGCTGGTTTCATTCGTCGTGTACTACTTCATCAACTGGAAGTACCTGGCTTCCGTCTGGCCTCTCAGCTAGACGATTGCGCCCGGGCGGTCTTTGCCAGTGACTGCCCGGGCAGCGTATCTTGCGGGCGCGAGCGACAGGACCCGCGACATTGAAGGAGGCGCTGCCATCATGTTTGGTCAGCTGGTCAACGTGTTCAAGATTCGCATCGGCGTGATGATGTCCATCACCGCGCTGGTGGCGCTGATGGTGACGCCGGGTCGTCCGGCGGGCACGTGGGAGGCGGCAATACTCACGTTGGCGGTGCTGCTCGGTTCCAGCAGCGCGGGTGCTTTCAACCAGTATTACGAGCGCGATATCGACGCGCTGATGAAGCGCACGCGGAACAGGCCATTCGTGACCGGATTCTTCGCCCGGGACCGTACGTGGTTGCTCACGATCGCGTTGCTCCTGGCTGTCAGTGTCGGCGGCGCCGCCGTTTTCCTCAACGCGGTCGCCGCCGCTTTCGTCTTTCTTGGCGCATTCTTCTACGCCGTCGTCTACACCGTCTGGCTGAAGCGCCGCACGTGGTGGAACATCGTCATCGGCGGCGCATCGGGCAGCTTCGCCGTGCTCGCCGGTGCGGCGGTCGTCGATCCGCAGCTCGGACCGATTCCGCTGATCCTCGCGGTGGTGCTGTTCCTGTGGACGCCGCCGCACTTCTGGAGCCTCGCGATCGCCGGCCGGGACGACTATGTCGCGGCCGGTATTCCCATGCTGCCGGTGGTCGTCGGCGACGCCAGCGCCGCCAGGGCGGTGCTGTGGAACACGGTGGCGCTGGCCGCGTGCTCGCTTCTTCCGTTCTTCTTCGGCATGGGCTGGCTGTACCTCGCGGGGGCCGCCGTCGGGGGAGGCTACTTCGTCTGGCGTGCCTGCCAGTTGGCGAGGGCGCCGTCGCGACGCTCGGCGATGAAGAGTTTCTTCGCGTCGCTGACGCAACTGACGATGCTCCTCGTCTTCGCGGTTCTGGACAGGGCGCTTGTCTGAATCCGCCCGGACGTGGGTTGTTGGAGTGTCCCTCATGCGACAGGTTGTTGCCATCACCATGGTCGTGCTGGGATTGGGCCAGGCAATCCCGGCCGCGGCGGCGGGCGAGGAGGGCGCGCGCCAATCCATCACTTCGTTTCGCTACGAGTCCGCGTTGCGCGCCAGCCAGGAAGCCATCGGTCGGAAGATAACTGACTGGCCCTTGACCGACTTGGACGGCAGGGCGCGCTCGTTCGCGCAGTTTCGCGGCAGCCCGCTGGTTCTGAGCCTCGTGTTCACGAGCTGCCATGCCATCTGTCCGACCACGACGCGCCACCTGGCGAACGTCGTCGGGAAGGCGCGCGACTCCCTCGGCACGGACAGCTTCCGTGTCGCCGTACTCGGCTTCGACGCCGCCAACGACACCCCGCGCGCGATGCTTCAGTTCGCGCGGGAACAGGGCATCGACGAGGCGGGCTGGGAAGTGCTTAGCGCCGACGAGACGACGATAGCCGGCTTGACCGAGGAGCTCGGCTTCGAGTTCTTCAGCTCGCCGAGCGGGTTCGATCATATCGTACAGGCATCGGTGATCGACGCCGAGGGGCGCGTCTACCGGCAGGTTTACGGGGAAACGTTCGCGACCCCGCTGCTGATCGATCCGTTGATCGAGCTGGTGCTGAACCGACCGGAACCCGATCGAACGATACTCGAGGGGATTCTCGACAAGGTGCGATTCTTCTGCACCGCCTACGACCCCGCCCGGGACGCCTACTATTTCGACTACTCGCTGTTCATCGGCATGTTCATCGGCGCGCTGGTGATTCTTGCGGCGCTGATTTTCATGATTCGCGAGTACGCCGCGGGGCGAAGGCGCGGTCATGCGTAGCGTGAAAGAACAGAGCCGTGCGCGCCGAACCGGCCTGGGCGGTGGAGAGGCGCCGTGAACCCGGTCAAGCGCGCCTATCGCGGGCTCGAGGCATGGTTCAACCTGTCGTTCGGCCCCGAGTGGAACCCGCTCTACAATCTCGGCACGCTCGCGTTCTTTTTCTTCTGGGTGGTGCTGGTCAGCGGCCTTTATCTCTTCATCTTCTTCGATACCAGCATCGCGGGCGCGTACGCATCCGTGGAATACATGACCCATGAGCAGTGGTACCTGGGCGGCGTCATGCGCAGCTTGCACCGCTACGCCTCGGACGCCGCGGTGATTACGATACTGCTGCACATGCTGAGGGAGTTCGCCCTCGACCGCTATCGCGGATTTCGCTGGTTCTCGTGGTTCACGGGCGTGCCGACGCTGTGGTTCGTCATCACGCTCGGGATCACCGGCTACTGGCTGGTCTGGGACGAACTCGGTTTGTACGTCGCGTTGCTGTCGTCGCGACTGATGGATGCGCTGCCCATCGTCTCGGGCTCGATGACGCGCGATTTTCTCGAGGGACAGCTTACCGACCGCTTTTTCACCCTGATGGGTTTCCTGCACCTGCTCGGTCAGCCGGTGTTGCTGGTGTTCGCCATCTGGATTCACGTCAAGCGATTGTCCCACGTTCGAATCAGCGCACCGCGCGGGCTCGCGATCGGCAGCCTGGCGGCGCTGCTGGTACTGTCGTTCGCACTGCCGGCCGAGAGCCACGCGCCGGCCAACCTGGCTCGCGTCGCCCCGGTGCTCAAGCTCGACTGGTTCTACCTGAACGTCTACCCCCTGCTGGATCACTGGACCGCGGGAAAGACGTGGACGCTGACGCTCGGCGTAACGTTTCTGCTGATGCTGATGCCCTGGCTGCCGCCGAAGAAAACGGGTCCCGCAGCCGAGGTGCATCTCGAGGCCTGCAACGGTTGCGGGCAGTGCGCCGACGACTGTCCCTTCGACGCCATCAGCGTGCGGCCGCGCACCGACGGCGCGCGCTGGAGCCACGAGGTCGTGGTGCAACCGAACCTGTGCGCGTCGTGCGGCATCTGCGTCGGATCCTGTCCGTCCTCGAATCCCTTCCGGCAGCGTGGCAAGCCGCTGGTCACCGGCATCGACATGCCCAACTACAGCGCCGACGACATGCGCACGCGCACCGAGCAGGCACTAAAGAGGGCGCGCCAGGGCGCTCCGCGCATCATCGCGTTCGGCTGCGACAACGCCTATGACGCCTCCCGTCTCGAGCCACGGGGCTGCGCCGCCGTCAACGTTTTCTGTGCCGGCATGCTGCCGGCAACGCTCGTCGAGTACGCGCTGAAGAAAGGCGCGGACGGCGTGTTCATTACCGGTTGCCGGACGGGCGATTGTTTTTTCCGCTACGGCAACGTGTGGCTCGACAAGCGCTTCGAGGGAAACCGCAAGCCGCGCCTGCGTGCGGGCGCCGACCGCAAGCGAATCCGGATCTATCGCGGCGCCGAGACCGACGGCGCCCGGATCGACGCCGCTTTCGATGATTTCCGGGTTTACCTGGGAACGCTCGGGACCGACCACGCCGACGACGGGACCCGGGCGGTGGAGGCGACGCATGAAGGTGCCTGAGGTTCGTCGGCTGTTGTTGCAGGGTTTCAACTACGCGCTTTTCATGGCCGTGGTCTGGTACTTCTCGCTATACCCGGCGCACCGCCGACTTGCCGATGACGAGGCGGTGATCACGCTGGCCTTCGGGCACACGTCGCAACGTGTCGAGGAGTGCAGGACGCTGTCCCAGGAACAGCTCAACGAGCTGGCGCCGAACATGCGCACGGCGGTCGATTGTCCCCGCGAGCGTTCCCCGGTGCGCCTGGAGCTGACGCTCGACGACGAGGTCGCGACGCGCATGGACCTGGTCGCGCCGGGCCTCTACAAAGACCAGGGCGTCGACGTTTACCGCGACATCACGGCGGCGGTCGGCGAGCACCGCCTGTCGGTCTGGCTCAACGACGATGTCAATGTCGACGGCCCGACATACCGGTTCGAACGCGCCATTGAACTGCAGCCCGCACAACGCCTGGTGGTTACCTTCGATGCGACCAGGGGAGGGTTCTACCTGAAATGAACGCGCGTGATCGACACTTCCGATCGACCGGCGGATCGCGCCGGTGGTCAGCGGTCGGCTACCGAGGTGGCAACGACATGAACAGATTTCCGGATGCGTCGCTGCTGGAACGCGAACGAGACTTCGTGCTCGACATGCCTGACAGCGCCGTCAGGCCGCTCAGCAAGGGATGGATGCTCCTGGCGCTCGGGGCGCTCATCGGCGGCGGTCTGCTTACGGTCATTATCGTCCTGTCGCGTACGCCATTCATCGAAAGAATATTCCCGTGGGTCGACATCTTTCGAACCGCGCTGGTGGTGCACGTGGACCTGACAGTGCTGGTCTGGTTCCTGGCCATGGCGGGCGTGTTCTGGACCATCAACAGCGCCGCCCGTTGGTTGTGGTTGGGACGCCTGGCGCTTGCCCTGTGCGTCGCGGGCGCGTCCGTGATCACGGTTTCGCCCTTCCTGGGCGCCGGCGGACCTTTGATGACGAATTACGTGCCGGTGCTGGACGACCCGGTGTTCTTTACCGGCCTGACGGTTTTCGGCGCGGGATTCGCGCTGCTGGTGGCGCATGGGCTGGGCGCGCTGCGGCCCATCGGTCGCGCGATCACCGGGCAGGGCGCGCTGCGTTTCGGGCTGTTCTCGTCGCTGGTGGCGGCGCTCGTGGCAATCGGCGCGCTGGTTTCCTCCTACCTCGGCCTGCCTTCCGGCCTCGACGGCGAGCGCTACTACGAGCTGCTCTTCTGGGGCGCCGGCCATGCCCTGCAGTTCGTGCACGTTCAGCTGATGCTGGTGTCCTGGTTGTGGCTGGCGACGGTGTCGGGAATCGCCTCGCGCCTGACGCCGCGGATCGTGCTTTTTCTGTTCATGATCGGGTTGTTCCCGGTGCTGCTGACGCCCGTGGCGTACATCAGTTTCGAGGTCGACTCCCCCGACCATATCCAGACCATGACCTGGCTGATGCGTTACGGGGGTGGCCTCGCCGCGGTGCCGATCGGCATGATCATCCTGGTCAATCTCGTCGGCTCGTTTCGCCGCGCGGGCGGATTCGGCGCGGAGCGCTCGGCGCTGTTCGCCTCGATGATTTTGTTCGGCGCCGGCGGCTTGATCGGCTTCCTCATCGACGGCAGCAACGTCACAGTCCCGGCCCACTACCACGGCTCCATCGTCGCGATCACGCTGGCTTACATGGGCGTTACGTACCACCTGCTGCCGCTGTTGGGCTTCATGCGTCCGGCGGGCAGGATGGTGACGTTGCAGCCGTGGCTGTACGGCGGCGGGCAACTCCTGCACGTCGCGGGTCTGGCCTGGTCGGGCGGTTACGGCGTGCAGCGCAAGACGGCGGGCGAGGCGCAGGCGCTCGACGCGATCGAGAAGATCCTGGGCATGGGCCTGATGGGCGTCGGCGGGCTGGTCTCGGTGGTTGGCGGCGTCGTGTTCCTGGTTATCGTCATCCGGGCGATGCGGCCCCGGCGCGGCGTGGGCGATTGGCTCGGCAGGCGCCGGCACGCATCGCGTCCGGACAACGGCCGACGCGAGATCGCGTCGCTACGCGGTATAGACGTGAAAGGCCATCACGTATATCGCGACGCCGCTTACGGAGACGTAGAGCCAGATCGGTAGCGTCCACACGGCGATTCGCCGGTGGCGCGTCGTGCGCCGGAACATAGCGAACCCGGCCGTCGTCAGGGCGAGAGGGAACAGGACGGCGGCCAGGATCACGTGGCTCGCCAGCAGGGAAAAATACACCGGGCGTACCAGGCCCGTACCGGCGAACGGAATGTTTCCGACGATCGAATGATAGTAGAGATAGACGACCATGAAGCACGTAGACACGGCCAGCGCGGTGGCCATGCAGTAGCGGTGCGCGCGCACGCGTCCACCGCGGACGCACAGGTAGCCGGCGCAAAGCAGCAATGCCGCGGTCGTATTGAGCACCGCGAGCACCGGCGGCGCGACGTCGATGAACTGGGTCACGGTTTTTCGGAATCGGCTGGAGTGGCAGGAACGGTCATCGCGTCACAACCAGTCGACGATGCGGCGAAACTGCGCGGCGATCGTGGATCGGTCGTGCGGCGGAGAGAATGCCGCGACGAACTCGGCCTCGGGGTCGACGAGGAAAATCGAGCTCGAGTGCGCCATGAAGTAGTGCCCGGGTGGCGCCTCCTCGTCCAGCCGGTAGAACTGCGCGCCGAACTGGTTTGCGAATGCGCGCAGGGCGTCAACGTCGCCGGTCACGCCGACATGGTCCTTGCCGAAAAATTCGAGGTAGCGCCGAATGTGTGCCGGGTCGTCACGCCCGGGGTCTATCGAAACGAACACCACCTGGTAGTCGTCCCGGGACCATCCGTCGGATTCCATGTCGGCGGTCACCCCCGACAGCAAGGCGAGCGTCGCGGGACAGATGTCCGGACAGTAGGTATAGCCGAAGAAAAGAAACGTCCATTTGCCCTGCAGGCTTCCGGCCTCGAACGGCGAGCCGTCCTGATCGGTCAATTCGAACGCTTCCAGCGGCGTTGGCGCCGGACGCATCACCGCGACGATCTGCTCGTCCGGGAGATCCCCGGATCGCGGAGTGAGCAAAAAGGCGGTGACGGCGAGGACGGCGGCCCAAACGGCGAGAAGCACCAGCGTTCCCTTGACGGTCGGCTTCATCCGCGCGAATCCTGGTTGCGGCGCGATCGCCCGGTCTTGCGCCACTGCGAAACGAACCACGCGCCGAAGGCGACGAGCACCATCACGTTGATGGCAATGCCGATCAGGAAGAAAACGGACATTCGATCAATTCGCTTCCGTCCGAGGTTGACGAGTGGATGCAAGCGACGCCAGGCGAAGCCGCACCCGTTGACGATCGGCCGCCATCCGCTGCTTGAGCAGGATCAGCATGCCTCGTCGACGCACCGGTTTCCATCTCGCAGGCGCGTCGCGGAACAAACTCGCAGGAACTTTGCACCGTAAATCAAACCCGGAGGTCGAACGTGTTTACGCGAAAGACAGACCTGACCGCTCCGGCGGCCCACTGCCTGCTCAAGGACGTGGGTGTCAACGACATCAACCGGCAACATCTTCGGTTGGCGTCGTACGCCGTCGAGTTCAACCGGATCGTCGACGAGATGTCCGCGCGCGAGCCGACGAATTCGGATTGGCGCCGCATTGACGCGCTATTCAGCCGCGTGATGCGTTACGTGGAGACGCATTTTCGCGACGAGGAAAAATTGATGCAGGTACACGGCTACCCCGATTATCCGACCCACAAGAATTTGCACGACAGGTTCGTCGCCGATCTGGTGAAGGTCCAGTCACAGATCAATAATCGCGAGATGCGGTTCAAGAAGAAATTCGGTTCGATGTTGTGGGACTGGCTCATTCATCATATCAACGAAGAAGACTACAAGTATCGCGAGTTCTTCCGCGACAAGGGCCTGAAATAGGGATTCGCGGCGACGGCCATGTCGCGCGATGCGAACCCAGCCGCTCTCGGTCTCCCGATGGCGGCGCCAAGTACCAGTATTCGCGCCGCTCGCCGATTACGCATTGATGTTGGTCAAATCCCGTCGAGCGCTCCCGGCGCGAGTCCCGGGTTTAAGCCACGTGCTCCGATCGTCTCCCGTGGAGAACAATGCTGCGCCCCGGCGTGTCGATGTGCCCACGCGCCGGGGCGCTTCCTTGCCCGGGTTATTCCGGTAGACCCGCGACTACCGGCGTTCCCGCCGGCACCCGGCAATCGTTACGCGGTTGACTCTTCTCACGGCGCGTCCGGGTTCGCTACCGGCCGTCGGGTGCGGCATTTCGGTCGCGGTTTTTTCAGGCTCACGCGCCGGGTGGTCCAATCCGCCTTTTCGGTGGGCCCGGCCATTGCCGGGGCTTTCCCGGCCAACCGTCAGCGGCGGCCTACCGCGCCCGCGTAGTGATCGTTAGACCGCGGAAAAGATCGTCCCGTCGCGGTGAGAGTGACGCCGTCGCCACGAGCGTCGTGCAAACTCGCAAGTCGGTGGTTAGAATTTTCCCCGGGTACACACTATTCGGCTGCTAGCGCGACGTCCCATGACCCCCTACGCGATGCGCTGGATCCACGCCGGGATCGGTGGCCTTTGCACGGCGCTCGGAATTGTCGGCGCGTTCCTGCCGGTGATGCCCACGACGCCCTTCCTGCTTGTCGCGGTGTGGGCGTTCAGCAAGAGTTCGCCGCGACTCGAGAATTGGCTGCTCACGCACCCCCGCTACGGACCGACCCTGCGCGACTGGCGGGAGTACGGCGCGATCGGTCGTTCCGTCAAAGTCGTCGCTCTCTCGGCAATGGCCGTCAGCCTGGTATTCGTCCATGCAATCACGGGCAGCATGCTCGCCACCCTCCTGCACGGCGTGGTGGTGACGCTGACGGGGCTTTTCATACTTTCGCGGCCGAGTGCGCGCCCGAGGCGTGATTGAGACTTGTCACGGACCGCGGCGCCCGTGGGTCGCTTGCTTCCATTTTCTCGTTAGTGCACCGCGAACGCGTGTCGTAACGGCGAACTGGCGCGGTCGCGGACATCGCAATCGCCTGTGCAACGAGTCCGCGACAGCCTGGCGTGCCCGCGGCAGCGAGAGAGAAATATATAGCATATTTAGATTACTACACAACGCATTATATTGCATTTCGCTACACGATCCGTTAAACTTTTCGATACCACGACAACAAGCGCCGGCATGCCTTCGGGACAACGAAATGCGCACACTGCAACCACCTCACTGGGTCCGGCCGAAAGGCTACAGCAACGGCGTCGCAGCGCGCGGCGAAATCGTTTTCCTGGCAGGGCAGGTCGGTTGGAACCGCGAGGAGAAGCTCGAGAGCGACGGTTTCGTCGAGCAGGCCGAGCAGGCGCTGCGCAACATCGTCGTGCTGCTCGGCGAAGCCGGCGCGGCGCCGGAGCACGTCGTGCGCCTCACCTGGTTCGTCGGTGACGCACGCGAGTACAACGATTGCCGTCAATCCCTGGCGGACGCGTACAGGCGGGTGATGGGACGCCACTTTCCCGCCATGTCGGTGATCGAGGTGGCGGGATTCATCGAGGAGGGCGCGAAGCTCGAGATCGAGGCGACCGCCGTGGTGCCGGATTCATGACTTTTCGCACCTACGCCATCGACATGCCGATCCGTTTCCAGCACGTGGACGCCGCGGGCATCGTGTTCTACCCGCGTTATATCGAGATGATGAACAACGTTATCGAAGAGTGGTTCCGCGAAGCGCTCGGTTGTCCCTACAGCGAGCTTCACTTCCAACGGCGGCTCGGCATTCCCACGGCGCACATGGACGTCAGCTTTGCGGCGCCGACGCGGCTCGAGGAAGTGCTTCGTCTCGAACTTGTGGTGGTCGACCTGCGCACCCGGGCGTTCGTGCTCGAGCACTGTTTTACCTGTGGCGGCGAGGAGCGTCTGCGCGCCGTGCATCGACTGGTCTGCGCGTCCCTCGACGACCTCAGGCCGGTGCCCATTCCCTCCGACGTTCGCGAGCGCATGACCGCCTACCTGCGACCGCCCGAGCGCGTCGGGGCCGGCTGAATGAACGCCGCGGCGCCAGCCCGGTTCATGAACGCCGCCGACGAGATCATCGGGCGAGGACGGGCCCTGGCCGGCGACGACGTGGCGGCGGTCATCGAACCGAATCGTACCGTTACCTACCGGGAGCTCGACCGGCTCGTGAACCGCTACGGCAACGCCATGCTGGCATCCGGCGTAGGGCGCGAGAACCGCGTGCTGCTGATGCTCGACGACGGCGTGGACTTCGTTGCCTGCTACCTCGCCGCGATTCGCATCGGCGCGGTCGCGGTGGCGATCAATCTGCGCGCCAGCGCCGCCGACCTGAAAGCGGTCTTCGAGGAGGCCCGCCCGCGTTTCTTTCTCGTCGAGCGCGACCTGCTCGAGGTGTACGAGACGATCGAGTCGCAACTCGACTATCGTCCGAGGCTCGTCGTCAGCCGGCCGCGGGACGGGACGCGCGCATCGATCGACGACCTGATCGGCGGCTGCTCCGATCGCCTGGTGTCGGCCGCCATGTCCCCCGACGACATGGCGTGCTGGGTGTACTCGTCCGGCACCACTGGAACCCCGAAGGCTGTCGTTCACCTGCACCACGACCTGCTCGAGGCCGATCGACACCAGGTCGAGAATCTCGGCGTCCGCCCCCGCGACCGCCTGTTCTGCTCGTCGAAAATGTTCTTTGCCTACGCCCTCGGCAATGCGTTTTTCGGCGGGCTGCGCGCGGGCGCGACGGTGATCGTCAACCGGGGTTGGCCCGCGGCGGACGAGGTGGCGCGAGTTGTCGAGACCCATCGGCCGGACTATTTTTTTACCGTGCCCACGTTCTATCGCAGCCTGATCGCCGAGCGCGTGGCCGAGCGGGGCGCGTTCCGGTCGTTGCGCGGGTGCGTGTCGGCGGGCGAGGGTCTGCCCGCCTGCGTGCTCAAGGCGTGGCACGAAATGACCGGCCAGCCCATCTTCGAGGGGATCGGCACCAGCGAGACGTTGTTCCTGGTGATCGCCAACCACCCTCGGGCGTGGCGCGCGGGCTGCACGGGCCGGACGCAGCCCTGGGTGGAAGCGAAGCTGCTGGACGAAAACGGCGTCGCCATCGTCGAGCCGGACACGCCGGGAGCGTTGTGGCTCAGGACCGCCTCGGTGGCGGATCGCTATTGGAATCGACAGGCGCTGTCGCGCCAGACCTTCGTCGGCGACTGGTACGTTACCGGCGACGTGTTCAGCGTTGGCGCGGACGCTTGGTGGCGCCACCACGGCCGCCGCGACAGCATGCTGAAGATATCCGGTCAGTGGGTGAGTCCGTTGGAAATCGAGGAGCGCGCATGCACCGCCGACGGCGTCGCCGACGCGGCGGTCGTCGGACGCAGCGACGGCGATGGACTCGTGCGCACCACGATGTTTGTCGTGCCGTCATACCCGCAGACCGACGAAGTACGCTTTCGCAAGCACCTTCTCGAACACCTTCGCGCCGGTCTCGCGATCTACAAGTGTCCGCGCGACATTCGACTGGTCGAGGTTTTGCCGCGAACCGTGACCGGCAAGATACAGCGGCATGTATTGCGTGAGTGGATCGAAGCCGGGAACGACGATCGGCGCAAACCCTGACACGATGACGTCTCGGTGTACTACCGAGGCGGCGTTTCGATTCCGCGTGGCGAGTCGGCGCCAGCGGCGGCAGACGCCAGGCTCACGGGCTGTCGTTTACGCCTGTCGCGCGTCACGCGCACGTAGACCAGCGCCCCTTCAGCCAGGTTGGCCCATAACAACGAGAACGACGCCACCAATGCGAGGCCTGCGAGGTAGCTCGGCCACGCCGGCCACAGCGCGGCCAATATCAGCGCGCCTAATGCCCCGAGGTGCAGACGGAACTGCCAGCGAATGCGGCCGGCGGAGATAACCCGTTTCACGTTGGGCACGTCCGGGCAGGCCGCGCCCTGCGCGGAGCGCTTCAGGTGAAACCACACCAGGAACGGAACGATCTTGTAGAGCATGCCGTTGACCACCGAAACCGCGAAGCCGATGAGCAGACAGACACCGAGCAGCACCGGCAGCCGGTTCACGAGAGCGGAATCGGCACCGACCTGCATGGCCGTCCAGAGCACGCCGCTGGCCGGGATCGAAAGCATGCCCACGATCCAGAAGGCACGCGTAACGTCCTCGGTGCGACGCCGTCGCCTGGCTTGCAGTCGCAGCGTGGTGACGGCGAAGGTAATGAATACCGCGATCCACGTCGCCAGCCATGCCGGCGCGGCAAGGGCGGGAACGTCGTCGCCCGCGATGTAAAGCGCAGTCCACACCACCAGGCCGGCAAGCACCCCGGGCGCCAGGTGGCGCGTCAGCCAGCGCGGGTATCGTGGGGTGATCTGGAACATGGGCACGACCTGGTAGGCGACGCCGCAGACCAGCAGCCCCACCCATCCCAGGATGCCCCAGGCCAGGTGCAAATTGGTGAGCGACGCGACATTGGGCCCGGATCGTGCCGAGACCAGTTCGAGAGCCGTGAACACGCCGAGCGCGACGGTGACCGCAAGCGCGGCGACGGCAGCGCGCATCGCGGTGACGCTGTCGCCGCCCCGGGCCCGCAACAGCGCGGCGGACACCGCGGCGACAAAAACCACGAAACCGGCCGAAAGCAGCGCGGCGGAGAGTTTCAGCAGCGGGGCCGACCACCAATGAAAGCCGGCCGCCAGCGACAGCGTACCGACGACCAGCAGCAGGTGGACCATTCGGCTCACCAGGATCGGGCGGGGTATCACCACGCCGGCGATCACGGGCAACATTTGCATCAGGGCGCCGCACATGACGAGGCCGATGAATCCGATCGTGACCAGGTGCGTCGAAGCCAGCGTCGTCGGCGCCCAGCGCGAGACAAGCACCCCGGGACCGAACGCCAGGAGCGTCAGCCCCGCCGCCGCGCCGAACAGTGGCGCCGCGATGAAAAAGCGAAACGGCACCGAGATCGGTGGCGCCTGCTGAAGATTCAGGCCCGGGTGCATCGAGCGAACGCCTCGGCGGCCGCGCGAGCGGCACCGTCGTCGCCGTCGCGCCAAATGAAAACGTGAACCATGTCGTCGTCGTCGCGGCCAGAGAGCCACCGGCAGTCACGATCCTGGAGCAGCGGGAACAGTAATAGCGGGTCGCGGCGATGGTAGACGTGCAGGGACTCTCCGCGCCCAAGCGCATCGACCGACGAGAGTATCCGCTCCAGCGGCTCGGGCGCCTCCAGCGTACTGACGTCGAGGTAGCGCTCCATGAGGTCGGCGATCTACGTTTCGTCGAGCTGCTGCATCAGGTGCTCGCGACCTTCCGTGATGGACTCGTCGGCCATCGGATAGAGTACCTGTTCTTCCTTTGCGTTGTGCTGCTGCATGATGATGAGCATCGTCTCCGACTGTCCGAGGAAGTCGTCGCGGTCGTGACGGTTGGCCGCATCCGTCATCGCTTCCATGAGCAACCGCATCTGGCCGTGTTCCGAGCGCATGATCTCGGTGGGGCCGGCGGTGATGCCGGTCGCCGCCTCGAAAGCCGGAAACAACGCCTCTTCTTCCATTCTGAAATGCCGGTCCATCGCCCGCGAGAATTCCTCCAGGCGCACCGCGGCCTCGTCCCAGCGCTCCTCGGTAACCAGTTCCTCGGCCTCGGCGAACAGCGCGTCGCAGCGTTGGTGATCGTCGGTCATTCTGGTTTGTATGCTTGCCACGTCTACCTCCCGTTCACCCGTCGGTGAATCCGTGTTCGGCCCCCGGGGGGCGGGGCGACGGTGTTCAGTATTGCCACCGTTCCCGGGACGCGCATTGATATTGGTCAAGTCGACTCTGGCGAGGTTTGGATGTCCGGTGATTCAGGTGTACTGTCCTGCGTCGACTTGCAGTACCTGTCCCGTGATGGCCGCGGCGTCGTCCGAGAGCAGGAACAGCACCGCCGCTGCGACGTCTTCCGGCGTCGCGAGCTCACCGAGCGCGGTCTCGGCGCGGGAACGCTCGAGTGCCTCGGCCGGAAGCGAACGCGCCATGTCGGTCAGTACCATTCCCGGTGCCACGGCGTTCACGGTGATGCCCTTGCGGCCGAGTTCACGCGCCGCAGTCTTGGTCAGTCCGATCATGCCGGCCTTGGCCGCGGTGTAGTTCGCCTGTCCGAACTTTCCGCGCAGCGCGTTGATCGAGGAAATATTCACCACGCGCCCGCCGCCGCGCGCGGCCATCAACGGCGCGACCGCGCGCAGCATGTAGAACGCGCCGCCGAGATTGGTGTCGACGACCGCGTGCCATTCGTCGTCGGTCATTTTCATGAGGGTGCGGTCGCGGGTAATGCCGGCGTTGTTCACCAGCAGGTCGACCTCGCCATCCAGCGATGCAACCGCCCGGGCGACGCTCGCCGGGTCGTCGACGTCGACAGTGTGAAACGCCGCGCCCGGCGCCTCGCCCGCGACGCGGTCGAATACGTGGACGCGCGCACCTTCGCGTAGCAGCCGCTGCGCGATGCATCGGCCGATGCCGCGCGAGCCGCCGGTTATCACGGCCCGTTTCGCTTCGAACCGCATCGGTCTGCTCCCGCGGCCGGACTTACAGGGCGCAGCGCAGGGCGATGCGCGCCGCGGGGGCGAACCCGTTCTGCGACAGGAAGCGCACCAGTTCGCCGTCGTCCCAGCGCACGATGGTGCGCATGCCTTCCACCCGCAGCGAGCGCAGGTTGCCGGTGAGCTGCGCGAGCAGTGCCTGGCCGATTCCGTGGTAGCCGGGATCGACACCGATGGTATCGATCACCGCCGTGGCGAAGGTGCGCCCGAACTCGCCATAGTCGAGCCGGGCCATGATGTAGCCCACGGGCATGTCATGGTCCTCGGCCACCAGCGACAGTCGCACCCCGGTCTGGTCGAGCACCTCCGAGACTTTCTGCGCCAGGTAGAGGTGCCGGTCGCGCCTGGTGGCGCGATGGTCGATGCGGGCGATGGCGGGCAGGTCGCCGGCGTTCAGCGAGCGGATTCTCAACGGGCTGCGCTCGAGCGACTCGGGGTCGCCTCCGAACGGGTCGCTGAAGTCCGCCTCCTGCGCTTCGGGGTTGTGGCGCGGCGAGAACAGCGGTTCGTCTTGCGTCTTCATGGCGTGGAATCCTCGAACCCGCGTTCGAGCACGAGCACCGGAGCCGGCGAGAAATCCAGGCCGGCGAGGAATGCCAGGAGGTCCTGTCGGCTCCACTGGACCTGGGTGCGAATGTCGGAGCAGCCGAGGACGCGCGCGGCGTCCTTGATCGCCTCGATGAGCGCGCCGCCCGTTCCGGCGCGCCGTCGCGCCGCGTCCACCGCGAAACCGTCGAGGATGGCGTAGCGCTCGTCGTCGCCGAACTCGCCCGACAGGATGTGCGCCATGGCGAATCCGTCGACCGAGTCGCCGCCGTCAGCGACCAGCGCGAGATAGTCCTGCGGAGCGGCCTGCATGGCGTGCCAGCGCTTGTGGAAAAAGTCCGCGCGGCGCATGCCGGCGGCTTCTGCGTCGAGCGCCACGATACGGTCGAGGTCGGAGCCGTCGGCCGGACGAATCGCGGGCGCCGCCGCGGGCATGACGTTGCCGGCCATCACTGCAACATCTCGTACTTGGCCTGCAACTCGTCGGGGCTTTCGACGAACTCGGGGTTGGCGACGATGCACTCCGGGTCGCACACCAGCTTGCACTGCGGCTCGTCGAAGTGGCCGACGCACTCGGTGCAGCGCAGCGGGTCGATGACGTACATGTCGTCACCGGGACTGATGGCCTGGTTGGGACATTCGGTCACGCACGCGTCGCAGAGCGTGCATTCGTCGGTGATCATTAGGGCCACGGTGACACCTCCACGGGTTGTCTGGGGTTGATCGACAGCAGTCAGGACGCCTTTGCCAGCGTGCCCGCATCGAGCAGCTTCTGATAGCGGAAGGCGCCCCAAACAGCGGCCCCGATCGCGCCCGCGTAGGGCGAGTCGGGATGGTTTCGCGCCGTTATCTTCAGTTTCATTTTCTCCAGCGAATAGTTCAGCGCGTCGAGCAGTCCGTCGTCGAGGGCAAGGCCGCCGCTCAGGAAAGTGATGCCGTCGTCGGCCTTGATGACGCGCAACAACTTGGCAAGGCGATCGGCCATGGACAGGTGGATGCCGCGCAGTATGTTCGGCGCGCTGATACCGCGCGACACCATGTTGATGACGTCGGTCTCGGCCAATACCGCGCAGATGCTGGACACGTTCTCGGGGTTGTCGGCCTGCTTCGACAATGCCCCGATCTCGTTCTGCGCGATCCCGAGATAGCGCGATATGTTCTCCAGGAACTGCCCGGAGCCGGAGGCGCACTGGCTGGTCATGCGGTAGGTCAGCACCTTGCCGCGCGCGTCTATCTTGATTGCGCGACCGTGCAGGGCGCCGATGTCGAGCACCGAGCGGGTCTCGGGATCGAGGTAGAGCGCGCCGCGACCGTGTGTCGTCATGGAGTAGAAATGACCCGTGGCGAAAGGTACGTTCTCGCCCTCGCCGGTGGTGGCGACGTAGTGAATCTCGTCGCGTTTCAGCCCCGCCTCTTCGAGCACTTCGTCGAACGCCTGGGCGGCGAGCTTGAGAGGATCCTTCTGGCGGATCTTCAGGTTGCGCCGCGAAAGCCACTCGGTTCGTCCGTCGGTGACGTCGAACACGACGGCCTTGATCGCACCGGTGCCGACGTCGATTCCCGCGGTTGTGGTCATAGCCGTAGCCTCCCCGTATCAGTGCGACGCGGGCGCGCCGCCGGCGCGCCGCGCGAACTCGGCCGCGCCCAGGGCGCCGGTGTAGATCGAGTCCGGGTTGATGTTGATGGTCACGTCGCCGTAGTTCTCGTTGACGAGCTTGCGCAGTTCCTTGACCGCGGCCTCGTTCTTGGCGACGCCGCCGGTGAAAGTGAACTGGTCGGAGATGCCGCCCGAGCGCGAGATGATCGACATGGCGCGAAGGATGATGGCGCGGTGCAGACCGGCGATGATGTCCTCGCGCTTCTCGCCCAGCGCCAGGCGGTCTCGCAGCTCGGCGCCGGCGAACACGGTGCAGGTCGAATTGATGCGCACCGTGCGCGTTGCCTTCATCGCCATGGGGCCCAGCTCGTGCAGACCCATGTTCATCTCGTCGGCGATATAGCCGAGGTAGCGGCCGCAGCCCGCCGCGCAGCGGTCATTCATCTGGAAATTGGCGACGATGCCGCGCTCGTCGACCTGGATGCCCTTGGTGTCCTGGCCGCCGATGTCGAGCACGGTGCGCGTCTTCGGGTACATGAGGTGGGCACCGAGTCCGTGACAGAGGATCTCGGACCGGATGTGCTCCTTGGGAAACGGCAGTCTCACGCGGCCGTATCCGGTGCCCACCGTGTAGTGCGCTTCGAATTCGATCGCGAGCGCCTCCTCGACGACGCGTCGCACGGTTTGCATGTCGGCGCGGATTCCACCCTCGGCGATGACGCGCTCCAGGGCGGCGAGAAACTTCTCCGCGAGCGCCGTCTCCGGGGGACGGTTCTCGACCTCGATGATCGACTTGTCGTACACGTTGAGCAGGCTGTCGAACGACAGGCCGCTCGCGGCCGCGATGTCCTCGCCCACGTCCATGTACTCGGCGCCCGCGAGATCGCGGAAAAAGTCGGACTTTCGCTCGGCGCCCGGGGCGAACAGTTCCGCCAGCGATAGCTGCAGGCGATCGAAGATCTCGTCGAGCGCCTCCGTGAGCTGGTCGCGCCGTCCGATGAAGGCCGGTTCGCGCGCCGTCTTCAGGCACGTCCCGCGCAGATCCTGCAACTGCTCGAGGAACAGTTCCAGCCGGAAATTTCGTTCGATGCCGCCGACGAACTCGTCGACGCATCCTTCGAGAGCGTCGATCCCGTCCAGCGCGCGGCGGAACAGGGTCAGGCGCGCGCTCACGAAGGCTTCCATCTTCGCCACCTTGCTGGCGGTGTCGTAGTTGGAGCGCGAGTTGGTGATGCCGTGTCCCAGGGACCGGCCTTCCGCGTCCATGACCACCGCCTTGGTGGTGGTGGAGCCCAGGTCGATGCCGACGAAGCATTTCATGTCAGTTCCTCCTTCAGGCGGCGCGCGCGCTGCGTTTTTGGTCCACCATCTGGAAGTAGCTCTCCAGGCGGTTCTTGACGTTGGCCGCGGAGAAATAGCGCGGGTCGACGAGGTCGGTTTCGATGAAGGCGGCCGGCTTGCCGGTGCGCTTCTCCACTTCCTGCATCATCAGGAGCTGCCCCGCCGAGAAGCTGTTGCAGCTCTTGATGGAGTTGATCAACAGGCCGTCGGCCCGGTACTCCTCGATGTAGGTCTCGAGCATGCCCACACGCGTCGGCAGGTTGCGGTTGGTGTAGCAGCCGAGGCAGTAGTCGGCGAGCGACTCGAGCGGATGGTCAGGGTCGTGACGAAAGCCCTGGTCGTAGACCCCGCCCACTTTGGTGTAGGAGCTCGCCACGACGACGGCGCCGTCGTCGTAGAACATCTTCCAGAACTCGCGAAAGCTGGTCCAGTTGGGCGGGCCTTCCACCACCAGGCGGTATTTCTCCTCGGGCATGTCGCCTTCGGGCGTCACCGGGCCGAGACCCTGCTCGATGCGCTGTTCGATCTCCCCGCGCAGTACGCGGTAGTAGTCCACCGCGTCTGGGGTGCCGCGGAAGGCGCTGAAAATCGGGCCGATGTAGTACACGCCGCCGAAGTAGGCGTCGATCGGCGAGCGCACGTTGCGTGCGCTTTGCAGCACCCACACCAGGTCGTCCTCGGCCTGCGCAGAGCGCTTGAGGTTTTCGCGCAGGCGGTCGATGTCGAACTTCACCCCACTGACGCGCTCGAGCTTCGGAATAACCTCTTCCTTGAGCTGCCTGACCACGTAGCTGCGCATGTTGTCGGTGATCTCGCCGTCACCCGTGTACGGCACGTGCAGCATCGCCGTCTCGCAGCCGTACTCGTGCCTGAGCAACTCGAACCATTTCATGAAGGTGAAGCAACCCGTGTAGGACAGCAGCAGCAGATCGGGTGTGGGCATGGGCTTGCCGTTGGGCGCGAGGTTGCCCTTGGACATCTGGCCGATGTCGGCCTTGACGTAGGTGCAGACGTCCTCCGAATGGCCGCCGCGCTCGGCGTCCATGATCATCATGCCGCTCTTCTTGCGCAGGCCGTTGTTGATCGCATTGATCTCGGGAAGGT
>JAUIEZ010000125.1 GCA_030429665.1 Gammaproteobacteria bacterium | reverse complement strand
ACGCTCGCTTGTCGGGAACCGTTTTCTATGGCGTGCCTGGCAGCGCAGGCAGTTCTGCGGCCATGATTGCCAACTCACAGGTTGACGGTGATATCGTGGAGGATTTGACTGAAACCGTAGTTTGTGTAAATGCCTACGATGAAAACTTTATTGCGCTGGGGTCGGACTGTGAACCTTGATCAAGATTCGGGACGAGTCGTGAAACACGACGTGTGAAGAAGCGGATCGATCTGAACATGCGATCCATGAAAGGCACTTTTTCATGGCGCATCGAGTCAGTACGAATTTCAAGCCCCAGTGCTTGAGAATTGTGTGCAATCGTCGATAGAGTCACAGGAAGAAGCCGGCGGCGAGTAGTTCGCAGGATCGAATGCGAGGACAATCTTGACGCTGACCAATCGATTCTATCGACGTTTGGGCTTGCCGGTTGCGTTCGTGCTGGCAAATCGCGACTTTGATCAATCACTGGGCGTGATAACCGGCTCGTCCGGTCCCGCCGATCGGATGCAACGATCGAGGACGTCTGCGACTTCCAGAATCGAACATTCGACGACAAGCATGATCGTCTCGCCGCTATCCAGCGACAGATCGCGCCCAGATTTGACGATCCGCCCCGATACAATGACACCGTTAATCGAAAACGTAATGCAATCGCTGACCGATTTGTTTTCGAAATCTCTGGCAAGCGACGATCCGGGCTGAACATGTATCGTCAGGCGGCTCATAGGCGGGTCACATTCCGCGAAAACGTGAACGTCGTAGTATTCCGGTAGCAGTGATGGATTCGAACTTACGATCGCAAAGGTTTCCGGCCATACGCGCCAAGTTTTTGTGAGCATCTTTATTTCCTCCCGCCACAGAATGCCGTCGATTACACAAGCGACGCTTGCTACGACTTGTTCCTAATGCGAAGTGTCGTTTTGGAAAGCTGGTCACATTCACATGTGGCCCGGATCAACCTGCAGTGAAATTCCTCCCCGACCGGACCGCGCAGGTTGTATAATATCGTGGCATTAATTCCGTTATATTTTTCGCCCGATATTTTCTATTCGAATAAATAATAATACCTCAGACGGCTGATTGCGGGTGAGGCGCTCCAGGATTATACACGCTCGTGTGCTCACGACAATTACCCGATAATATCGGTACGGTGACGCACGGTGGCCGTGGTGACGAGGTGTAGTTTAATAAAATCGGTTGGGAGTAACAGTATTCGAAGCGATGTGCACTGCCATCCGAGAAATAGCCATTTGTTTAATGATCAAAAAAAATCAGATGGCTAGGTGCTTAACGGTGGGGCCGGCGGTCGGAACGCGCAAAAGAATATCGGCCAATTTCAGGTCGTGTTACCCAACCTGTTTCCCCCCCGTTACGCAGGCGGGATATTGCCAGCGGCGATCCCGGCGCGACTCGACTCCGGTGACAAGTGGGCGTAGCTCATGGTAGTAGAGAAATTCCGGTGTCGCATAAGTCCATGACCGTTCGCCGCTGCCCTCCGTTCTGAACAATTCAAAAAGCGCAGCCTGTGAGTCCGCAAGGAAACGATGCCGGCGACCCGGTCGGCGCGTGATGCTGACGTTAACGCTGTCGTGCGGGAATAACCGCGTGTCGCCCGTCTTGTTCTTCACTCGCAGTTCCCGAAGGATGCGCTCGGCCGTGGCGTTCCGGGGTACCGATTAGAAACGACGATTCTTCTGGTCGTCGGGGTCGAAATACATCGGTTGGTTTACCCGGTCGCCCCGACGCCAGGGTGGCTGGAGGAGTTTCTGCCACTCAGGCAGGTGCGGACCAACAGCCGAGTAAACGGTCCCAGGCGCTCTGGGATTTCGTTGGATGTTCCGCAGCGTGCCGCCCGGTGATCCTGCTAATCGCGCGACCAACTAGGCGACACGATCCTGATGGGTTACCCCAACGAGTAACCAGCCGTCGCATGGGGGTACGCTGCGGGATTGGTGTGACTGCTGGATCTGCCGGACCCTGTGCAAGGAGGTGGACCTGATCGACCCCGCCGCTGCCGCGATGCCATCGAGGAGGTGGGTGCCAACTGCGGTCCAGATCCCGATCGCTACTCGTCGCCGTCGAGCCAACGTCGTCGGTGACGAAGCAAGTCAATGGTAAATGGCCGTTACAACCGGAATCGATAACGCTAAATAAAGACCATTGCCCGACGGTCCCGCACCAACCCATGGACCTTTAATAGAGTACCCTGCCGATACCGTGATTACGCCCAGCGTCAGGTAAAAAACAGGTTCTTCTTATAGCCGTTGGGGTGTTTGTAAGCGACGAACGTCACGCCAGGGCTTAATGCCAAGAAAACTCCAGCGAGGAAATCGGACATCTCGATCAACCAGTTGGGGACCGCGTCTGGTCCCCACCCCTGTTATTCGTTTCCGAAAAACGTCGGTCGATCGTTGTATTACTGGTCGGGGTGAGAGGATTCGAACCTCCGGCCCCTGCCTCCCGAAGACAGTGCTCTACCAGGCTGAGCTACACCCCGTGGCAGGAATAATCAGGCGTTGTCCCGCGCGGGGATCAGAACGTCCGGGCGACGGAAAAGTCTGCGAGGGCCTCAAGGGCTGACCGGTATCGGGATTCCGGCAGGCAGGCCAGTGCGCTTTTCGCTATCTCGGCCTCCTCGCGCGCCCGGCGCGAAGTGTACGCAAGTGCGCCGGTCGATTCAATTATTTTGACGATGCGCTCGAAATTGTCTCGCTCGCCGTTCTCGATCGCGTGACGGATCAGCTTGCACTCGTCGGCGGAGGCGTGCGAGAGGGCGTGGATGAGGGGCAGGGTGGGCTTGCCTTCGGCAAGGTCGTCGCCCTGCTGCTTGCCCATGGATTCCGCGTCCTGCGTGTAATCGAGCAGGTCGTCGACCATCTGGAAGGCGATGCCCAGGTGCAGGCCGTACCGGGCCAGCTCGTCGTGCACCGTCTCGCTCGCGCCGGCGATGATGGCGGCGAGGCGGCCGGCGGATTCGAACAGCTTGGCGGTCTTGCGGGTGATGGTTTCCAGGTACTGGGCCTCGGTAACGTCCGGCGAATGGGCGTTGAGAAGTTGCATGACCTCGCCTTCGGCGATGCGGTTGGTGGTCTCGGCCATCACGCGCATTACCGCCATGCTGTCCGTTTCCACCATCATTTCGAAGGCCCGCGAGTACAGGAAGTCTCCGACCAGCACGGTGGCCTCGTTGCCCCACACGGCGTTGGCCGTGGCGTTTCCGCGGCGAAGGTCCGAGGCGTCGACGACATCGTCGTGCAGCAGCGTGGCGGTGTGGATGAACTCGAGCACGGCCGCCAGGTTGACGGCGGGACCGTCATCTCCCTCCAGCGCCCGGGCGGTCAAAAGCAGGGTCACCGGCCGCAGCCGTTTGCCGCCGCTGTTGACGATGTAGGCGGCGAGACTGCGAATCAGAACGATATCCGATTCCAGGCTTTCCTGGATGCGCCGGTTCACGGCCTGCATCTGGTTCTCGACGAGTCCCACGGCCGATTCGAGGAGCGAACGCGGGTCGGCTGGGGCGGCGGTCACGGTCGACGCCACTGGCCTCGGGTTGCAGGGGGCCGCTGGGTTCATCGGTCGGGAATCTTCGGTTAGTCGGGAAAGTCGAGTAAAATTCGTATTATACGGATTCGTGACAGCGCACCGGAATACAAAAATCACACGTGTCGTAATGTACGCTTCGCGATTGACTCTGGTGCCCCAAATCACTAGAATCGCGCGGTTTTACGATTCCATTTTGAGCGGCGAAGCGGAGTAACGAGATGTTTGCGGTAGTAGAAACCGGCGGCAAGCAGTACAAGGTCGCAGTCGGTGACCGGGTCAAGGTCGAGAAACTGGCAGCGGAGGCGGGCGATTCCGTATCGCTCGATCGTGTATTGATGGTCGCGGACGGCGAGAACGTCTCGGTCGGTAACCCGGTTTTGGACGGGCGATCGGTGGCTGCCAAGGTGCTCGGGCACGGACGCGGGGACAAGATCCGCGTCTTCAAGATGAAACGGCGCAAGGGCTACCGCCGCAACCAGGGGCACCGCCAGTCATTCACCGAGCTCGAGATCACGGACATCGGCTGACCGGCTTAGGCCAACAATCCTTCGTCCCATAGAGCGAGAGACATTCCATGGCACACAAAAAGGCAGGCGGCAGTTCCCGTAACGGCCGCGATTCTGAATCCAAGCGGCTCGGCGTCAAGCGCTTCGGCGGTCAGCAGGTCACGGCGGGCAACATCATCGTGCGCCAGCGGGGCAGCACCTTCCATCCCGGCATCAATGTCGGCATGGGAAAGGATTTCACGCTGTTTGCGCTGACGGATGGCGCCGTCAAGTTCGAGACCAAGGGCCCGCGTAAACGCAAGACGGTGAGCGTGGTCGCTTGAGCGATATCTGAAGATACCCCCAAGAAACCCCGCTCCCGAGGCGGGGTTTTTTCATTGGGGGTCCGATAACTCTATCGCCCCAAGTTCGTCCCCCGGAATCATGAAATTCGTCGATGAAGCAATTATCTCGGTGCACGCCGGCAATGGCGGCCACGGCTGCCTGAGCTTCCTGCGCGAGAAGTTCCGACCCATGGGCGGACCGGACGGGGGAGACGGCGGCCGCGGCGGCGACATCGTGCTGGTAGCGGACAAGGGCCTGAACACGCTCGCCGATTTTCGCTTCACGCGCAAATTCAAGGCCCGCAACGGCGCGCCGGGTGCGGGCAAGAATCGCGCCGGGCGACGGGGCGAGGATCGCGTGGTGACGATGCCGGCCGGGACCGTCGTCTGGGACGCCGACACGGACGAGATGATCGTCGACCTGTCGACCGTTACCGAGCCCTTCATCGTGGCCCGTGGGGGGCGGGGCGGGGCGGGAAATGCACGCTTCAAGAGCAGCACCAACCAGGCGCCGCGGCTGGCGAAGGACGGCAAGCCGGGCGAGGAGCGTCGGCTGCGCCTGGAATTGCGGGTACTTGCCGACGTGGGATTGCTCGGCCTGCCGAATGCGGGCAAGTCGACATTCCTGCGGGCGATCTCCCAGGCCCGCCCACGGGTTGCCGATTATCCGTTCACCACGCTCCATCCGGAGCTTGGCGTGGTGGACGTGGGGCCCGGCGAGGGATTCGTGGTGGCGGACATTCCCGGCCTGATTGCCGGTGCCGCCCAGGGCGCGGGACTCGGCATCCGGTTTCTCAAGCACCTGCGCCGTACGCGGCTGCTGCTGCACGTCGTCGACGTGTCGGGCTTCGATCCCGAGTCCGAGCCGATTGCGGCGGTGCGCGCCATCGACGGCGAACTGGCCGCATTCGGTCACGGGCTCGAAGCGCTTCCGCGCTGGTTGGTGCTCAACAAGATCGACTGCATCGACGAGGAAGCCGCCGGCGGCGTTTCGGCCGAGATCGTATCGACGCTCGGTTGGAACGGTCCCGTCTTCACCATCTCGGCAATGAAGGGCACCGGGTGCCTGCAACTGGTCAACGAGATCCATCAATGGCTCAAGGAAAATCGCAGAGACTAGAAGAATCGCTGCGTCCCGGTCGGGGCCGCCGCTGGGTTGTGAAAGTGGGAAGCGCGTTGCTGACCAGCCCGCGCGACGGACTCAACCATGCCACCGTCGAGCGGTTGGCGAAAATGATCACCGAGGTTCGCGAACGCGGCATCGAGGTGGTGCTGGTGTCGTCGGGCGCTATCGCCGAAGGTATCCAGCGGCTTGGATGGACCGAACGGCCGCGAGAGATATACAAGCTTCAGGCGGCCGCGGCGGTCGGTCAGATGGGGCTCGTACAGGCCTACGAAACGGTCTTCATGGCGCGCAACGTGCGCACCGCGCTGGTGCTGCTGACCAGTGACGATCTCGGTCACCGCCGGCGCTACCTCAATGCGCGCAGCACGCTGTCTTCGCTTCTCCAACTGGGCGTCGTCCCCATCGTCAACGAAAACGACACGGTGGTGACCGAGGAGATCCAGTTCGGCGACAACGACACGCTGGCGGCACTGGTGGCCAACCTGGTGGAGGCGGAATACATGGTGCTGTTCACTGACCAGGCGGGTTTGTTCGATCGCAACCCGACGCAGCATGCCGATGCGCGGTTGATCGAACTGGCGGCCGCCGGCGATCGCAGCCTGGAATCGTTCGCCGGACCGGGCGGCGCGCTGGGGCGGGGCGGCATGCTGACCAAGGTTCGCGCTGCGGAAAAGGCGGCGCGTTCGGGTACCCGTACCTTGATCGCTTCCGGCGAGCGGGACGACGTGCTACGCCGGCTGCTGGACGGCGAGACCGTGGGCACGCTGTTCGAACCCGCCGCCGGCCGCATGGCGGCGCGCAAGCTATGGCTGGCGGGGCGAATGCGGGTCGACGGGCGGTTGTTCCTGGACGACGGCGCGGTGAAGGTATTGCGCCGATCGGGCCGCAGCCTGTTGCCGGTAGGGGTTACCGGCGTCGAGGGTACTTTCGAGCGTGGTGCCCTGGTGGCTTGCTGCGACACTGCCGGCAACGAGGTGGCCCGCGGGCTGATCAACTACGATTCGGCGGAAGCGTCGAAGATCGCGGGTCATCCCACCGAGCGTATCGAGGCGGTGCTGGGCTACATCGACGAGCCTGAACTGATCCATCGCGACAACATGGTAGTCCTGTAGCCGCCGGCGGCGGGACGGTTGCGTGGCGCGATTCGCCGCGGCGCGCGGCCTTATCCGCAACCCTGGAAGATTCCCAAACAGAAAAACCCCGGTCGGTTGCCCGTACCGGGGTCGTTCGCGAGTACCGGGAATCAGGCGGCCGAGGACAGCGCCTTCAGTCGTGCATTGAGGCGGCTCTTCAGGCGGGCGGCCTTGTTTCGGCTCTCGAGATTCTTGCGCGCGGCGCGATCCAACAAGGAACTGGCGGTGCGATATACTTGCGCCGCCGCGTCCTTGTCGCCGGCCTCGACAAGCTTGAGGAACTTCTTGATCTGGGTGCGCATCGCGGAACGCTGCGACATGTTGCGCTCGCGGTGAACGGTGTTCTGGCGGGCACGCTTTCGCGCCTGAGGTGAATTAGCCAATCCTAACTCCTGGAAACAACAATCGTTGCAGGTTCAAAACCGCGCGAATTTGCCAGAAAAACCAAGTACAGTCAATATCCGTCGGCAAGTCGGCCGAAATCACCCCGAGCGCCTCCATCGATGTCACGCAAGCTGCTGAAGTCCACGTCCGTCGTGGGATCCATGACCCTGCTGTCAAGGATTTCCGGCCTCGTGCGCGACATGGCGTTCGCCCAGTTCGTCGGCGCGGGCCTCGTGGCGGACGCCTTCTTCGTTGCCTTCCGGGTTCCCAACTTCCTGCGGCGAATCTTCGGCGAGGGCGCCTTCACGGTCGCCTTCGTCCCGGTGTTTTCGGCCGTCCGGGAGCAGCAGCCCCACGCGACGGGAAGGTTCCTCTCGCTCATGGCCGGGCGCCTCGGGGTGATCCTCGTCATCCTGAGCGCGCTCGGTATCTTGTTCGCGCCACAGATCGTCTGGTGCCTGGCCCCGGGATTCGTTGACGAACCCGCCAAGTTCGACGCCACGGTCGACGCGCTGAGGCTGACTTTCCCGTACCTGTTCTTCATCTCGCTGGTCACCATGTCGGCCGGCATCCTGAACACCTGCGGCAAGTTCGCCGCCGCCGCGTTCACGCCGGTATTCCTCAATCTCTCCCTGATCGCGGCGGTGTTTCTGCTGCTGCCCGCGCTGGACAACGATGCCGCGGCGCTGGGCCTGGGCGTGCTCGCCGCCGGCGTGGTGCAACTGCTTTTCCAGGTTCCTTTTCTCAAGCGCGAAGGCATGCTGCCTCGCCCCTCGTTGCGCGATCGAAGCGGTGACGGCGCCGCCGGCGAGTCGGTGGGGCGGGTTTTCAAGCTCATGCTTCCTGCCATCTTCGGTTCCTCGATTGCCCAGATCAACATCCTGGTCAATACCTTGCTGGCGTCGTTCCTGGTCACCGGCAGCGTGTCGTGGTTGTACTACGCCGACCGGCTCATGGAGTTTCCGCTGGGCGTTTTCGCCATTGCGCTCGCCACGGCCATCCTGCCGGGACTTTCGCGTGCTCATGCCGCGGGCGACGAGACGGAATTCAGCCGTACGCTAAACCTCGCGCTGCGCTGGGTGATCGTGGTCATCCTGCCCGCCGCCGCGGCGCTGGCAATGCTCGCCGTGCCGTTGCTGGCGGCCATGTTCAACTACCGCCAGTTCGGCGCGAACGACGTGGTCATGTCCGCCGGCGCCCTGCAGGCCTACGCGCTGGGACTGATCGGGTTTGCCTTCGTCAAGGTACTCGCGCCGGGGTTCTTCGCGCGGCAGAACACGGCCACGCCGGTGCGGGTCGGGGCGATCTCGATGGTCGTCAACGTCGTGCTGAGTGTGACGCTTGTGTTCCCGTTGGCCCATATCGGCCTGGCACTGGCCACGAGCCTCGCGGGCATCGCGAACGCGGCGTTGCTGGGTCGCATCCTGCACCGGGAGGGCGCGCTGGTTTCCGATCCCGGCCGCGGTGTCCTGGTGATTCGCGTGCTGCTGGCCACCGCTGTCATGTCCGGGGTGCTCTACCTGCTGGTCGGTAGCGCGGCGTCGTGGCTCGACGCGCCGGCCCTGCCGCGTATCGGTCGATTGGTTATTTGCGTTGCGTCTGGTTTAATAACCTATGCTGTAACCCTATTGATAGTCGGTGTGAGGCCAAAGCATCTCGCAATCGCCAATGCATGAACCGGAATTCGAAATCTGTGACGTGGCGCGGATCGGCCGACCGGGCGAAACGCAGATATTCACGCTGTCGGAGGCGCGCGCGCTGCTGCCGTTGGTGAGTCGGATTACCGCGGGCGCCGCGACCGAGCTCGCCCCGTTGCAAAGGCGTCTGCGCCGCATGCTGGCGTGCGATCCTCGATTGCAGGCCGTGGAGGTGGAGTACGAGAAGGTAGTGCGCCGCTGGATTGGCAAGATCGAACGGCTCGGGTTGGTCGCAAGCGGACTTTGGTGGGTGAACTTCGACATCGGTGAGGGTTATGTTTGCTGGCGCTATCCGGAGATTCGCCTGGACTATTTTCATGCCTACGGCGATCGGCCCGAGGATCGCCGCAAGATCAGCGAGATCTGCGAGCAGTACTGCCCGGACTGGATTTACTGACGGCGCCATCGGTACGATTGCATGCGCATCCTGACCCTTGACGGCCGCCCGACGAGCGGACCCGCCGCGGTCGCCATCGGTAATTTCGACGGCGTGCATCGCGGGCACCGGCAGGTGATCGGGCGCGTCATCGAAGCGGCGCGAGCGCTGGGCGTGCCGCCCGCCATCATGACGTTCGAACCGTACCCTCGCGAGTACTTCCTTGGCGCGGACGCGCCGCCGCGCCTGACGAGTTGCCGGCACAAGTTCGAATTGCTCGCGAGCGCGGGCGTCGAGCGCGTGTACTGCGTTAGGTTCGGCCGCCGACTCGCGTCGACCAGCGCCGAGAACTTCATCGACGATATCCTGGTCGGCCGGCTGTGTGTCGCCCACGTCGTCGTCGGTGCGGATTTTCGATTCGGCAAGGGCCGTGCCGGCGACGTTTCACTGATCGAGTCCCGGGCGCGCGAACATGGATTCGCGATCACCGCGGTGGACGACTTCGGCGTCGACGGCGAACGCGTCAGCAGTTCCCGCATCCGCGGGTTGCTGTCGATGGGCGAATTGGACGCCGCCGCGCGGTTGCTGGGGCGGCGGTTCTCCTACAAGAGCCGCGTGATACATGGCGACAAGCGCGGGCGCGAGTGGGGTTTCCCGACCGCCAACCTCGCGGTGAGTCGAAGCCGGTTTCCCGTGCAAGGCGTGTTTGTCGTGGAACTCGACGATGGCGGGGGACGCGTCCATGCCGGCGTGGCCAATGTCGGCCGACGGCCGACCGTGCACGGTACGCGGCTGCTGGTGGAGGTGCACCTGTTCGACTTCGACGGCAATCTCTACGGGCGACGGGTCGAAGTCACGTTCCTTCACCGCATTCGCGATGAACGCCGATTCGACGGTTTCGACGCCCTCAAGGCGCAGATTCGGCGCGACATCGACGCGGCGCGGTACTACCTCGAAGGTAGGCGACTCGCGCCGGAGGCGGGCCGTGGCTAGTCGGCGCGTCGCGTTGGTCGTCTTCACGGTGCTGGTCCTCGTCGTGGTCGCGATCGATCAGGCGAGCAAGCACCTCGCACTCGCCTACCTCGCGCCGGGAGACCCGTTGCCGCTGACCGGCTTCCTGAACCTGACGCTGGTCTTCAATCGCGGTGCCGCCTTCGGCTTCCTCAACCAGCAGTCGGGGTGGCAACTCGTGGCATTTTCGCTGATCGCGGTACTTGTGCTGGTCTATGTCGCCCACCATCTGTACAAGGAAGCGTGGAGAAGCCCCGCGACAGTGATCGCCTACGCCCTGATCGGCGGCGGCGCGGTGGGGAATCTCATCGACCGGCTGCGCTTCGGCTACGTCGTCGACTTCGTTGATTTTCACGTCTTCGGGTGGCATTTTTGGATATTCAACATGGCCGACAGCGCGCTTACCGTGGGTGTCATACTGCTGCTGGGCGTGGCCGCGCTGGAATACCGGGCCATGCGCCGTGCCGGAGTCGCCGGTCGTGATTGAACCGGGCGACGTCATCACGGCGCACTACGCCCTGGCGCTGGAACGCGGCCAGCCGCTGGAGTCGACGTTCGGCGAGTCGCCCGAACGTTTCGTGTACGGGCGCGGGGAGTTTCCCGCGGCCCTGGAGCAGCGCCTCGCGCAACTCGAAGTGGGCGAGGAATCCGAGTTCCTGCTCCCGGCGGCCGAGGCTGTCTTCGGCACCTGGGAGGAGGGCAAGCGCCAGACGGTTGAGCGAGCCGGTTTCAGCGACGGACAGTGCCGACCCGGCGCGCTCGTCGAGTTCGAGACCCCTGGAGGCGAACGCGTCAGCGGCCGAATCGAATTCGTCGACGGAGACAAGGTGCTCGTCGATTTCAATCATCCGCTGGCCGGGCGCGATGTCCATTGCCGGCTTCAACTCGTCAGCGTGCAGAAAAGCGGACAGTCATCATGAAAGTCATTCTCGCGAATCCGCGCGGATTCTGCGCGGGCGTGGATCGGGCCATCGAGATCGTCGAGCGAGCGATCGAGAAGTTCGGTGCGCCCATCTACGTGCGCCACGAAGTCGTCCACAACCGCTTCGTCGTCAGCCAACTGCGCGAGAAGGGCGCCGTGTTCGTCGACGAACTCGACGAGGTGCCGCCGGGCTCGGTCGTGATCTTCAGCGCCCACGGCGTATCGCAGACGGTGCGCAAGGGCGCCGATGCCGCCGGATTCATGGTTCTGGACGCCACGTGTCCCCTGGTAACGAAGGTGCACCGCGAGGTTGCCCGGTACCGGGAGACGGGTGTCGAAGTCATACTCATCGGGCACGCGGGACATCCCGAGGTGGAAGGCACCATGGGCCAGGCCGACGGCGGCATGTATCTGGTCGAAAGGCCGGAGGATGTCGAGACCCTCGACGTCAAGAATCCCGACAACCTCGCCTATGTCACCCAGACCACGTTGTCGGTGGACGACACGCGGGTGATCATCGACGCGCTGAGGAAGCGATTTCCGAATATTCACGGACCGCGTCGAGACGACATCTGCTACGCCACGCAGAATCGACAGGATGCCGTGAAAACCCTGTCGTCCCAGTGCGACGTCGTACTGGTCGTCGGCTCGCCGAACAGTTCCAATTCGAATCGCCTGCGCGAGCTCGCCGAGCAGCGCGGTGTTCCCGGCTACCTGGTGGACGGCGCCGGCGACATCGACCGGACATGGATCGAGGGCAAGCACACGATAGGCGTCACGGCAGGGGCCTCGGCGCCCGAGAACCTGGTCCAGGAAGTGGTGCAGCAACTGGTGGATTGGGGCGCCGACGCGGTGGAAGACAGCCGGACACTGACCGAGAGCGTCTCTTTCGCCCTGCCGATCGAACTGCGCTCGTAGCGACTTCCGAGCGGGCGAGGGCGGTTTACCTCATATAATGCGAATTATTCTTCGTCTAAAAATATTCGCCTGACATATGGACTACGCGCACGAAAGCGACTATACTTTGGGCTGATTTCCATTGTTAAACAGTTACTTACCGGAGAAAACGGCGGAACTGGCAGAATCCTGGACGACCAGGTGATCCACGCCGCCGATGCCCGACCGGACCATGGCCCAAATTTCAGCTAGAAATCAACTCGTTGACGAACACGCCACGGCGGACGCCAAGCGTCGTCACGAACGCGTTGTCGCGAAGCTCCGCGAACACGGTGTGTCGCCGACAAGTCAACGGGTTTCCATCGCCATGGAACTGTTGCTCGAACCCACCCACCTGTGCGCCGACGACGTTGTTCGTCGCGTGGCCAAAAAGGACAGCAACGTATCGCGCGCCACCGTGTACAATACGCTGCGCTGTTTCGTGGACCACGGATTGCTGCGGCAGGTGAACGTTGGGACCGACCGGGTTTTCTACGACTCCAACACGGCTCCCCACCATCATTTCTACGACCCCGAGAAAGGCGAGCTGACCGACATCGATCGTTCCGAGGTCAGCATCACGGGCCTGCCCGCGTTGCCGGCGGGTCGGGCGCTGGACAGCGTCGACCTCGTCATTCGCCTGAAGCCGGCCGATCCCGGCCGGGAGTAACCGGGTCCTCACACCGCGCCGGTGTAGCTCAGTTGGTAGAGCAACTGATTCGTAATCAGTAGGTCGGAGGTTCGAGTCCTCTCACCGGCACCATCCAGTTCAGCGATACGAAACGCTGCGACGTCCAACGCTTTCCAATACCCGTTCCACCACCGTTTCCAGTCTTTCCTCGTCCTTGCCTTCGAAGAAAATCGGGGTCGGATTGGTTTCGATCACCATGGGCCCGTTCTCCGTGTTTATCATGTCGATCTCGTTTAGCGTGGAACGAGTGGAATTGCTCGCCTCGATGGCGATTCTTGTCTCCTGCGAACTCGGGCTGTAGGGTTGGCGGGTCGAACCCCGGCATGCACTGCCGATCCAGTTTGGATCCGCATCCGTGCTGCGCATGAGAGTGCGACCGTACGCGTACGCAAACTCCCCGTCGATGACGGCGATGCGGCAATCGAAATCGCGGATGCACTGGTGATAGGCCTGCAAAACGAACCCGGCCTGGTAATCGCGCCTGTAGTCATCGTCGAAGAGATGCTCCATGGTCGCTTTCAACGCTTGGCGACCGTGGAGCAAGCGTATGTCCTTCGCTCTGCCTCCCATGTCCCGTTTCAAGACCAGCGGGAACCCCGCGGTATCGGCAAACCGTTGCGCGGATCGGATGTCGCTTCTCGAGTTGATCCGGATGGTTTCGGGTGTGGGGACGCCGCGCTGCTTCAACAGTTGGTAGGTGACGTACTTGCTGTAGTCGGCCTTGCTCGTGAAGTGCGAGTTGATGCAAGGTACGCGTAGTGCCTCGAGACGTTCCAGGATGTCGAGGCATTTCAGGTTGTCCCTGAAA
Source organism: Gammaproteobacteria bacterium (assembly GCA_030429665.1). GTDB lineage: Bacteria > Pseudomonadota > Gammaproteobacteria > Arenicellales > CAJQKF01 > BQJD01. The sequence continues at coordinate 86 of JAUIEZ010000125.1, read as the reverse complement.
CGACGGTTCGCCACGCTCGCGTAAACACGGTTTAAAACCAGGTCGAAACCGGCCAGATCTTTGGTGTCCGCGTTCCTGATATCTAC
>JAUIEZ010000124.1 GCA_030429665.1 Gammaproteobacteria bacterium | reverse complement strand
GGCGATATCTCGGTTGACGCCGGGGAGAACGGAACGGCGACGGTAGCGGCGGCGCTCGATGCATCGAATCGGGAAGTGGACGGAATCGGCGGCGATGTATTGCTGTTGGGCGACACGATCGAGATGACATCAGACGCGTCCGTCGATGCCTCCGGCGACGCCGGAGGCGGCAAGGTTACGATCGGCGGCGATTTTCGCGGCGGTGGCGACACGCCGACCGCGACCCGGACCTCGGTCGCGGAGGGCGCGACGATCAGGAGCGACGCGGTGACCGCCGGAGACGCCGGGGATGTAGTCATATGGGCCGATGACACCACGTCGTTTGAGGGGGCGATCTCGGCCAGGGGCGGTGCGCTGTCGGGCGACGGCGGATTCGTCGAGATCTCCGGCAGGCGCGAGTTGATATGGAACGGGCTCACGGACCTGCGTGCGCCGAACGGAGAGTGGGGCACCTTGTTGCTCGATCCGGGCACGGTCAACATCGACACTACCGTCGGCGCCACGGGCCCGGATACCTGGAACAACGTTTACGTCGGCGATCAACTGGATCTCGGTAATCTGGTGATAGCCACGTCGGCCGCCGGCACCACGAACGGTACCGACGAGAACATAAACATCAACGCGCCTGTGACGTGGTCGGCACCCACCACGTTTACCCTGGACGCGGGCGCCGACAACAACATCAATGACACGCTCACGGCGACGGGCGGGGGCAGCCTCGATCTGAATGCCGGCGGCGCGAATTACATCAACGCGGATCTCGATTTTACCGGGGGCACCATCGTTGCCACGACCGGCGACATGATCGTTGACGAAGCCGCCACCGTAATGCTCGACAACGCCACGATCGACTCCGGCGGAAAACTAATACTGAACTTCGCCGCGCTCGAGACGTACAACACGAGCACCGTCAATACCATGGTCGAGGGTGAAGGCGCCCGCGTCGTCGTCGCGAGCGGAACCCTCAACCTGGACGGCGGATTCGACGTCGGATTCCCCAATTTCGACCTGAATAACGGATCTCTCGCCATCAACAACGGCGCCGGCACGTTGACCGTCAACGATGCCTGGATATTCGGCGACAACACCATCGACGGCAACCTGGTGATGACCGGCAACTCGACCCTGCACCTTTGCTGCAGCACGCCGTCGACGCTGACGATCACGGGCGATCTCACTCTGGGCAGCGATACCCGTCTGTTGTTCGACACCGCCGGCAACACGAGCAACGATTTCGTATCCCTGGACATCGGCGGTACGGCGCGTTTCGACGGCACGCTCTCCCTCGAACGGTCTTTCAATAATGCGTGGGAACCGGCGAACAACGACAGTTGGGAGTTGATCACGTACGACACGCGGGACACGGGCTACGGCTCGGGCGGCAACGGCGAGTTTGCCGTCGTCGACCCGCCGTTCGCGACGGCGACGTTTTCGACCGGTTACGACGACACCGCGAACGCCGGCGGATTCACTCTTACCCTGGACTCGGTGAAGACCATCAAGACCTGGGTCAACCCCGGCAGCGGCAACTGGGAGGACGGCGTCAACTGGAGCGGCGGAACGGTGCCGGGTCCGGACGACGCGGTGCTGATCGACAACTCGGGGAACTGGCCGGGCACCTACGAGATCACGCTCGGCACCAGCACCACGGTAGACGAGATATTCAGCAATGAAAGCCTGACCCTGAGCGGCGGTACGCTGACCGTGGACGGGACCTACATGGAAACCGGCGGCGTCGAGACCTTTGACAGCGAGAGCGAAATCAACGCGGATTTCACCCAACAGGGCAACAGTGAGTACGCAAGCGACGGTGACCTGTTCATCCACGGGGACTTTGTCTGGATCAACGGCACGCAGTCGGGTACCGGCACGACCGAGGTTCGCGGCAGTAACGGCACGGGAATCGATTTTGGCGCCGGCGGCAACGATCACGTGCTGTCCGGCGGCCGCACGTTGTACCTCGACCATCAGACCGCGCAGCTTGCCGGCACCGAGACCTTGACCATGAACGACGCCACGGTGTCGGGGTGGGGCGATTTCTACGTCGACGGGACCGTCGTCGCGGCAAGCGGGACCAACGTCTTCCTCGTCGGCAACTGGAATGGCTTCGATTCCGGGACGTATCAAGTGGCGTCCGGCGCCACGCTGCAGTTCGGCAACGACTACGTGAACCGCACGTTCGGCAGCGGGGCGCAGATCAACCTCGTGGACGCCACGTCGATACTGCATTTCGCGCACGGCGATTTTCAGTTCGAGGACGGCGCGTCGATCACGGGCCTTGGCACGGTCCGCATCGGTCCCGATTCCCCGGACGCCTTCGCCTTCCTGCAGGTCGACGCGAACGGCCTCGACCTCGACGCAACCAACCTCGAGATCGTCGCCGGCGCGGGATTCGAGCAAAGTGCCGGCATCTGGAGCGACGGCCTCGTCGACATCGACCTGGCGGGGGCGCTGCTGGTGCAGGGCGGCGGGGACGTGTCCGCCGGTTACATCGAGACGTTTAACGGCGCCGATATCGAGATCGCGGCCGATACGCTGCGAGTCGAAGGTGGAAGCGGTTACGGCAGCCACGGGTTCATTCGATCGGATGATCAACTGACGGTCGACGTGACAGGCAATTCGCTCGGCATGTGCGACGACACCGGTGCCGGTACGGGCATACTCCTCTGTGGCGGGGCGGGCAGCGCGTTCGCGGAATTGATTTCGGTCGGCGACCAGGTGATCAACGCGACCACCGGCGCGCTCGTCATCGAGGGTGGCGCGGGCGATGCGGTCGACGGCATCGTGTTGCCGAACGAACACCCCGCCGAGTATCCGGCGGCAATTGGGCAAATCATCTCGTTCGGCACCCAGGACGTCACCGCCACCTCGATCATACTCAATGGCGGCAGCGGCGACGCCCTGGTATGGAACCCGCCGTTCGACGGCTCGATCGGCGCCATGGCGCGCATCCAGTCCGACGGCGACCAGGTCATCACCACGACCACCGGCGACCTGCGGATGACCGCGGGCAGCGGGACCGGCAGCGATGCCGGCACGCCGAATGACGACTCGGACGATTTTCCCGGCGCTTCGGCGCGAATCCGCGCGTTCAACGGCGCCTCCCAGACGCTGGACATCGCCGGCGATCTCGTCCTGGACGCCAACGCGCCGGACTGCGATCCGCCCTCGAATTGTGACGATACCTACCTCAGCTATGCGCGCGTGCGCACGTTGGGCGGCGGCGACCAGCAGGTGACGGTGGGCGGCGATCTCGTTGCCATCGGCGCGGATTACGGCTCGATCAATCTCGCCGGTTTGAGGAGCAGCGGCGGCCAGACGATCGAGGCCGATACCATCGACCTGCGGGCAGGCGACGGAGAGATCTCCGTCGCCCAGTTGCGCGCCGACGGTCCCGGCGGCCAGACCATCGATGCCACGGCCGCAACCCTGGCAAGCTGCGATGGCGAGATCGGCACGGGCGTATCCATCCGCTTGTGCGGCGGTGGAGGGGTGGAAGCCATCGCGGTGATCGAGAACAACGACAACACCACCGTGCAGGACATCGAGGCCGCGGGAATGGTGAACCTGAAAGGCGGTTCCGGCAGCGCCGATCCGGTGCGAGAGCTACGCGGCGCGCCGGCCATCGTCTGGTCTGCCGGCGACCAGGTACTCGGCGCCGGTTCACTGCTCATCCAGGGTGGTGCCGGCAGCGCCGCGGTGGTCGTGCCCCCCGGTACCGAGGGGGATAACACGCCGCACCCGAACGACGTCTACCTGGAGGGCGGACGCGCGCGGGTGGAAACCGACGGCAGCCAGGACATCACGGTCACGGGAGACCTGTCGCTGGTCGGCGGCCGGGGTACCGGGGACCCGGCGCGCGCCGGCACGCCGGACGACGACATGCCCGGCGGCGCCGCGCGCATCCGCTCCTACGCCGCCAATGCCGGTGTCATCACCCAGACCATCGATGTCGGCGGAAACCTCGTGCTGGACGCCAACGATCCCGACTGCGACAGCATTGACTGCAGCGGCACGTATCTCGGCTACACCGAGATACGCTCGTACAACGGCGCCGAACAGGTTGTCGAAGTCGACGGCAACCTGACGCTGGTCGGCGCGGACTACGGGGATACCAATTTCTCGCAGATCCGAAGCGCGGGTGACCAGACCGTGACGGTGGGCGGGGCGACCGGCATCGACTTGGACGGCGGCGACGGCCTCCTGGCCTTCGCCGGCATTCATGCACGCGACGACAGTGGCGCGAACCAGGTCGTTCGCGCCCGGAACGTGGACATCGACGGCGGCGGCGGCGATGGTAGTTTCGCGCGCGTCATGTCCGAGGGCGGGCAGACCGTCGAGGCCTGCAGCGACCCGGTGGCGGGTTGCACGGATTTCTCCAGCGGCGACATCGACGTCACCGGCGGCTCGGGTACCGATGCGACCGCGGGCTTCGGGGCGTTTGCCGAGATCAGTCAACGCGAGTCCACGCTGACACAGACCGTGCAGGCGAACTCACTGACGGTTACCGGCGGTTCGGGCGAGGGCGCCCTGGCCAGCATCAACGCGGCCGGCAACCAGTTCGTCACCACTCACGGGAACAGCGTTACGCTCACCGGCGGCAGCGCGCCCCGAACCTTCGCCGAGATCTTCAGCGAGGGGGACCAGGTTCTCGATATCACCGGCGCCCTGAGCGCGGCCGGCGGCAGCGGCTCGGCCGCGGCCGGGGTCCCCGGCGCCTACGCCGGGATCTTCGCCCTCGGCGCACAGGACGTCGCCGCCGACACCATTGCCCTGGCGGGCGGTTCCGGCGTGCGCGCGTACGCCGAGATCTGGTCCGACGGCGGACAGACGGTGCTGGCGCGGGACGCCGGTCCCACGAGCCTCGAGAGTTGCGACGGCGAAATCGCCGACGGCGTGTCGATCCGCCTTTGCGGCGGCAGCGAAGCCGGCGCATTCGCCGGCATCAACAGCGGCAGCGCCACGCCTGGCGACGGCGGCCAGACGGTGATGGCGGCAGGCATCATCGACATGCTGGGCGGGTCGGGAAGCGCCAGCCCGGCTACCGAGAACGGGTTCGCGGATTTGTCGGGCGGCTCCGCCACGATGCACTCGAACGACACGCAGACGGTGATTGCCGGCGACATGATCCTGCGCGGCGGTTCGGGTGACTCCACCGTGATCGTGGGCGCCACCATCAACGACGATGTCTACCTGGAAGGCGGCCGCGCGCGGATCACCTCCCAGGGCGACCAGTCGGTGACCGTCGCCGCCGGAGAATGCATCGACCCCGATGATCCGACCTGCGCCGGCATCGGTCCTTTGCAGACGACGGGCGGCGGCAACCTGACCATGATAGCCGGCTCCGGCTCCGGGGAGGCCGCCCGACCCGGCATCGACGAAGACGACATGCCGGGCGCCGTTGCCCGTATTCGCGCCAATGGCGGCGCCAGCCAGGTCGTCAACGTCGCCGGCGATCTCGTCATCGACGCCAACGCCCCGGCGTGCAGCGGCGGCGGCTGCGAGGACGTGTATCTGAGCTACGGCGAGATCCGCACCGAGGAAAACGGCGACCAGGCGGTCAACGTGGGCGGCGACCTGACCCTGGTCGGCGCCGACTACGGCGACTCCAACTTGGCGCGGATTCGCAGCGGCGGCAACCAGACCGTCATCGTCGAGGGTCCCGGCGGCATCGATCTTGACGCCGGCGGCGGCCTGTTCGCGCTCGCCTCCATCAGTGTGCGCGACAGTGCCACCGCTGCGCAGACCGTTCGGGCCCAGGTGATCGACATCGCGGGCGGCGACGGCGACGGCGCTGCCGGTCGAATACTGTCCCGATCCACCGGCACCCAGGAAGTTTCCGTTTGTGCCAATCCCGGCGGGGCCTGCGATACGTTCAATCCGGCCAACGCGCTGACGCTGACCGCGGGAACCGGGTCGACGGCGCCAAGCTCGTTGGGGCCGTTTGGCGCGGGTGCCTTCGTCCGCCAGCGGTTCTTCGATGCCGGCGCGCCGGTGGCCGGGGCCGGCGACCAACAGGTGAACGCCGGCGCCATTGTCATCGACGCGGGCGACCCCGGGGGCGAGGGTTCGTCGGCCGGGATCGCCACGGACGGAAGGCAAACGGTAACCACCAGCGGTGACGTTACTCTCACCGGCGGCGCCGCCGTCGATGCCGACGCCGCGCTGCTCGCGGCCGCCAACTCGACCTTCGCGCCGGCAACCCACATGCAGACGGTCACGGTGGGCGGCAATCTTTTGGTGACCGCGGGCGCCGGTGCCGGCGCCGATGCAGTGGTGGGGCAGGTCGGCGGAGCGGGTTACACCTCGTCCGTCACCATCGGCGGTAGCAGCGTCACGGTGGCCCAGGACGGGGCCGACGAAGGCGGCGCATTGCTCGAGACGACCGACCTCGTCGCCGACGACATCGTGATCGCCGGCGGCACCGTCGACGTCGACGGCACGCTGACCGGCAATGCCGTCACCGATCCCGATCTCATGGTCACCGCCGGCCAGTTCAACTACAACGGCGCGGCGAACGAAGACCTCGCCGTACTCGACCAGGACGGCGGCACCGTCGGCGGCACCGGCACGTTGACGGTGAACGATTTCCAGTGGGGCGGCGGCACGCAGACCGGTGTCGGTACCACCGTGGCAACCAATGGCGTGACCTTCGACGGTCCCGGCACCCGCGGCCTGGTCGATCGCACGCTCACCCTGGGCGCGTCGACCACGCTGCCCGCCGGCGCCACGCTGGCCATGACCGACGCCACGATCGACGGCGCGGGACCGTTGAACGTCGACGGTACGCTGACGTCCGACGGCACCAGCACGATCGACACCGAGCTCAACAACGACAGCAATGAAACAGTGCAAACCAACGCGGGTACGCTGTCCCTCGCGGGCGGCGGTTCGAGCACCGGCACGTTCGACACCGCGGGCGGGGCGACGCTTTCGTTCTCCGGCAATACCTTTCTGCTGGACGATGGCACCAGCTTCACCGGCGGCGGCGTCGCCTCGGTCGACGGCGGCACCGTACAGGTGGGCGACGCCCCCGCGGACACCATCACGGTGCAGAACGGCGCCAACCTGAATCACGGCGCCGGCACCCTCGACGGCACCGGCACGTTGGTGGTTTCCGCGGGCGGATCGTTCCAGGGCGCCGGACCCTACCCCTTTTCCATCGACGACCAGAACCCGCCGCCGCCGTCACCGACACCCGATCCCCCGCCGGTGACGGAACCGGCCGCCGGTGAGACCGACGGTGGAACGGCGACCCCGCCGCCGACGACCGAGGAACCGATGATGGAGACGACGCCGAGCCAGACGATGCCACCTGTCACCGGCGAAACGACCGCGCAATCGACCAACACCACGGCGAACGCCGACAGCACGACGGCTCTAGCCAACCTCGCGCAAACGACCTCGGAATCCACCGACACGAACACCGGGTCTTCGACGGCCGGTGGCGGTGGCGACGGTTCGTCGAGCGGCGCCGGCGGAGACGATGGCAGTGCATCGGGCGACGATGGCGATGGCGCCAGCGGCGGTAGCGAGGAGGGCGAGGAGGGCGAGGAGGGCGAGGACGACGAAGGCGGCAGCGACGAGGACGAGGACGAGCCGGACGACGACGGCGGCGCCGAGGACGACGGCGAGCCTGGCGAGGAGTCGTCGGACGACGAAGAACAAGGCGATCCGCTGCTATGCATGTAGCCGCCGTCGTTCTCGCCGCCCTGGTGCTCTTCGGTTACGGGATGTATCCGGTACCGGCGGGCGCCGCCGGCGAGGTGGGGCTCGTCAAGGTGGTCAAGGGTGTCGCCAGCGCGCAAACCGACGGCGAGGATCCGAGGCTGCTGGCCCAGCAGTCGCCGATCTACCGGAGCGATACCCTGATCACGGGAAAGAAGAGCTTTCTCATCGTCAACCTCGACGACGGGTCGGCGATCACGTTGAGATCGGATTCCCGGCTCAAGGTTGCCGACTACTCCCGCGAGGCGGGCGATGAGAAAGCGCTGATCGAACTGGGAAAAGGCGGCCTGCGTATGCTCACCGGCGCCATCGGCAGGTTGCGACCGGAGAACGTCAGCGTTCGAACGCGCGTGGCGTCCATTGGCATTCGCGGTACCGATTTCATCGTGCGTATCTGCGGACCCGGCGAATGCGAACAGGCGGGTGCCGCCTCCACCGTCCTGCCGGCACGGCGCGTCGCCGGCAGCGTGCTGGATCACGAGGGCCAGGTGGCTGCCGCCGCGGGTCGTCGTTGGCGGGCGTTGGGCGGCCGTGAACCCGTGCTGGCTGGCGACACCATCGTGACCGCGCCCGGTTCCCGGGCGATCATCGGGTTTGAGGACGGCACCCGGGTGGTCCTGGACCAGTCGACCGTCTTCAACATCGTCAACTACCGTTACCGTGGCGTCGACGTCGAGGAGAACGGGTTCGTCATGCGCCTGAGGGAAGGCAGCATGCGCGTGTTGGCCGGCGACATCGCGCGTACCGATCCCGACCGGTTCACCCTGGACCTGGAAAACGCCACGGTGCTGGTCGACCGTCCGGGAATCGAATTCGAGGTGGCGCAACGAAGTCCTTCGACCGTGCGACCGACGGGCGGCGAGCCGGTGCGGATCCTGTCCGGCGGAAACCGCTACGATGCCGTGGCCGGTAGAACCTACCGTTTCGAGTCTGCCGGACAGGCGCCCGGCTCGTATCCCTCGACTACCTCGCTGCTCGATGGAGGCGCCACGGATACCGTGGCCGCGGTGCTCGCCCAGGCCGAGGGCGGCGAGGATCGCGCCGGTGCGGGCGGCGCCGACCGCGGCGAATCCCCCGACGCGTCGGGACCCGGTCCATCCGCGTCCGAGCGCGAGGACGTGTACGTGTCGGTGCGGGATGGCAGCGTCGGCGTGCAGAACGAGGCCACGGGAGAGGACCTGACGCTGATCCAGGGACAGGCCGCGGGTGTCAACCGGTCCGGTTCTGCCATCATCCCGGAACCGCCGATCATCAGCCAGGATCCCGTGCTGAACATCGACCTCGACAGGATTGACGTCAACGACGTCAACATGGGCGACGCCGTCGGCGACGAGAATACCTGCCAGGCCTGACGCGGCGGGCCCGGATCGTGCGTAACTACATCGTCCGCGTGTTGCTGGGTCTCGCCTTTACCCTCGTCGTGCTCGCTCACGTCACCGGCGTCTTCCCGCTGCCGTACCTGGAGCGCCTGGAGCACATCGCCTACGACGCGCGGGTCCGGCTGTCGCTTCAAGGCGACGTCGATCCGCGCATCGTCATCGTCGACATCGACGAAAAAAGCCTGGCCGCGGAAGGCCACTGGCCGTGGCGGCGGGACAAGGTGGCGCGGCTGGTATCGATGCTCATCGACCGCTACCAGGCGGACATCGTCGGCTTCGACATGGTGTTTGCCGAACCGCAGCTCAGCCACGACTACGCGTTGTTGACGGAGGTCGCGAAAGCACGCGGCGATACGCGGGCGCTCGAGGCGCTCGCGCCGTACGCAAATACGCTCGACCGTGACAGGATGTTCGCCGAGGTGCTTGCCGAGCGGCGCGTGGTGCTCGGCCTTTTCTTTCACACCGCCCCGGGATTCGCCGAGCGGATCGGCGCATTGCCGGCCCCGTTGTTCGAGGGCGACGGAGAGGATGTCGGCTTGAGAGCGGTCAAGGCGAGCGGGTTTACCGCCAACATCGCCATGCTCCAACAGGCCGCGACCGGCGGTGGATTCTTCTCCAACCCGATCGTGGATTCCGACGGCACGTTCCGCCGGGTGCCGCTCTTGCACGAGTTCGACGGCTACCTGTACGAGTCGTTGTCGCTCGCTATGGCGCACCATTATCTCGGACTCGACATCGAGCCCGGGTTCGCCGACGTCGCGCGCGACGACGCGGGGTACCCGCGACTCGAGCACCTGATGCTCGGCCCGATCCGCATACCCATCGATGGCAACGGCGCCGTGCTCGTGCCCTACCGCAGCCAGAGTCCCGGCTATCCCTACGTTTCCGCCACCGACGTGCTGAACGAAACGGTCGCCGATCCACAGACGCTGATGAACGCGATCGTGCTGGTCGGGACCACGGCCGCCGGTCTGTTCGACCATCGTTCGACCCCGGTGGAGAGCGTCTTTCCCGGCGTCGAGATTCACGCCAACGTGATCACCGGGATTCTCGACGAGGCGATCAAGTGGCGGCCGGCATACACGGTGGCCGCGGAAACCGTCGCCGTGCTCGGTTTCGGCCTTGCCGGCGCGCTGGTGCTGCCGTTGTTGTCCCCGATCGTCGCCAGCGCCGCGACCTGGCTGCTGATCGGCGGGAGCCTTGCTCTCAACGTCTACCTCTGGCGCGACCAGTCCCACGTGCTGCCCGTGATAAGCACCCTGTTGGTGCTGTTCGGCATCTACGTGATGAACATGTTCTACGGATTCGTCACCGAGGCGCGCTCGCGCGCGCAGCTTCGCGGCCTGTTCGGTCACTACGTGCCCCCGGAACTCGTCGAGGAGATGAACAAGGCGCCCGACCGCTACACCCTGGACGGGGAGAAGCGCGAGCTATCCGTGTTGTTCATGGACATTCGCGGTTTCACCACCATCTCCGAGTCGCTTGATCCGGCGACGCTGGCGAACCTGTTGAACGAGTTCCTGACGCCGATGACGCGTGTCGTTCATGCGCACCGAGGCACCATCGACAAGTACATCGGCGATGCGATGATGGCCTTCTGGGGCGCGCCCATGGAAGACAACGACCATGCGCACCACGCGGTGAAGGCGGCGCTCGACATGTTGAAGGAACTCGAAGGCATTCGCCGCGCCTTCGACGCCCAGGGATGGCCCGCGGTGCGGGTCGGAATCGGCATCAACACGGGAATGATGAGCGTGGGCAACATGGGTTCGGAGTTTCGCATGGCCTACACGGTGCTCGGCGATGCGGTCAATCTCGGCGCCAGGCTGGAGGGCCTGACACGCGTGTACGGCGTCGATTGCATCGTCAGTCAGTACACGGCGAAGGCAGCGCCGCGGTTCCTGTACCGTAAACTCGACGCGGTGCGTGTCAAGGGTAAGGCCGAGCCGGTATTCATCTACGAGCCCGTCACCCGGATCGAAAACGCGAACGACCGGCAAAAAGCCTATGCCCACGACGTTTCTCGGGCGATCGAACACTACACTTACCGTGAGTGGGACGAGGCGGAGGCCATTTTCCTGCAACTGCGCCAGGGCGAGCCGGATGTGGAATTGCACCGGCTGTACCTGGAGCGGATCGCGAACTTCCGGCGTCATCCGCCGCCGGCCGGCTGGGATGGCGTCTACACGTTCGAGACCAAGTGAAAGTTCGCGCGCGGCCGGGTGCCCGGTTGCCGTGGCGGTTCACGTGAGCTGGCATCGGCGCGGCGGCGCGCCTCGCCGTCGGTCGCCACAATGCCCGGTGACGTTACGTAGTCGAATGCGGATGTACGTTAATCGGCGCAGTGCGCTTCGGACGCCGATTCTCCTCGTGTCTCGATCTCGCTCCAGGTTTGCCTGATCTCGTTCGCCACTTGCCGCGGCACGCGTGCATCGGCGAGGACCGGTCGAATCACCTCTCGCGCCTCCCGGGGACAACCTTTCTCCATCAGCACGTGGGCAAGATTGTTTCGTGCCGCGGCATGCTCCGGATCGATGGCGAGCAGACGGCGAAGCGCTTCCTCCGCTTCCGCCAGTTCACCGCTCGCGTACAACGTGTTCGCCAGCCCGAGCCTCGCCGTGGAATAGCGCGGCCAGCGTTCCACGGCGGCCGAATAGGCCCGACGTGCTTCCGCGAGGTGACCGGTCTCCTCGAGAGCGGAAACCTCCAGCACGTACTGGCTCGCGCTTGCGGCGGGCGGAATATCGCCCGGTCGAAGGGCGAGCAGCGCCCACTGCCCACCGTCCAGCCATTGATCGAGAAACCGGCGGGCGGAGACGATCTTCCGTCGCGTCGTTCCCGAACGCAGGATGAAATGATCGTCGCGTCCGGCGTACCCGACGACGACGGCATAGTGCCACAAAGGCAGGCTCTCGAACGCCAGGTTGAGGAGTACCACGACAGGGTAGCCGGACTCGAGATGCGCGAGCAATTCGGAGAGGCCGCCGCTTACACGGTAGGGCACGCGCCCGTGGCGACGGGTGGCCGCCAGCAGCTCGAGCTGGAGGCTGCCGCGCCGCCCGGGCAGGAATACCTCGTTTGTCAGGTCGTCGGCGGTGACGACGACACCGGCATGGTCGAGAATCGTCGCCAGCGCCGCCGGTCCGCACTGATAGTCCTCCTGCGGGAAAAAGCCGACGTCGTCGAGTTCCACGACGTCGTCGGCGTCGTGCGGCAGTTTCTCGGGCAGGACCGGCGGGAGCAGAACGCAACCCGCCATGGATATCGTGACGGCGACGAGGACGGCAACGCCGGCAGCAAGGCGTGACATCGCGGTTTCCGGCGTTAGCCGCCGGGGGGTCGTCAGAGGCGGGTAAATACGTTCGTTACGCCGAGAAGTTCGAGTACCAGCAGGACCACGAGCACCGCGCCCAGGACGCCGAGTACGCCGGCGCCGGCCGGCATTTCATCGATTCGATTGGAAATCTCGAGCAGTTCCTCGTCGGTGAGTTGATCGAGCCGGGACTGGACGTGTGCCGGTTCGACACCGAGCTCGATGAACTGCTCGCGTACCGCCTCCCGGTCGAGCTTCGCGCTCACCTGATCCACGAGCGCCGCGTGATTCTCTGATTGAACGGCCGAGTAGGTTCCGATCATGGAAGCCATCGCGGACTGTATCGTCCATGCCGAGGCCATCAACATCGCAAGGCCCGCGACGGTAACGCGGGCGATTCGTTTCGACTTGATCATCGTCGCCCTCCTTCAAGGCGTTGTGCGGAAACATGGGGCTCGCTGCGCGCCGCGGGCGGAACGCGACCGGTCCGATCCACGGCGAACCCGCTTGCCGACGATTTAATGCGAGAGTGTGTGAACGTCGAATGAACGATCGGCACTGGCACGGACGTCGAATGCCGGCATGCCGGTTTCCGCCGTCGAATTCGGTCAGGATCGGTGTTCGAGGAATGCGAGTCCCTCGACGACTTCGGCATTTTCTCCGGCGAGCAGGATCCGGGGATCCGTCCTGATTTTCGAAGTACGGTTGCCGCCGCCGAGGATGATACGGTCACGATCGAGCACGGCGGCGTCGATCCAGACCGGAAGCTCGTGCGGCAGCGCGATCGGGGTAACGCCGCCGGGCTCCATGCCGGTCAGTTGCATCGTGTCCTCCGCCGAGGCGAAGGAAATCCGTCGCACGCCGAGCTTCCTGCGCACCGTGTGATTGACGTCGAGTCGATGGGTGGCGAGCAGGACACAGGCGGCGAATTTCGGTTCGCCGGACTTGCCGCGGACCAGGATGGTGTTTGCCGAATCAGCGGGCGCCACACCGTAGTGTCGACAGAACGCCGCCGTGTCGGCGAGGGCCGGGTCGCAGTCCAACACCTCGAACGGGTACGTGCTGCGCTCCAGCACCGCGCGAATCGCCGGCAGGGTGTCACTCATCGGCACGCTCGATCCCGGACCCCGCGCCTCGCTACCCCGAACGGAAA
>JAUIEZ010000123.1 GCA_030429665.1 Gammaproteobacteria bacterium | reverse complement strand
AATACGGCGGCAGCCTCGAGAACCGCCTGCGCTACCCGCTGGAAGTGATCCGCGCGGTGCGCGAGGCATGGCCCGACGAGAAGCCGTTGTCGGTGCGCATCTCGGCCCACGACTGGCGCGACGACGAGGGCATCACCCCCGAGGATGCGGTCGTCATCGCGCGCCACCTGAAAGCCGCCGGTGTCGACATCTGCGACGTTTCCGCCGGCCAGACCTCGGACGAGGCGCAGCCGGTGTACGGGCGCATGTTCCAGACGCCGTTCTCGGACCGCGTGCGCAACGAATCCGGCATCGCCACCATGGCGGTGGGCAACATCTACGAAGCGGACCACGTGAACTCCATCCTCATGGCCGGCCGCGCGGACCTCGTCTGCCTGGCCCGGCCGCACCTCGCCGACCCCTACTGGACGCTGCACAAGGCGGCGGCGCTGGGCGACACCCACTGCGAGTGGCCCGATCCGTACCTCGGCGGGCGCGACCAGCTCTACCGTCTCGCCGAGCGCGGCGAGGCCGGCATATGAGCGCCCTCGCGGGTCGGCACGCACTGGTGACCGGCGGCGGCAGCGGCGTCGGCGCGGCCATCGCCGAACGATTCGCCGCGGCCGGCGCAACCGTGACCATCGCCGGCCGCCGCCGCGCGCCGCTCGACGAGGTAGCGTCGCGCCACGACGGCATCCACGCGGTCACCGCGGACATCACTGACGAGTCCTCCGTGGCCGAACTATTCACCGCCGCCGTTGACCATGCCGGCGCGGTGGATATCGTGGTCGCCAACGCCGGAACGAGCAGCAGCCAGCCCTTCGCGAAAACGACGCTGGATACCTGGCACAAGATGCTGTCGGTCAACCTCACCGGCACTTTCCTGACCCTGCGCCACGCCGCCCCGTCGATGCTCGAGCGCGGTTACGGGCGCATGATCTGCGTGGCCTCCACCGCCGGGCTCAAGGGCTATCCCTACGTGGCGTCCTACTGCGCCGCCAAGCACGGCGTGGTGGGGCTGGTGCGCGCCCTGTCGGTGGAATACGCGCGCAAGGGCATCACCGTGAACGCATTGTGTCCGGGCTTCACGGAAACACCCATGCTCGACGCCTCGGTGGTCAACATCGTGCGCACCACCGGACGCAGCGAGGCCGAGGCACGCAAGGCGCTGGCATCGAGCAACCCGATGGGACGTTTCATCCAGCCGGTCGAGGTCGCCGAAGCGGCGCTGTGGCTGTGCGGGCCCAACTCGGATTCCATCAACGGCCAGGCCGTGAACATCTCCGGAGGCGAAACCTGATGAACCAGCCGGCCCGAACCGCGGCGCCCTCGCCTACCAAGCAGCGGCTGCGCCTGTGGCTGCGACTTTTGCGCACCACGCGCAGCATTGAAGGAGAGCTGCGCGAGCGCCTGCGCACCCGGTGCGATACCACCATGCCGCGATTCGACGTGCTCGCGGCGTTGTACGCGGCGCCGCGCGGCCTGCGCATGAACGAACTGTCCAGGCGCCTCAAGGTATCCAACGGCAACGTCACCGGCATCGTGGAACGCCTGGTGGCCGACGGCATGGTGGTGCGCGCCACCATCGCCGGCGACCGCCGCGCCCTGCTCGTGCGGCTGACGGACAACGGCCGCGAGCGATTCGAGGCCATGGCCACGCAGCACGAGGGATGGGTGCGGAACATTCTCTCGAGGTACGACGACGAGGAGGTGGAACAGATGATCGAGTGGCTCGACAAGTTCGCCCACGAGGAGGCGCCGCGATGAGCACGATGAAGAACTACCGCGCGAAGCATTTCAACTGGCGCGTGGACGACGGCGGCGTCGCCGTCGTTACGCTGGATCGTCCCGAGCGCAAGAACCCGCTCACCTTCGACAGCTATGCCGAGTTGCGCGATTGCTTCCGCCAGCTCGCTTATGCCGACGACGTCGACGCCGTGGTGTTCGGTTCCAACGGCGGCAACTTCTGCTCGGGCGGCGACGTGCACGACATCATCGGCCCGCTGCTGGATCGCGACATGGCCGGCCTGATCGAGTTCACGCGCATGACCGGCGACCTGGTGAAGGCGATGATTCATTGCGCTCGCCCGGTGATCGCCGCCATCGACGGCGTCTGCGTGGGCGCCGGGGCGATGATCGCGCTGGCGTCGGACCTGCGCATCGGCACCCGCGACGCGAAGACCGCGTTCCTGTTCACGCGCGTGGGTTTGGCCGGCTGCGACATGGGCGCCTGCGCCTTGCTGCCGCGGGTAATCGGCCAGGGCCGCGCGGCCGAGCTGCTGTACACCGGCCGCGCCATGACGGGAGACGAAGGCGAGCGCTGGGGATTTTTCAACCGCCTGGTGGAGCCCGAGGCCCTCGACGAGGAAGCCCTCGCGCTGGCCAGGCGCCTCGCCGACGGGCCGAACTTCGCCCACATGATGACCAAGACCATGCTCAACCAGGAGTGGTCGATGTCGGTGGAGCAGGCCATCGAGGCCGAGGCGCAGGCGCAGGCGATCTGCATGCAGACGCGCGACTTCCGCCGCGCCTTCGAGGCCTTCGTCAACAAGGAAAGACCGGTGTTCGAGGGCGACTGACATGCCCGACAAAAGCTTTCTCGGCTGGCCGTTCTTCGACGACTCGCACCGCGACTTCGCCGCGCGCCTCGACGACTGGGCGTCGCGCTCGCTGACCGACGTCGACCATGGCGACGTGGACGCCGCCTGCCGCGCGCTGGTCGGTCGGCTCGGCGCCGACGGCTGGCTGCGGCACGCGGCCGTCGATCCCGACGACGCGAATGACGCCCTCGACGTGCGCACGCTATGCCTCGCCCGCGAGACCCTGGCGCGCCACGACGGCCTCGCCGATTTCGCCTTTGCCATGCAGGGCCTGGGCAGCGGCGCGCTGTCGCTGTTCGGCACCGACGCCCAGAAGCGCGCGTGGCTGCCGGCGGTGCGCGGCGGCGAGGTCATCACCGCCTTCGCGCTCACCGAGCCAAAGTCCGGATCGGACGTGGCATCCATCGAGTGCGCCGCGCGGCGGGACGGCGACGATTTCGTCCTCGACGGCGAGAAGACCTGGATCTCCAACGGCGGCATCGCCGATCTCTACATCGTGTTCGCGCGCACCGGCGAGGCGCCCGGCGCCAGGGGCCTGTCCGCGTTCGTGGTGCCGGCGGATACGAAGGGCCTCGGGATCGCCGAACGTCTCGAGGTGATTGCGCCGCACCCGCTGGCGCGGCTCGTGTTCGAAGACTGCCGCCTGCCGGCCGACGCCCTGGTCGGCGAGGCGGGCAGCGGCTTTCGCATCGCCATGTCGGTGCTCGACGTGTTCCGCTCCACGGTGGGCGCCGCGGCGCTCGGCTTCGCCCGGCGCGCCCTCGACGCCGCGCTCGAGCGCGCCCGCACGCGCGAGTTGTTCGGCGCGCCGATGGCCGAACTGCAGATGGTCCAGGGTCATCTCGCCGACATGGCGCTGGACGTGGACGCGGCCGCGCTGCTGGTCTACCGCGCGGCGTGGACCAAGGATGCCGGCGCGCCGCGAGTGAGCCGCGAGGCCGCCATGGCCAAGCTGTTCGCCACCGAGCGCGCGCAGTCGGTGATCGACAAGGCGGTGCAGATTCACGGCGGCGACGGCGTGCGCGCCGGCAGCGCCGTGGAATCGCTTTACCGGGAGATTCGCGCCCTGCGCATCTATGAAGGCGCGAGTGACGTACAAAAACTGATCATTGCCAGGGCCGCCCTGGCCGGAGGGTGAAATGCTGGGACCAAGCGCGCATGTGAACACCTTCGCTCGCGACAACCTGCCTGACGCGAAGTCCATGCCTGATTTCCTGCTCGACGGCTTCGACTATCCCGAGCACGTCAACGTCGCCGTGGAACTCACCGACCGCATGGTGGAACAAGGCTTCGGCGACCATACCGCGCTGATCGGCAACGGCCGCCGGCGCACCTACAAGGAACTCGCCGACTGGACCAACCGCATCGCCCACGTGCTGGTGGAGGACCACGGCATCGTGCCCGGCGATCGCGTGCTGATCCGCTCGGCCAACAACCCCGCCATGGTGGCCTGCTGGCTGGCCGCCACCAAGGCCGGCGCAGTGGTGGTAAACACCATGCCGATGCTGCGCGCCGCCGAACTCACGCGCATCGTCGACAAGGCCGAGGTGAAGCTGGCGCTGTGCGACACGCGGCTCATGGACGAACTGATCGCCACCGCCAAGTCCGGCCGCTTTCTCGAGCGCGTGATCGGCTTCGACGGAACCGCCAACCACGACGCCGAGCTGGACCGCGCCGCGCTCAACAAGCCGGTGCGCTTCGACGCGGTGAAGACCGGCCGCGACGACGTCTGTCTGCTCGGCTTCACCTCCGGCACCACCGGCGATCCGAAGGCCACCATGCACTTTCACCGCGACCTTCTGATCATCGCCGACGGCTATGCGAAGGAGGTGCTGCAGGTGACGCCCGACGACGTTTTCGTCGGCTCGCCGCCGCTCGCCTTCACCTTCGGCCTGGGCGGGCTGGCGGTGTTCCCGTTGCGCTTCGGCGCCGCCGCCACCCTGCTGGAGAACGCTTCGCCTCCCAACATGGTGGAGATCATCGAGACCTACGGCGCCACGGTGTGCTTCACCGCGCCCACCGCCTATCGCGCCATGCTCTCCGCCATGGCCGAGGGCGCCGACCTCTCGTCCCTGCGCGTCGCGGTATCCGCCGGCGAGACCTTGACGCCCCCGGTCTACGAAGACTGGGTACGAAAGACCGGCAAGCCCATCCTCGACGGCATCGGCACCACCGAGATGCTGCACATATTCATCTCCAACCGGCTCGACGACCACGCCGCGGGCCGCACCGGCAAGCCGGTGCGCGGCTACGAGGCCAAGGTGGTGGACGACGACATGAACGAGGTGCCGAACGGCGAGATAGGCCGCCTTGCCGTGCGCGGACCCACCGGCTGCCGCTACCTCGCCGACGCGCGCCAGGCGAACTACGTGGTCGACGGCTGGAACGTGACCGGCGACTCGTTCACCCGGGACGACGACGGCTACTTCCATTTCGCCGCGCGCAATGACGACATGATCATCTCCGGCGGCTACAACATCGCCGGCCCGGAGGTCGAGGCCGCGCTCATGTCCCACCCGGACGTGTTCGAGTGCGCGGTCGTCGGCGCGCCCGACGAGGCGCGCGGCCACATCGTGCAGGCACACGTGGTACTGAGCGAAGGCGTGGAAGCGAACGACGAAACGGTCAAGCGGCTGCAGGATCATGTCAAGGCGACCATCGCGCCCTACAAGTATCCGCGCTCGGTCGTGTTCACGGACGCGCTGCCCAAGACCCAGACCGGCAAGATTCAGCGGTTCAGGCTGCGAGACCAATAGCAAACGGGGCACACGCGATGTTCAAGACCCTTCAACCCGACGGCTGGAAAGCCGCCAAGGGATACGCCAACGGCATGCTGGCCGGCGGCACCGTCTACGCCGGCGGCCAGATCGGCTGGAACGCCGAGCAGGTCTTCGAGACCGACGACTTCGTCGGGCAGTGCGCCCAGGCGCTGCGCAACGTGGTGGCGGTGATCGCCGAGGCCGGCGCCGGCCCAGAGCACATCGTGCGCATGACCTGGTATATCACCGACAAGGCCGAGTACCTGGCGCGCCAGCGGGAACTCGGGGCGGTCTACCGCGAGATCATGGGCAAGCATTTTCCGGCCATGACCATGGTGCAGGTGGCGGCGCTGATCGAGGATCGGGCCAAGGTGGAGATCGAGGCGACCGCCGTCGTCCCGTAGCGCGGGCGCCGCCCAAAGCCGGTGCCGGCCGCGAAACGAATGCGGGAAGGCGCCGTTGGGCGGCGGGCGAAAAGCCAACGTTGACCGTGTCCCGTGACGGTGGGATAGTTACGCTAACGTGGTGGTGCGATTGGTCCCGACAGGGCGGGAGCTTCGCCGATGTCATTTCGCTCCATCACTCGACAAACCCTCGACCTCCTCTACCCCAACGTTCGCGTGCCGGGCCTCTCCCCCGGCGCCGTACCGCCCTCGCCCGGCGACGCCGCGGCGGCGTCCGATCCCGATTTCGCGGTCGCCGACGACCTGATCCGGGTGATTCCGTTCCAGCGCGTGCAAGACGGACCGCTCGCCAGCCAGTACCTGTTGCGCTCGGTGGAGCCGGTCGCGGAGCCGGCCGCCACATCGACCGGCGCCGGCGCGCCGTGGGTGCCGGGCGCCACCATCCCCTTCGGCCAGGAACTCGAACCGGTGGGATCGCGCTTCAAGAAATTCAGCGCGCTGGTTCGCGTCGACGAACTGATGGCGTCGGAGGCAAACGACGACGTGCTCCTGCAGCAGACGCATCTCGCGGGAATCGGCATCGTGCGGGCGGTGGGCCGGGCGGTCGCGGGCTCGAACCCGCCCAACGACGACGACAGCACCCTCGCCGGCCTGCCGTTCTATCTCGAACCGGGCGGCTCGCAGGACGTGCTCTATGATCCGGCGTGCGGCCTGATGGCCGGCCTGGCCGAGATCGCCACCCGCGTACGGCCCGGCGGCGACGGACTTGGCGCCCACCCGACCGCGTTCTTCATGCCGCCCCGCACGCGCGCGCTGCTGTTTCGGGAGCACTGGGATCGCAACCTGCAGCCGGAGACGCGCTGGTGTCCGATGGTCGAGCGCGACGAGCTGTACTTCTTCGCGCTGCCGGTTCTCGGCGCGCGCCTGCCCGAGCCGCAAAGCGCGACCCCCACCACCGAGGCATGGGCATTATGTCTCACCGGCCCCTCCGCCGTGCGCGTGCTGCACGTCGGCGGCGACGCCTTCGGGCTGCGCGAGGACCCGGTCACGACCGTCGCCGATGTCGGCCCCGCGGGCGAGGCGGTGTCGGCGACGCGCGGCGTCGACGTCTACGGCATCTATTCGCTGCTGGTGCCCGATCCGAAATCGATCGCCCGGCTGCGCGGTATTCCCGCCGGCGATCCGTTCGCCTGACCCGGGACGCGAGGCGAACAACGTGCCGCCCAACGGCGAAGATCCCCGCGAACGCAGCGACGAGGAGCTGGCGCGGGAGATCAAGGGCATCCAGGAGACCCTGGATGCCATCTTCCGCGAAGGCGGCGACGGCGACGACGAGCTGGCGGCGCGGCTGAACGCGCTTCGCCTCGAGCAGCAGCGTCGCAAGACGCAGGCCACCATCGAGCGCGTTCGCTCGGGGCCGAGGAGTCCGACGCCGCCCGACGATCCGATCGGCTACGGCGACATGCGCCGCCAAGGGCTCGAGCAATGGGCAAGACGCCTCGGCCTGCCGTTCGGCCTGCCGCCGAATGTCGATCTTTACGACGACGAGATATTCAACGAGATCGTCGCCGACCTGTACACCTATGAACTACTCGTGCGCGAGATCGAGCGCCGGCAGGGTGCGGCCGGCGGCGAACGCATCGCCGGCATGGGCAGCGTCGAGCGTGTGATCGAGGCGTTGTGGCGGGCGATCGGGTCCGGCCGCATCGACGACGCCGTGGCCGAGCAGCTTCGCGGCATGCTCAGCCCCGAGGCGTTGAAGTTCCTGCCGCTGTTGGTGGCGATCAGCGCCGGCGCCGGCCTGCTCGGCGGCGGCTGGGCGGTGCTGGTCGCGCTGCTGATCGCCTTCGGACCGGCCGTGTGGGACTTCGTCGACACGATGTACGCGATCATCACCGCCGAGACCGACGAGGCGTTCGACCAGGCGGTCGAGTCGTTGATCCGGTTCCTCGGCGGCGTCGGCGCCGATATTCTCGTCGCCCTCGCGACCTACGTTGCCGGTCGCGGCATGCGCTGGGCCATCGACAGGAAGCGGGTGTCGGGCACGCCGTCCGCGACTACTGGCGGCACGGCGCCGGCGCCCGGACCGCGCCCTCGAAGGGCGCGCGTGGACCCGCCGTGGCTGGAACCGGCGCCTCGCATATTCGAAACGCCGCTCCCGCCGAGGCCCAGTGGTCTGTCGCCGATGCCGAGGCCGGGTGCAAGCGCCTTCGACGATCCCTACAACGTGAGACGATTCCGGGAGGAGGGCCGCGAGATCATTCGCGGACGGTTGTTCGGCCATCGAAAGGGCGAAACCTCGCCCGAGGGTCGCGTCATCGTCGAGGAAAAACTCACCGGCGCGGAACTCGAGCGTACCGGTTGGCACGAGGCGGGACATCGCCGCATGCGGCCTTACGACGTGCGCGACGAGGCACGGCGCGGCGCGCTCGGCGAGCGCGTCGGCAGGTTGCTCGAGAACTCGCCGCTGTTCAAGGTGCTCGACGAAGCGTTCGCCGAAGCGCACGAGATGGATACCTGGGATCCGCATCGACTCGCACGCCGCATGCACGAGATATTCGAACGATGGCGTAGCGAATCGGGACGACTCAAGCGCCGGCAATACGGAGTGGACCTCGACCGGCTCGAACGCGAACTCACGATCCTGGTGGAGAGACACCAGGATCTCGCCCGCCGATTGCGAAATCCGCGCCGCCTGCTGCGCCGGCGTCTCGATGGTTCCCTCGACTACGATGCCTTCATCCGCGAGCTGGAGGAGCTTTACGACACCATCCAGGAGGTTCTCGGACCCGCGCATGACTGAACCCGGGTCGCGTGCACGCTCATCGGATCAGGCTCGCGGCGTGTACGCGGCCCTCGCGTCACGGTAGACGACGGCAACGGCACGTTGGCTTCGCCCGCCCCACCCCTGCCGCGGTATTGCCACGATATGGCACCGGCGCCGTTTCGGTTTGCGGGTATGATTAGGCGATCTTCCGACCTGCCCACGGACTGCCATGACCCTGCTCCCCGTCGTTCTCGTCTTTCTTGTCGCCGCCATCGTCATCGTGCCGCTCGGCAAGCGGTTGGGCTTGTCGTCGGTTCTTGGCTACCTGGTCACCGGGCTCGCCATCGGGCCGGGCGGCCTCAACCTGATTACCGACGCGGACAGCGTACTGCACTTCGCCGAACTGGGCGTGGTGTTGCTGCTGTTCATCATCGGACTGGAACTGCTGCCGCGCCGCCTTTGGGTCATGCGCCAGCTGGTGTTCGGTCTCGGCGCCGTCCAGGTGGCGGTTACCACCGCGGTCATCGCCGCCGCGTTGATGGCGCTGTTCTCGCTCGATTTCGCGGCGGCCCTGGTCATCGGCTTCTCGGTGTCGCTGTCGAGCACGGCATTCGTGCTGCAGTTGCTCGGCGAGCAGCACAAGCTCAACAAGCCGCACGGGCGCGCCGCCTTTGGCGTGCTGCTGCTGCAGGATGTCGCGGTGATTCCCGCCATTGCCGTTCTCAACGCCATCGCCAGCGCCAATGGCATCGAGGGCGGCCACGCATTCAATCCCGTCTACGTGGCAATCGTCGTCGCCGGCCTGGTCGGGGCGCGCTACGTGTTGCGCCCGGCGCTGCGCTTCGTTGCCGCCTCGGGCATCCGCGAGTTGTTTTCCGCGGCGGCGCTCGCCATCGTCATCGGCGCTGCGCTGGCCATGGAGGTGGCCGGGTTGTCGATGGGCCTGGGCGCCTTCATCGCCGGCATGATGGTGGCCGACTCCGAGTACCGCCACCAGCTCGAGACGGACGTCAACCCGTTCAAGGGTCTGCTGCTGGGCCTGTTCTTCATCTCCGTGGGCATGGTGGCCAACCTCGAACTGCTCGCCGCGAAGCCGCTTCTGGTCATCGCGCTGGCGCTGTCACTGGTGGCGATAAAGGCGTTGCTCATCGTGCCCATGGCATGGTACTTCAAGCGCGACATCGCGGAGGCGCTGCGCACCGCGCTGGTCCTGTCCCAGGGCGGCGAGTTCGCCTTCGTCCTGCTCACCGCCGGCGTCGGGGCGGGGCTGGTGAGCGCCAGCCTGTCCGAGATCGGCATCCTGGTGGTGACGCTGTCCATGGTCACCACGCCGCTGCTGGTGGCGCTGGGCGACAAGCTGCTGTCTCGCGGCGAGCAGGTGCGCGAGTTCGACGCCATCGACGCGCCGCCCAAGCTGGTGGTCATTGCCGGTTTCGGGCGCTTCGCCCAGATCGTCGCCCGCGTGCTCGCGATGCGCGGCATCGCCTTCACCGCGCTGGAGTCGAGCCCGGGCCAGGTGGACGTGGTGCGGTCGTTCGGCAACGAGATCTATTACGGAGACGCCACGCGCCTCGACCTGCTCCGCAACGCCCACGTCGAGCAGGCGAGCGCCTTCGTGCTCGCGGTGGACGACGCCGATACCTCGGTGCGCATAGCGAAACTGGTGCGGGAGGTCTGTCCGAAAGTCACCATCCTGGCGCGAGCCCGCGACCGCAATCACGAAATCCGACTGCGCGAGCTCGGCGTCAACCTCGTTATCCGCGACACGTTGCTGTCCAGCCTGAGCCTTTCCTGCGACCTGCTCAAGCACCTGGGTTTTTCCGAGGAAGAGGCCGAGCTTTCCATCAAGCGATTCCGCGAGCACGACGAGCGTACGCTGCTGAAGCAGGCCGCGGTGTTCCACGACGACGCCGCTTACCGGCAAGCGGCCATGGACGCGATACGGCAGTTGCAGGAGTTGTTCAACGAGGACGCCTCGGAGGCGAGCGAGTCACGCGAGGCGACATCCTAGCCGACCGCACACCCGGGTATTCGATCGAGAGCGTCGACGTCGCGCGCGTCCCTAATCGCCCGGACTCGCCTGGCGGGATACGGCGAAACGTTTTCGCCGTCCTGGCCGCTCATCATTGCCGGCACCCCTGTTCACGGCGCCTGTTCGTTCGCGCGCGGCGCCTTGAATGCCTTGTCGTGACCGGCATCAACGTAACTGCATTTTCATCCGCGCGCCGTTGTCGCGGAACCGAAACGCTGCAAGAATGAACACCGAAATGACCCGCGCATCCC
The DNA here is from genome assembly GCA_030429665.1 of Gammaproteobacteria bacterium. Lineage (GTDB taxonomy): Bacteria > Pseudomonadota > Gammaproteobacteria > Arenicellales > CAJQKF01 > BQJD01. The sequence goes on along the minus strand of JAUIEZ010000123.1, from coordinate 2,800 downwards.
GCTAGCCGCAGCCCGCCGCCACATGCAACACCCGTACCCCGATCTGCCGGTCCACCGGTCATCCCGGTCACGAATCCCTCGTCACCGAGCCGCCCGTTGAACGCCCCGGACGTGACCGACAGGCGCTGGCACGCGTTGCCGTTGGAGGCCGTGATGTCCGCGCTCGACGTCACGACAAGCGGATTGAGCGACGCCGACGCGACCGCGCGATTGGAAAAGTTCGGCCGAAACGTGCTGCCCGAACCGCCCCGACAACACTCGCTCAAGCGCTTCGCGCTGCAGTTCCACAATTTGCTCATCTATATCCTGCTGGGCGCGGCGGTGATCACGGCGTTGCTGGAACACGTGGTCGATACCGCGGTAATCCTCGCCGTGGTCATCGTCAACGCGATCATCGGCTTCCTGCAGGAAGGCAAGGCGGAACGCGCCATGGACGCCATTCGACACATGCTCGCGCCGGGCGCCTCCGTGCTGCGCGACGGAAAGCGGCGCAGCATCGAGGGGTCGCAGCTGGTGCCGGGCGACATCGTACTGGTGGAGGCCGGGGACAAGGTGCCGGCGGACCTGCGCCTCATATCGGCCCATTCCTTCCAGGTGCAGGAGGCCATCCTCACCGGCGAGTCGGTGCCCGTGGAAAAGGGTACGGCGCCGGTGGACGATTCGGCGGCGCTCGGCGACCGAACGTGCATGGCCTACAGCGGCACCATCGTCACGGCCGGGCAGGCGCGCGGCGTGGTGATCGCCACCTCGGCGGCAACCGAGGTCGGTCGCATCAGCGGATTGCTGTCGACCGTCGAGACGCTCACCACGCCGCTGATCCGCCAGATGAGCGTGTTCGCACGCTGGCTGACGGTGTTCATTCTACTGGTCTCCGCATTGCTGCTGGTGTTCGGCATCTTCATCGGCGGCTATCCGTTCGTCGACATGTTCATGGTCGTGGTGGGACTCGCGGTGGCGGCGATACCCGAGGGACTGCCCGCGGTACTTACCATCACGCTGGCGGTGGGCGTGCAGGCCATGGCGCGCCGCAACGCGATCGTTCGCCGCCTGCCCGCCATCGAGACCCTGGGTTCGGTCTCCGTGATCTGTACCGACAAGACCGGCACCCTGACGCGCAACGAGATGATGGTCGCATCGGCCGTGACCGGCCGACGTTTCTGCACCGTGGACGGCGACGGCTACGAGCCGCGCGGCGCGGTGCAAGATGGCGAAACGACATTGGACGTTGCCGGCGACCCGGTACTCGAGCAAATCGCCCGCGCGTCGGTGCTGTGCAACGACGCGGCGTTGCACGAACGCGAGGACGGCTTCCACGTCGAGGGCGATCCGATGGAAGGCGCCCTGCTCGCCTTCGCCGCCAAGGCCGGGCTGGACGTGTCCGCCGAGCAGGCGACGTGGACGCGCAGCGACGCGATCCCGTTCGACGCCCGCCATCGGTTCATGGCAACGCTCAATCACGATCACGAGGGGCATGGATACATCTTCGTGAAGGGCGCGCCCGAGAGTATTCTTTCGATGTGTTCCTGGCAGCTCTCGGGCGACGACGAGACCGTGCCCATCGACGAGGACTACTGGCACGCCGAGGCCGACGCCATCGCCGCACGCGGTCAGCGCGTGCTCGCGCTGGCCGCGTTGCCCACGGAACCGACGCAAACGGTCCTCGAGTATGCCGACGTCGACAAGGGCCTGGTCATGCTCGGCATGGTGGGCCTGATCGATCCGCCGCGCGCCGAGGCGGTCGAAGCGGTCGCCGAGTGCCATCGCGCCGGCATCCGGGTGAAGATGATCACCGGCGACCACGCCGCGACGGCGCGCGCCATCGGCCACCAGGTGGGTCTAGAGCATCCCGACGACGTGCTCACCGGCGTCGACATCGATTCGCTGGACGATGCGGCCCTGCGCGAGCGTGCACTCGATTGCGACGTTTTCGCGCGCACCAGCCCGGAGCACAAGCTGCGCCTGGTGACGGCACTTCAGTCCCACGGCATGACCGTTGCCATGACCGGCGACGGCGTCAACGACGCACCCGCGCTCAAGCGCGCCGACGCCGGCATCGCCATGGGGCGCAAGGGTAGCGAGGCGGCCCGCGAGGCCGCCGAGATTGTCCTCGCCGACGACAACTTCGCCTCCATCGCCGCCGCCGTGCGCGAAGGTCGCACGGTCTACGACAACATCAAGAAAGTCATCAGTTGGACGCTGCCGACCAATGCGGGCGAGGCATTGACCATCGTCGTTGCACTGCTGCTGGGCATGACGCTGCCGGTGACGCCGGTGCAGATTCTGTGGGTCAACCTGATCACCGCCGTCACCCTCGGCATCGCCTTGGCCTTCGAGCCCACCGAGGAACGCACCATGCAGCACCCGCCGCGCCCGCGCGCCGAGCCGCTCCTGTCCGGCGAACTGGCCTGGCATATCGTGCTGGTGTCGGTGCTGTTCCTGGCCGGCGTGTTCGGTATCTACCGCTACGCAGTGCAGAGCGGCTACAGCGTGGAGCTGGCGCGCACCCTGGCGGTGAACACGCTGGTGGTGATGGAAATCTTTCACCTGTTCTTCATTCGCAATTTCCACGGCACCTCGCTGACGTGGCGCGCGGTGCGCGGCACGCCGGTGATCTGGGCCACCGTGATCGTGGTCAGCCGCAAGCAAGACGAGGCCGAAGCCGCCGCCGCCGAGATCGCCGAGGCTAGCGGCGCAACATGCCGCGGCTACGGCTGCGATGTGACCGACGCCGATGGCGTCAACGCGCTGGTGGCCGACGTGATCGACCGCTACGACCAAGTCGACATCCTGGTCAACAACG
>JAUIEZ010000122.1 GCA_030429665.1 Gammaproteobacteria bacterium | reverse complement strand
TGCCGGGGCGCTGGCCGGTGTTAACGCGCGGGCTTGAGGTTTACCTTGAAGTAGCGGTCGTTGATCTCGTCGTAGGTGCCGTTGTCCATGATCGTGTCGAGCGCCTCGTCCAGTCGCTTCAGCAGATCGGTGTCGGCCTTGCGCACCGCGATACCGGCGCCGAGTCCGAGAATCTCGGGATCGAGCATGGCGTCGCCCTTGATCTCGTAGCCGGCTCCTTCCTCGGAGTCGATCCAGTTGGACATGAAGATGCGCTGGGCGATCACGCCGTCGATGCGTCCGGCCGTGAGATCGAGGTTATGGTTCTCGACGGTGTCGTAAAGGCGCATGTCGGCGTCCGGGAACTTCTGCTCGATCAGGTTCGCATAGGTCGAGGCGCGTTGCGTGCCGATGGTATGACCCGCCAGCGAGTCGGCCGTCGGCATCAGGTCGCTGTCTTTCGGAGCCACCAGCACGGCGCCCGCCTGGTAGTAGGGCTGTGTGAAGTTCACCGCCTCGAGTCGCGCCGGTGTGATGGACATGGAGGCGACGATTGCATCGTAGCGGCCGGCGTTGAGGCCGGGAATGATGCCGTCCCACGCCTGCGCGGTGATCTCGCATTCGACTTCCATGACGTCGCAAAGTGCATTGGCGATGTCGACGTCGAAACCCTGCAATTCGCCGCTCGAGTCGACGAAGTTGAACGGGGGATAGGCGCCCTCGGTGGCAATGCGCAACGCTTCGGCGTTGGCAGCGCCGGCGCAGATGCCGATGGCCATGGTAACGAGCGTGGTGGTCAGGAATTTTCTTGTGGTCATGATCTCACTCCGGAAATTGGGGTTTGAGGAGAATACTCGGTGTCATTCGTCGAAGGCCCGACGGATGAACTGGCGGCAGCGATCCGATATCGGGTCACCGAACACCTGGCTGGGCGGGCCTTCCTCCTCGACAAGGCCCTCGTGGAAATACATCGTCTTGGTCGATACCTCTCGGGCAAAACGCATCTCGTGAGTCACGATCACCATGGTGCGATCCTCCTCCGCCAGGGTGCGCATCACGCCCAGCACCTCGCCCACGAGTTCCGGATCGAGCGCGCTGGTGGGTTCATCGAACAGCAGTACGTCGGGATCCATGGCCAAGGCACGAGCGATGGCCGCGCGCTGCTGCTGACCGCCCGACAAGTGATTCGGGTAGTGATTTCGCTTGTCGTAGATGCCGACCTTGTCGAGCAACGATTCGGCGCGTTCCTCGGCGGCGCGACGTTGTTGGCCGAGTACGTGGATGGGCGCTTCCGTCAGGTTCTGCAGGATGGTGCGGTGCGACCAAAGATTGAAGTTCTGGAACACCATGCCGACGCGGGTGCGGATGCGGTCCGCCTGGCGCTGGTTGATTCGCCCGCGGGGGCCGACCAGGAGCTTCTCGCCGAAGACCCTGATCTCGCCCTGTTCGAAGGTTTCGAGCAGGTTGATGCAGCGCAAGAAAGTGCTCTTTCCGGAACCGCTTGCGCCGATGATGGAAATGACGTCGCCTTTCTCCGCGGTCATGGAAATGCCCTTGAGCACTTCAAGCCTGCCGAAGCGCTTGTGCAGGTCGCAGACCACGATGGGTGTCGTATCGTTCATTTGATTCTTCCCGTTCATGCGAATCTGTTCGCTAGACGGGCGTACGTTCGCTTGGTGGACGCAGCCTAGCAAAAGCCGTTTCCCAAGGTCAAGGCGATCGAACTGATCCGGCCGGCCCCGGGTTGCGACTTGGGGGACGATTCGACGCTAACGATCCGAGGACTGCGCAAGCTCGATCTCTTCGGCGGTCTCGCGAAGGATCGGCAGGAGCTCGTGCTCCAGGCTGGCGCGATCGTGGCGCGAGGAGGGCACGCCCATGTTAATGGCGGCAATCACCCGTCCGCTGCCGTCTCGCACCGGCACGGCAATGGACAGGATGCCTACCTCGAGCTGGCTCTCGGCCACCGAATAGCCCTCGTTGCGGCCGCGCAGGACCAACGCGCGCAGTTCGGTCTTGTCGGTGATGGTGTAGGGCGTGACCTGGCGCAATTCGGCGGCATCGATCATCGCCTCCAGTTCGTCGTCGGGCAGCGCGCCCATCAGGATCCGGCCGAGCGACGTCGAATGCGCCGGATACCGCTTGCCGATGGGAATGGAGATCGACATCATGCGATCGGCGGTGTGCCGTACGACGTACACGATCTCGGCACCGTCGAGCACCGCCATGGAACAGGGTTCCCGGGCACGGTCGGCGGCCTGCTTGAGCAGTGGACTTGCGACATCGATGAACGAGTGGGAGCTGAAGTAGGCCGTTCCGAGCTCCAGCACGCGCGGCCTGAGCCGGTAGTCGCGGCCGTCGAAGGCGGCGTACCCGAGCGTTACCAGGGTCTTGAGAAAGCGTCCGGCGGCAGCCCGCGACAGGCCGGTCTTGCGGGCGACTTCGCTCAACGTCAATGCCGGAGCATCGCGGTCGAACGCCTTCAGAACCGCCAGTCCGCGCGCGAGCGAGCGCACGAAATCACTGCCTTCGCCTTCTTCGGTCTGCTTCTCGTTGGGTGTCGGATTCATGTGTTTGTCGACGTTCGGAATGATGCGGTTGCAGGTTCGATTGGGTGCCTCCGCTTGCGGCGCCGGCGGCCGAGGATGGTGCGTGCCGCGTTCCATCCCGGCAGCCCGGTAACCCCGCCGCCGGGGTGAGCGCCCGAGCCGCAGAGGAACAAGCCTTCCAGGGGCGTGGTGTAGTCCGCCGCCTCGGCTGCCGGCCGTAGGCTGAACAACTGATCCAGGTGCATTTCACCGTGAAAGATGTCACCGCCGACGAGGCCGTATTCCTCCTCGAGGTCGAGCGGTGTCAGCGCCCGGTAGCCGAGCACCGCGCCAGGAAAGTTGGGCGCATACTCACCAATGGTGTCGATGACGAGTTTCGCTACCTCGTCGCGGTGATCGCGCCAACTCCTGCCCTCCGGAAGCACCGGGTTGAAGTGCTGGCAGAACAGCCCCGCGATGTGCCGTCCCTCGGGCGCCAACGACGGATCGATCGTGGTCGGCAGACACATCGAGATGACCGGTTTCTTCGACCATCCGTTGCGGCGTGCATCGTCGCTCGCCTGTTCGAGGTACGGCAGCGAGGGCGCGATCATGATCGTGCCCCGGTGATGGCGCTGTACGTCGATGCCGGGACGCGCGAGGAAGTCGGGCAGTTCGGACAGCGCGACGTTCATTCGAAAGGTGCCCGAGCGGCAGCGCCACGCTTCGATACGACGCCGGAAGCGGGTGTCGAGGAGTCCCGGATCGAGCAGCTTCAGAAACAACAGTTTCGGATTGATGCCGGAAGCCACCGTCGGCGCGCGCAATGTCCGTCCATCCTCGAGAACCACGCCGCCCGCGCGGCCTTTTTCGACGATGATCTCGCGCACGGCCTGGCCGAGGTACACCGTGCCGCCGCGCGCTTCGAGGGATCTTTGCATGGCCTGGGTAATGGCGCCCATGCCGCCCCGCGGTTGTCCCCACTTGCCGCGCTTTCCGTTGACCTCGCCAAACACGTGATGAAGCAGTACGTAGGCGGAGCCGGCGGCGTACGGGCTGGTCATGTTACCGACCAGCCCCTTGACGCCATAGAGCCCCTTGAACGCCTCGTGCTCGAAACGCTCGTCGAGAAAGTCGCCGAGACTCTTGAACATCAAGGCGGCGAAGTCTGCACGATCGGACGCCGGCAGCCGCCGCAGGTGACGCCCGGCGCGCAGCGCCTGGAACATGTCACCCCAGCCGCCGGCGATGTCCGGTGCGCGCTCGCGGGCGATCGCGCGCATCACCATGGCCGTCCGATCGAGCAGGCCGGACAACTCCTCGTAAGCCGCGGCGTCGGGGGACGGGAGCTGTGCCTTCACTGCTTCCGTATCCGCCAGGAGCTCGAAATGCCCGCCATCGGGAAGGACGCTCAAGGTACCACCCTGGCGCTCGAGTATCTCGAGGCCGTGCCGGCCGAGTTCCAGGTCCCGGATAACCTCGGGCGCGAGCAATCCCACGAGATACGCGCACGAAGAGTTGCGAAATCCAGGATGAAACTCTTCGGTAACGCAGGCGCCGCCGACGATATGCCGCCGCTCGACCACTGCCACTTTCCTGCCCGCGCGGGCGAGGTAGCCGGCACAGGTCAATCCGTTGTGGCCGCCGCCGATCACCACGGCGTCGAATGATTCGGTCGTCGTCGATGTCGCGCGCATCAAGATACCTTCCGGGGTGCGAGGTATTGTCGCGGTACGTGGCGGTAGTCGAGAAGCGACAGGTTCACCGGCGCGGGACCGGGCGTGTCCACTTCGATGACGGCCCCGCAAAGGGGGCCGAATGCCGCCCGAAAATGGTTCTTCGCCTTCACGCAGAACAATGCGGTGGCCGACAAGTCTATGCCGTGCAGGTCGCACCACGCGGGGTCGTAGACCCCGTGGCTGGTTTCGGCGATGACGATCTTCAGGGCGCCGCGTTCGAGAACGGCCGTGCGGCCGAGTTCGATCGCCACGCCGCGATCCATTGGCCCGATGTTCGTCATGTGACCGTTCGTCAGGCGTGCCACGTGCCCCTCGAAATACACCGGATCGCCGAACCGGGCCGCGAGCCGTCCCCCGAGTTCGGCCGCTATCGACGCGCCTTCTCCCAGCCGGTGTGCTCGCGCCACGAGCGCCGGGTCGTGAAAGAATGCGAATACCGTGGCCAGGTCGTCACCGGCTTCGACCACCGCGCGCAACAGTCCGGTGGTGTCGGCCAACCCACCGGACAAAGGATTGTCGGATGGCTCCAGGAGCGCTACGGGACGGCGCATGCCGCCTCCCAGCAGACGCCGCGCTTCCGTCACGCCGGTGAATGCGTCGGGCAGTTCGACGATAAAATCCCCGTGCCGGTCGAGCGCGGCGCGCGCGAGGCGCTCGGCGACAGGAACGACGTCCCTGTCGCCCTCGTGGCACAGGCTCACCGTGGCATGGGCATGGGGACTGTCGGCATAGGCGAATCCGCCGAACACGGTTGCGTCGTATATGGTCGGGTTGCGCTCTTCGTCCCTGGCCATCGACACCAGTTCCGCCATGGGCCCCGCGTCCGTACGCATCCGGTGACTGGCCGGCAGCATCGGCACAGGCAGCAACGTGACTCGCGGCCGGATCTCGTCTCGAAGGATGCGGTCAAGCAAGCGCAACGCGCGTTGCGCGGTTTCGTCCATGTCCACGTGGGGGTAGGTGCGATAACCGGTGACTACTTGCACCAGGTTTCCGATCCCCGGGTCAAGGCACGCGTGCATATCGAATGAGGCCGCCAACGGCACGTCGGGACCGATCGCCTCGCGTACTCGTTGCAGCAGTCGTCGTTCCGGTACCAGGTCGGCAGTGCCGATCAAGGCGCCGTGCAGCGACAGGTACACGGCGTCCCAGGATCCAGAGGCGATACCGTCCACGATCTCGTCGCAGATCGCATCGAGGTCCTCCTGTTCGACTGGCCCCCCCGGCGATGCGGCGGCACAACGCAGGAATTCTCCTTCCCAGTTCGGATTCGCGGCCAGGAACGAAACCGCCCCTCCCAATTCGGTGGAGGTGCCGGCATGGAATGACGCGACCTCGCTGCCGCGCAGCCATTCCCGCGCCCGAAAATCCGCAATGCGCGCAGTCACGGGACTGAAACTGTTGGCCTCGTACCACAACCGGGCGATGGCTAGCTTGATCCTACCGTTCACCGGTGTTTCCGATCTTTCAGGCGAAGTCGATTGGGGTGTTCGTTTAGCGAATTAATGTTCGCTGTTCGTACATTACTCTGAAACGTCAATCGTCCGCTGTCAAGTCGGCTCGCGTCCTGGCGTAGCAGCCCTCGCGTACCGTTATCGATCCAGGCACACGCTTGCGCGTCAACGTGACGCGCCCCGGTCGCTCTCCACGAGGAGGCACCACACCGCCAGCAGTGGTGCCGGCCCGGAACGCATCGCATGCACGACGCCCGGGGGATTGTAGACGGTGCCGCCGATTCCCGGCGTATGCCAGTCGACGCCATCGCGACGCCAATCGCCGTCGCTCAAGACGACGTAGATCTCCTCGGGCGGGTGACTGTGGGCCGGGTAACTTACCCATGGCGCCGTCAGCGTCGCCCCCACGATCACGTCGTCGCGTCGCTCGAGTCCGTTCGGCGCGACGATCCAGGTGTTTGCATGTCCGTCGTGGAAAGCGGCGCCGAGCGCGCTCGATCCAGCCCGCCGTCGCCACGCCAGTCGCGGCAGGAGCGTCTCGATCGAATCGGCGAGATCGCTTGCGGCACCGCCGGCTGCCCGCGCGTTCGCTATTGCCGGCGCCAGGTATTCGCAGACCGGAAGAGTGCGCGCCGGCTCGTCACGTCCTATCCGCCCGGGGGTCTCCAGCGCAGTAAAGATCCGGTTGCCCGCCGCGGAAGCTTCGTCCTCCGGGCACGAGGCGAAGAAGGTGTTGCGCGTCGCCTCGATGAACCGTTGAAAAGCGTACTGACGCTTCATGGAAACCTCCTGGGTCGGGAACGGGAAGCCATTTTCACATTAGCACGAGTCATGCGGGTGTTGACAATCTAGTTGTCATATATAAAATGACAATATTATTGTCATAAAACGAGATCCATGGAAAATTTTGATCGGTACCTGAGAGCCGAGATTGAGCCCCTCCAATATGCGATTTTCTTCGGTCTGTTACTCGTGCTCATGTCATTGGAACGGTTAGCACACCGAAGTTCCGAGGCACCACGACGAGGCCGTCGCTGGATATCGAACTTCAGTCTCACCGCTTTGAATATTTTCGTCATCGGTGCAATTCCCGTGTCGGGGGTCTTTGTCGCCGATTTCGCGAGAGACAACGGTATCGGTATCCTGAATGTGCTGGATATCGCGCCGATTGCCGCGCTTGTTCTCGGGTTCTTGTGTCGCAGTTTCGTTTCGTGGATGACCCACGTGGCGTTGCACCGTGTACCCGCACTATGGCGAGTGCACCGCGTACACCACACGGATAGGTTCCTCGATGTTTCAACGGCGGTTCGGTTTCATCCGATCGAGTTCCTTATCAATACGCCGATCCTGTTGACCGGCATCCTCCTGAGTGGGATATCACCTGTTGCATTGATGCTGTACGAGTTGTTCGATACGGCTATGGCCCTGTTCACCCACGCCTACATACGGATTCCCAGGCCGTTGGAACGATTACTTCGGTTCGTCGTCGTTACACCGGATATGCATCGTGTTCATCATTCATCCTGGCAGCCGGAGACAGACAGTAACTACGGCGCAACCTTCTCCATATGGGACCATTTGTTTCGCACCTATCGTGAGAAAACGCCGAGTACTTTGCGCACCATGCAGCTCGGTTTGGCCGAGTATCAGGACGATCGTGCGTCGTCCTTCTGGTGGTTGCTAACGCTCCCTTTCAGATCGCTTCGAGATCGAAGGCAAGCGCGTGTCCTTCGGCGGGAGGAACTGCTGGAAAAGAGAGGAGTCGATCAACGATGACATCAAGCGAACGTCAACTCTACGCGGTGATTCGTCAGGTCAGAACCTGTTTCAATCAGCTCAAGGCCCTGGCCGAACAACTGCATCAGGGACTTGGGATAAACCCGTCGATGCGCGCAGTCATGGAATCACTGAATCGTGAAGGCGCACGCACGGTGCCGGATATCGCTAAGGAAAAGGGCGTCTCGAGACAGCATATTCAGAACGTTATGAATGCACTTGTGACGCAAGAATACGTGGAATCCTTCGACAATCCCGCTCATAAGCGATCCGTGCTATTCAATCTGACGTCCAGGGGGCGTGCGACATTCGACGAGATGCAGGAGCGGGAAAAACAGCCGTTGCGGCGTCTTGCGGAATCCATGGGAATCGAGGATCTCCGGCAGGTAGAAGCCGTGCTGAAGGATCTCAATCACTGTCTCGAGAGCGAACTGACAAGAGGAAACTCCGATGAAGTATCGTCGCGTCGAACATAGGACACGGGCCAGAACTCTTGTTCTGGCGCTGGTTGGTCTGGGTGTGGTGACCGTCGCGTTGTCGTGGGGATGGAATACCTTCGTCGTCGACATGCTGGGACTACAGGCCATGAGATTCAAACATGCCGTGGCGTTGGAGGTTCTTCTCGGCTCGGCCGCCTTCTCGTTCGCGACGATTTGGCGTCTATTCTCCGGTCGTGTTTCGTAGCGCGGAGCCGGAAGATGTCGCTACGTTCGATTATCGTTGGTCAATTCAAGCGTCCACATGGACTTCTTGGAATCCTTGCCGGGCTCATCATGGCGAAACGGCAGTCTAACCGGAAACGGAATCTGTGGACGGTGGATTTACTGGCGCCCGAGACGGATCACCGTGTCCTGGAGATTGGTTGCGGTCCGGGATTGGCTCTGAAAGCGTGCGCGGACAAAGTGTCGGGAGGCATTGTCGTCGGCATTGATCATTCCAGGGTGATGGTCAGGCAGGCGAGACACAGGCTTGCGCGGGAGATAGCGGCGGGGCGCGCGGATATCCGGCTGTGCAGCCTTTCAGATGTCGCGTTGGAGCCCGACGCCTACGACCGCGTTTACTCGTTGAACGTCGTGCAGTTCTTCCCGGATATGCAGGACGATTTTCGACAGATCCATCGGTGCCTGGTTGAACATGGCATGGCGGCGACTACTTATCAGCCCCGGTCGAAGAACCCGACGAAGAAAGAAGCATTCGAGATGGCAACCCGTATCGAGACTGTCATGAAAGACGTCGGCTTCTCGGACATCGCGCGACATGTGCTGCGACTCGAGCCGGCGCCTGCGATATGTGTGATCGGCTATAAAGGGGGCATGGCTGCTTGACAGTACCGGTTTTCGGGTCGTCTCGGATCGGCGGCGATCGCAGGGTGCGACCTGGAACGGAACGAACGCCTTCGCGTATGGGGATTGGGAAAGTCCTCTGGCGTGGCAACGCAGAGGGATTTTGGCGCGTGGTCGTATCTCCGTATGCGTGAAGGGTTTTATCTACTCGCCCTCGACGCGATCCGTGACTCGGAAACCGCTGGAAGCGCCCGCGAAAGTCGGACGACGCCATCCCGGATCTGTGAGGGCGTCAACGAAGAGTAACCCAGGAGCAGCGTTCGATCCCGGGGGCCGGGTACTCCGCAATCGGTAGCGGCGCCTCCGTCCAGGGAGTAGACCCCGACACCCGCGTTCTCGGCGAGCGACTGGCACTCGGCGGCGTCGGGCAAATCGTCCGGCAAGTGCCAGACGATGTGCATGCCGCCCTCGAGTCCACTCAACTGGACCGGCCCGAAGTACTCCACGAGGGCATCGATGAGGCAATCACGACGATCACGATACATTTGGCGAATGCGTCGCAGGTGATTGGTGTAGTGGCCGTTTGTAAGGAAGTCGGCCAGAACCGCCTGATCCAGCCACGAGTGACCGTTGTCGAGCAGCGCCTTGGCCGTTCGTGCCGGTTCCACCAGGTGCGACGGCAGCACCATGTATCCGAGTCGCAGGGCGGCGCCGATCGACTTGGAGAATGTGCCCATGTAGATGACGGCACCGTAGCAATCGAGACCGGCGAGGGCAGTCAGCGGCGAACCGTTGTGGCGGAAGTCGCTGTCGTAGTCATCCTCCAGTATGTACGCCCCCTTGTTATTGGCCCATTCGAGCAATTCGATGCGGCGCACGATCGACAGCGTGGTTCCCATGGGATACTGGTGCGACGGCGTGACGTACGCCAGCCGCGCATCGATATCATGGAGTTGACGGGTGTCGAGTCCGTCCTCGTCGACCGGAACCGGACGCAGGTCCGCGCCGTAGCTGTCGAACACGTAGGCCGCTCCCTGGTAGCAGGGACATTCCACCACGGCGTTCGTGTCCTTCCTGATGAGCAGTCGAGCTGCGATATTCAATGCCTGTTGAATGCCGGACACTACGACGATGCGTTCGGGATCGGTCTGTATTCCGCGCGCGGGACCCAGGAATTCCGATATGGCGAGCCGCAGAGAATACAGGCCGGCGGGATCGCCGTACTCGGTCAGTTGACTGCCCCCTGTCGACAGATGGTGAAGCATCAATCGCCGCCAGGCCTTGGTGGGGAACGTGTGCGGATCCGGTCGACCTACCCAGAAATCCACGGCCAGCTTGTGACGGTTGGGATTGACCACAGCGGGCCGCGCCCCTCTGAAGCCCGCTAGAGGGAGTCTGTCCGGTACCGCGGCTTCTCGCTCCTCGCTCCCGGTGGCAAACAACCCTTGCTCGGGCAGATCGCTGTTCACGAAGGTGCCCACGGAAGGCCGAGTCTCGAGATAACCCTCCACGATCAGGCGTTCGTAGGCGAGTATCACGGTGTTGCGGGAAACCTGGAGCTGCTCGCTGAGCGCACGGCTCGACGGCATGGGCGCGCCGGCTTTCAGATTGCCGTCCAGGATCAGGCCGCGGACGGCGTCGAAGACTTGTTGCTGCAGGCTTTGCTCGCTACTCGGATTGATGCGGATGGGAATCTGCATGGAAGCCTCCGTTTGTGGATCTACTATTTATCATATTCCGAAACAAACGGTAGTACCGGTCGATAGGCCATATGATGGTACCAGTTCCGCGCGCACCAACTTCTGCCGGCCCCATGAACTTTTCAGTGGATGGCTCTACCGGTCGGCTGCGATTCCATTAAGGTATGTCCACGGAGAAGCTTACGCATCCAGATAAGCGCCCGGAGGAGATCCATGAAAACGCGAAAACGACACTTCCTCTTTCTAGGCTTGGTTTGCTCAAGCTTGATGGCGATCGCTTCAGCCCGGGCGGACATTCCGCCCCAGCTCTACGAGAATCTGGGGGTGGACCCGGGTGGCGAACCCAGTGAACTCTACGAAGCCCTGAAAGAACGCTACTACGATCCCGAACAGGGCTACGGCAAGGGCAAGTACGCCGATCTGTGGGAGCCCATTCCCTTCAGCAAGTTCCTTGCGCCGTCGCTTTTCTACGAGCCCCCTGACACCATTCAGATGACGGCCACGCGTGACCAGTGCGTATCCTGCCACTCCGGGACCACGCCGGGATGGGTCCATGCCTGGAACAAGAGCGTGCACGCGAACCTGGATGAAATAAGAAACCTGCCGGACGACGATCCCCGCGCCTACAAGAAGGGCATTATCGAGGAAGTCGAGAACAACCTGGTTTCTCTGGGCAAGTTGCAGGAAGGAAAAACCTTGGCGGAGGTCAGCTGTATAGACTGCCATATGGATATCGGAGCAGAGAAAGGAAACCACGCCGAAGACCTTCACCTTCCAGACGGCGCCGTTTGCGGCACGTGCCATCTGCAGCAATGGGCCGAACGAGAATCCGAGCGCGACACCCTCGACTGGCCCCAGGATCAGTGGCCGTCGGGTCGTCCCTCGCACGCGTTGGACTACCACGCGAACGTTGAGACCGCCATCTGGGCGGGGATGGAGCAGAGGGAGGTGGCCGAGGGCTGCACGTTCTGCCACAACAACCAGACCAAGTGCGACACCTGCCATACGCGCCACGAGTTCTCAACCGTCGAGGCGCGCAAGCCGGAGGCGTGCTCCACCTGTCACAATGGGGTGGACCACAACGAGTTCGAAAACTATCTGCTGTCCAAGCATGGTACGGTCTACCAGACGCGCGGCGACAGCTGGGACTGGAATGTGCGCCTCGAGGACGCCCTCGCGGAAGGGCAGAACGCTCCCACGTGTCAGTCCTGTCACATGGAGTACAAGGGAGAGTACGGTCACAACCTGGTGCGAAAGGTCCGCTGGGCGTTCAATCCCACGCCTGCCATCGCCGACAACCTGGATCATCCGTGGTTCGAGGATAGACAAGAGGCCTGGAAGCAGACTTGCTCACAATGTCACTCGCCACGCTTCGCGGATGCCTATCTCCAGTTTATCGATGAAGGTATCAAGGATGGATTGACCGTCGAGCAAAATGCCAAGAAAGTCGTGGAGAAGCTGTACGAGGACGGGCTGCTGCCGGGTCAGGGCGACAACCGGCCCGCGCCGCCGAACCCGGAGGCGGACGGTCCGGGCGCGTTCTTCCAGTTGATGTGGGCCCAGGGTAACAATCCCAGCGAGGTCGAGCGCATCTACGCGGAAATGTGGGAGCAGGACCTCATCAAGCATTACAAGGGCCTGGCGCACGTCAATCCCGGCGGATATACCTACTCCGAGGGGTGGTCGCAGCTGCTGAAGGCGGCGACCAGTATTCGCGACGCCGATACCCAGCTCAGGGAGATGGCCGCTTTGAAGTCAAAAGTGGCGGAATTGGAAGCCGCGGGCAAACAAGCCTGGATGGAACTCGATAGCCCGATAAGGAAAGGATTCGTCGGCGGCCTGGGATTGCTTCTTCTCGGCGCTGGCGTCACCACGCTGGTCTCGTCCCGCCGGCGGCGTAGGAATGTATGAAGGCGCATCGACGTGCATTGGTCGGCGGACTCCTGCTGCTTTCGGGCACCGCCGTGCTCGGCTGGGTCGCGTGGGCCATGGTGCGCCCGTTACCCGCCCCCTATGCGTACCAACTCGTCGAACAGGGTTCGGCGCGAGATTTCCCGGATCTCGGGCTGACGGACTGGCCGGACGTACCGCTTCGAACCTATGAGGTTCGAAGCACCGAGGCAGAACGGTCATACGCCGTTCTGCATACGAGTGTCGATAGCGAAGGCGCTCCGGTACTACTCGACTGGAAAAGCCGGGTGGCGGAGCCGGTCGTTACCCAGACGGCCCCGCTGGATGATCTGGTGGCGTTGGCGCAGGCCATTGACGAGCATACGCCCCCGGATGCAATCCTGCTTTCCTGGTGGGATACCTCGAGACAGTTGGCACTGCTGACAGGCCGCGAGACGTTGTTCAACGAGAATCTCGCGGAACCGTTGCTACTACCGGGCGTCTGGGAGCCGCGTCGTGATGCCATCGCGTCGTTGGAACGGAGCTTCTGGCAGGCTGAGCCCGAATCCTCGACGTCCCGGTTTGGCGAATTCATCGAGGCGCTGTTGCAGGATCCGCAAGCGGGTTCGGCGGAACTTGCTCGACTCGCGGGACGGGGTCCGGCCTATCTCGTCTTGCACCAGGCCGATGCATACAAACTGGGGACGCTGCAACCGGGTAAACTGGGGATCGGCTATCGCGACTTTGCCAGCAACGGCCAGATCCACGGGCTGATACAGCGCGCAAAACAGTGGCTGCGTACCGAAGGCTACCAGAGCTACGCGGTGGATGCATCGGATCCGTCGTTCACCAGGATCTACTACCTGACCGATCCGTCGGCGGAGACTACGTTGGCGGTGAAGGCGCTGTCGTTCACTACCTCCAATCCGCTCGATCTCGAAGTTCTGAAACCGGTTTTCCAACACAGCGGATACTGGGTCTTCGAGATACCGGTGCCGGATGCGATCGCGCAGGAATCGTCGTCGATGTACGGCGATGTTGAGTTCCGAGAGTAATCCTGACGCACATTCCGTCGCCGTCGTCGTCCCGGCTTGATCAGGCTGTCATGGGCTTGGCGCCGATCAGCGCGGAGTCGGATTTCCAGGGGATCTTTTCAAACAGGTGCAACGAAGCGGGGCACCTTTAGCCTCCGCTCCCAAGGCGGATGCATGCGTATGGCCGCAATACGTCAATCCCCGGATAGTCCGGTTTGACCGTGGAGC
>JAUIEZ010000121.1 GCA_030429665.1 Gammaproteobacteria bacterium | reverse complement strand
ATCCGATCACCGCGAAGCGCTGGATGAAGTCCACCGGCAGGGCCTGCGCGTGCGCGGCGTCGCCGCTGCCGTGGCGGGCCTTGTCGTAGTCGCTCATGCGCTCGAAGACCTTGCGGTCGCTCTCGGAGAAGACCCAGCTGATCGTGATAACTCACAACAAGATCACCATGGAGGCGGCGGATATCCTCGTCGGCGTGACCATGTCCGAACCGGGCGTGTCGCGCATGGTCGCGGTCGATGTCGAACAGGCCGTGCAGATGGCCGCGAATTGACCATGGAACTGCAGGCGGCGCTGATCATTCTCGGTATCGTCGCGCTGGTGGTCGTCGTCGTGGCTACCTTCTGGAGGGATCGTGTCGCCGGCCTGGTGTCGAAGGCGCGCCCGCGCATGAATCCGCTGGGCGGCTCGCTGATTCGCTCGAGAGACTTCATTCTCGGCCGCGCGACCGATCATCGCGCCGACTCGCAGTTTACCGACGAACCCACGCTCGGGCTGCTTGACGAGGCCGAGCAAATGGACATCGGCTTCGAGCACCGCCTTGACGAATCCGGAGAGCTTGCCGATTCAGGCGATATCGACGACGTGGAGGCGCGGGCCGCCTCGCGGCCGAAGCCCCGCGTCGCGCCGGCGGCGGACAAGGCGGCCGCCGACGAGGGCAGCGTCCGTCAACTGGATTTCTGGGTTCGGATCATCGGCGACGCGCCGGTCGAACGGGACCGTATCCTCGCCATCTACCGTGAGCACGAGTACCTGCTCGAGCATGCTCACGGCATTCACGGCCGCGCGGTGCCTTCGGGCGCCTGGTGCGACCTCGAAAAGCAGCCCGATTCCACCGCGTTCACGGACCTCGTCATGACGTTGCAGTTGTGTGACCGCAACGGGCCGGTGGACGAGTCGGAACTTACGCGATTCACCAACCTGGTGTTCTCGCTGTCCGAGAGTCTCGATCGGCAGTTCAGTTTCCAGGGCACGGTCGAGGAGGCGCTCGAACAGGCGAAGCGTCTCGAGCGATTCTGGATCGAGAACGACGTGTTCGCCATCATCAATATCTGCGGCGAAGCCGACCGTCGTTTTCGCGGGCCCGAGGTACTGCGGGCGGTGGAAGGCAGCGGCATGCGCTACGGCGACATGCACGTTTTTCACGGGCCGGAAGGCGCCGTCGGCGAGCCGCTTTACAGTCTCGCCAACATGGTCAAGCCGGGCACCTTCGAACTCGACCGGATCAAGGACTTCACTACGCCGGGGCTGACCATGTTCATGAGCGTTCCCCGCTGCGCGAATCCCGGCGACGTGTTCGGCCGCATGGCCTATGTCGCCGGAAAGATCACCCGCCAACTCGGCGGCGTCATGCTTGACCAGAAGAAACAACCGCTGGATGACGCGGCGCTCAAGCAAATCCGCAAGCAGGTGGAGGATATGGGCGCTGCCATGGCTGCCAAGGGCATCAGTCCTGGCAGCGAAGAGGCGCTGCGCCTGTTCTGATGACGACCAGGCATGCCGACGTGGCGCGGGAGATGGCGCGGCTCGCGACCGAGATCGAGCGCCATAATTACTTGTACTACGTCAAGGACGATCCGGTCGTTCCCGACGCCGAGTACGATCGTCTCCTGCGCGAGCTCGAGAAGCTGGAAAAGGCGCATCCGGAACTTGCCGCCGACGATTCGCCGACGCGGCGGGTGGGCGCGCGGGCAGACGAGGGATTTCGCGAGGTTACTCACGAAATTCCCATGCTCTCTCTCGCCAATGCCTTCGATCCGGAGGAGGTCGCCGAATTCGACGAGCGCATCCGCCGTCGACTCGAATGCGAGGTGGTCGAGTACGTTGCCGAGCCCAAGCTCGACGGTCTCGCCGTGTCGTTGCTCTACGAGAACGGACGACTGGTGCGAGGCGCGACCCGCGGCGACGGCCGCGCGGGCGAGGACGTGACCGCCAACGTGCGCGTTATCCGCTCGATTCCCCTCAAGCTACGCGGAGAAAAGTTGCCGACCCGGCTTGAAGTGCGCGGCGAGGTGCTTATGACGCGCAAGGGATTCGAGCGCCTCAATCGCCGCCAGGACGAGAACGACGGAAAGCGCTACGCGAATCCGCGCAATGCCGCGGCGGGCAGTCTGCGACAACTCGACCCGGCGATCACCGCGCAGCGGCCGCTCGAGTTCTACGCCTACGGTACCGGCGTTTTCGATGGCGTGAAGTGGCCGGAAACCCACGCAGGCGTGCTCGAACTGCTGGGCGAATTCGGACTGCGCACCAACCCGCATCGCGAGGTAGTGGAAGGGCTCGACGGCCTGCTGCGGGCATGGGAATCACTTAACGCGAGGCGCGATGAGCTGCCTTACGAGATCGACGGCGTTGTGTACAAGGTCAATGACCTCGCGCTGCAGGAGCGCCTCGGCTTCGTCTCGCGCGCGCCGCGCTGGGCGTTGGCTCACAAGTTCGCCGCGCAGGAGGAGCTCACCCGGGTGCGCGCCATCGAGGTGCAGGTCGGTCGCACCGGCGCCATCACCCCGGTTGCGCGGCTCGAACCGGTGTTCGTTGGCGGCGTGACGGTGTCCAACGCCACCTTGCACAACTACGACGAGATCAAGCGGCTCGACGTGCGGGTGGGCGACTCGGTCATCGTGCGCCGCGCCGGTGACGTCATCCCGGAGGTGGTTTCCGTTCTGCACGAACGCCGCCCGAAGAACAGCCGCGAATGGAACTTTCCCGAGAAATGCCCGGTTTGCGGATCCGATATCGTTTTCGACGAGGGCGGCGTCATCGCGCGTTGCAGCGGCGGACTGTTCTGCGATGCGCAGGTCAAGGAGACGATCAAGCATTTCGCCTCGCGGCGTGCCATGGACATCGAGGGACTCGGCAGCAAGCTGGTGGAGCAGATGGTGGATGCCGGCGTCATCAAGACGGTGGCCGACATTTTCGAACTCGACAAGGAGACGCTGGTGTCCCTGGAGCGCTTGGGTGAGAAATCCGCGGACAACCTTCTCGCGGCCATCGACGCGGCGCGCAAGACGACCTTGCCGCGTTTTCTGTTCGCACTCGGCATTCCGCAGATCGGCGAAACCACCGCGGGCCAGCTGGCGAGCTACTTCGGCCACCTCGACGCTATCATGTCCGCCGGCGAAGAGGCGCTGCAGGAGGTGCCGGATATCGGTCCGGTGGTTGCTCATAACGTGGTGGAGTTTTTCGCCCAGGACCACAATCGCGAGGTCATCGACGCGCTCGTCGACAAGGCGAAGATCGCCTGGCCGGCGGTTCAGCGAGTCGCCGATGACGCCCGCCTGAAGGGCAAGACGTTCGTTCTCACCGGTTCGTTGTCCGGCATGAGCCGAACCGAGGCGCGGGAAAAGCTCGTGGCGCTGGGCGCCAAGGTCTCGTCCAGCGTCTCGGGAAAAACCGACTACGTGGTGGCCGGCGCCGATCCCGGATCCAAGCTGGACAAGGCCGAGCGACTGGGGGTCGCCGTGATCGACGAAGACGCGCTGATGGAAATGCTGCAGTAGGGACGGAAAAGCCTACGATCGCTTACGGTGGCGGATGGTCAGGGTTCCCGGGTCGTCGATCGTGTACGCGCGAGCGAATCCTTCCACGTAGGAACCCTGGATGGCTTCGAGCCGATACAGCGTGAAGTCGGCCAGGGCGCGCAGCGTTTCGACGACCTCTCCGCATCGCGCCGCCAGCCTGTCGAGGATCTCGTCGCGCGCACCGCCATCGACTTTCGTCACGCGGCAGCGAAACGTGGCGCGTCGTCTCGCAAACACTTCCTCGCTACGCGATTCGTCCTCGATGATCATCACCGACAGGTCGCCGCCCCGCGCGACGTTGCCCTCGTGCGCGGCCAATGAACTCAACAATACGTGAAACGCTCCGTCGACGTAGACGAACGGCGCGTAGCTCGCCAGCGGCGTACCGTCCTCGTTGACCGTTGCCAGCACCAGCGATCGCTGCGCTTCCAGCAGGTCCAGCAGGTTCTTCGTGACTTGGCTCATGTGGTGGTCGATGTCGGACGGCGTATTCAGCGCCGGGCTCTCTGACGGATGGTGTCGCCAGTGCCGGACCCGGGCCGGCGCCCGGGTTGCGGCGAACGACGAAAGGCTCGGGCGGCGGAAAACATCCCGTCCGGCAAGACCACGCCATAGCCACGCCCGTCCAGCATGCCGGTGCCGATACAGCTCGCGCCGCCGGTGACGAGAACGGTCGCGCTCACGCCGGTGCCGCTAGCGCTTCGCGGCCACGAGACGCTCGAACCCCTGTTCGAGGTCGGCGATGAGGTCCTGCGCGTCCTCGAGACCGGCGTGGAGTCGTAGCAGCACGCCGTCGTCGTTGAGCGGCGCCACGGAGCGAAATCGATTGATGTCGTAGGGAATCAGCAGGCTGTCGTAACCGCCCCAGCTGAAGCCCATCAGGAACAGCGACATGTGGTCCAGCATGGCCGACAGCGCGTGTTCGTCCGTCGGGTGGATCACGAACGAGAACAGACCGCTCGACCCGGCGAAGTCTCGCTTGAATATATCGTGACCCGGATGCGAGGGCAGGGCCGGATGGATGACCCGAATGACCTCGTCGCGTCCCTCCAGCCAGCGGGCGATGGCCAGCGCCGTCTCCCGGTGGCGCGACAGGCGCACGTCCAGCGTGCGGATGCCGCGCTGCACCAGGTAGGCATCGTCGGGAGACGCACAGTATCCGACCAGGTCGCGGTAGCGACGCACCGAAGCGTGCGTGCGCTCGTTGCAGGCCACCAGGCCCATCATCACGTCCGAGTGTCCGCCGAGATACTTGGTGGCGGCTTCGACGACGATGTCGATTCCGTGGTCCAACGGCCGGAAATACAGCGGCGTGGCCCAGGTGTTGTCGAACACCGTGACGACGTCGTAGGCGTCGAGCGCGGTCATGACCGCCGGCACGTCAATCAGTTCGAAGGTATGGGAGCCCGGTGACTCCATGTAGACCAACGCGGTGTTGTCGCGCACCAGCGTGGCGATCTCGGCGCCGATGGCAGGGTCGAAATATTCGCACTCGATGCCCAGCCGTGACAGCACGTGATCGCACAACCGGCGCACCGGGGCGTACACGGTGTCGACAACCAGCGCGTGGTCTCCCGGGACCAACTGGGACATCATGGCCAGCGAAATGGCGGCCAAACCGGACGACACCGCCATGGCGCCCGCGGCGCCCTCGAGCTCGGCGAAGGTATCCTCGACCGCGAACGTGGTGGGCGTGCCCAGGCGGCCGTAGGCGACCTTTCGTTCACCGACATCGGGCATCCGATTGCTGAGCGCGGCGACGCTGGAAAAGGCGACTGTCGAGGCGTGGTAAACCGGCGGGTTGATGATGCCGTGGTTATCGAAGGGATGATTGCCCAGGTGGGCGAGTCGGGTGGCGTCTTTCTTCATCGAGCGCTTGGTATGCCGCTGGTACGGAGGAGTGCGCCGCGCATGCGCGGGCCGACGATG
Source organism: Gammaproteobacteria bacterium (assembly GCA_030429665.1). Classification (GTDB taxonomy): domain Bacteria; phylum Pseudomonadota; class Gammaproteobacteria; order Arenicellales; family CAJQKF01; genus BQJD01. The sequence continues at coordinate 8,190 of JAUIEZ010000121.1, read as the reverse complement.
GTAACATGAAGGCTTACTTCTTCTCTCTTGTTCGTCGCGTGTTTCATCCCGTCGTACAACAGTGGTTCGACTCGATTTTCGCCTCGCCCACGCCGTGCCAGGAAAAGGCGTGGCCGGCGATTCGCGAGCACCGCGACGTGCTGGTGTCGGCGCCTACGGGATCCGGCAAGACCCTGGCCGCCTTTCTTGCCGCCATCGACGACCTCGCGCGGCAACTGGCGGCCGACGGCGTACTCGAGCAGTGCACCCGGGTGCTGTACGTTTCGCCGCTCAAGGCACTGTCCAACGACATCGCGAAGAATCTCGAAGCGCCGCTTGACGCCATCAACGCGCGCCTCGCCGAACAAGGCGTCGACGGGCGCATCAGTGCCGCGGTGCGCACCGGCGACACGCCGCCGGCGGCGCGCGAACGGATGAAGAAGTGCCCGCCCCATATCCTGGTCACGACGCCCGAGTCGCTGTTCATCCTGCTGACGGCCGAGTCCGGGCGGCGCATGTTGTCCACCGTCCGGACCGTCATCGTCGACGAAATCCACGCGCTGGCGCCCAACAAGCGCGGCGCGCACCTGTCGTTGTCGTTGGCCAGGCTCGATGCCTTGCTTGACCGGCGACCGCCGCGTATCGGCCTGTCCGCCACCCAGAATCCGCTCAGGCGCGTGGCGGGCTTCCTCGCGGGCAGCGGTCGAGCGGACGACGTGCTGATCGTCGACGACGGCATCTCCCGCGAGCGGGATCTCGCCCTGATGCTGCCCGATTCGCCCCTGCAGGCGGTGATGGAAGGCGAAGTCTGGGGCGAGGTCTATCGCAAGGTGGCCGAGCAGGCGAACACCCATCGCACGACGCTGGTGTTCGTCAATACCCGGCGGCAGGCCGAACGGGTCGCGCGCCACCTGGGCGAATTGCTGGGCGAGGACCTCGTGACCTCCCACCACGGCAGCCTCTCGCGCGAACACCGTCTGGACGCCGAGACCCGGCTCAAGTCCGGTGCGCTGAAGGTGCTGGTGGCGACCGCGTCGTTGGAACTCGGGATCGATATCGGCGAGGTGGACCTGGTGTGCCAGCTCGGCTCGCCGCGGTCGGTGTCCGTGTTCCTGCAGCGGGTCGGCCGGTCCGGACACGGCATCGGTCGCGTGCCGAAGGGCCGGCTGGTGCCTCTGTCGCGCGACGACCTGGTGGAGTGCACGGCGTTGCTGGAATGCTGCCGCCAAGCGCGGCTTGACGAACTGCACCTGCCACAACATCCCCTGGATGTTCTTGCCCAGCAAGTGGTCGCCGAAACCGCCAACGCCGAGTGGCGCATCGACGAGCTGTTCGCGACGCTGACTCGCGCGGCGCCGTACGAGAACCTGCCGCGTGACACCTTCGACGCGGTGCTGCGCATGCTCGCGGAAGGATTTTCCACCCGCCGCGGGCGGCGCGGCGCGATGATCCACGCGGATCTCGTCAACGGCGTGGTCCGCGGTCGAAAGGGCGCGCGGCTGACTGCCTTGACCAACGGCGGAGCCATTCCGGATCTTTTCGACTACGACGTCGTCCTCGAACCCGAAGGCCAGTTGGTCGGCACGCTCAACGAGGACTTTGCCTTCGAGAGCCTGGCCGGCGACGTGTTCCAGCTCGGCAACACGTCCTACCGTATCCTGCGGGTCGAGAAGGGCACGGTGCGAGTGGCCGACGCCAAGGGGCAGCCGCCCAATATCCCGTTCTGGTTCGGCGAGGCGCCCGGCCGAGGCGACACCTTGAGTGCGTCGGTCAGCGAGTTGCGCCGGCGCGTGGACGATTGGATGGGGCAGGGCAAGGCGCATGCGCGCGAGCGGGTCGTGACGCACTACGCTATCGACGAGATCGCCGCCGAACAACTCGTCGACTACCTCGGAAGCGCGTGGCAGGCGCTCGGCGGCTTGTTGCCGACCCGTGACAACCTGGTCGCGGAGCGCTTCTTCGACGACGCCGGCGACATGCACCTGGTTATCCATTCTCCTTATGGCTCCCGGCTTAACCGTGCGCTGGGCCTGGCGCTGCGAAAGCGTTTCTGCCGCCGTTTCAACTTCGAGTTGCAGGCAGCGGCGCTGGAGGATTGCGTGGTACTTTCCCTGGGCGCTACGCACAGCTTCGATCTCGCCGAGGTCGCCGGCTACCTGAACGCCGCCAGCGTGCGCCAGGTGTTGATCCAGGCGCTGCTCGACGCGCCGGTGTTCCCGACCCACTGGCGCTGGGTGACGAACATCGCCCTGGCGGTCAAACGCTTTCGCAACGGCCGAAAGGTGCCGGCGCAGTTTCAGCGCACCGACGCCGAGGACCTGATCGCGGTCGTGTTTCCCGACCAACTCGCGTGCGCTGAGAATCTGCGCGGCGAACGCGAGGTTCCCGACCATCCGCTGGTTAACCAGGCGTTGTGGGACTGCCTGCACGAGGTGATGGACATCGAAGGGCTCGAGCAACTGCTTCGACGACTCGAGTCCGGCGAGGTGCGCTGGTGCGGCCGCGACCTCGTCGCACCGTCTCCGTTGGCCGAGGAGATCATCAACGCGCGACCCTACGCATTCCTGGACGACGCCCCCGCGGAGGAACGCCGCACGCTGGCGGTGCAGACGCGGGCGGCATCCACCGGCCATGACGATCCGCGTGACTACACCGCCCTCGACCCGGCAGCCATCGCGGCGGTGCGCGACGAGGCCTGGCCGGCGGCGGCTTCCGCCGACGAACTGCACGACGCACTGGTGTGCGGCGGTTTTCTCACCGCCGACGAGCTTGCCGGGGGCGGTGCGTCGTGGGCGGTACTGGCCAGACAGCTTGCCGCGGAAGGTCGTGCCACCCGGCTTCGCGCCGAAGGCGTCGAATTGTGGTGCGCCGCTGAGCGATTGGCCGAGATCCGGTCCGTCGTCCCGGGCGCCCGCAGCGAGCCGGACATTCGACCCGTGGCCTGGGCCGGCGCCGAGAACGCCGCGCCGGACCGCGCGACGATCGAACTGATACGCAGCCGGCTGGAGATTCTCGGGCCGGTCAGCGCGGCACGGCTCGCTGCGCCGCTCGCGCTGCCGGCCACGGACACGGCCGTCGCGCTCGAGGCGCTGCGCCAGGAGGGTTTTGCCCTTGCCGGCCGCTTCGACCCCGCGGGCGGCGGGGAACAGTGGTGCGACCGGCGACTGCTGGCGCGTATTCATCGCTATACGCTGCAAACACTGCGCGCCCGTGTCGAACCGGTGTCGCTGTCGGCGTGGCTGCGCTTCTTGTTCGAATGGCAGCACCTGGATACCGCGGGGCGCGTGGAAGGCGCCGACGGCGTCGCCGAAGTGGTCACCCAGCTGGAGGGTTGCGGCGTGCCGCTGCGCTACTGGGAGAGCGAGGTGCTGCCGGCGCGGGTACATGGATACCACCCGGCACTGCTCGACCAGCTGGCGTTGTCGGGCCGCGTTCTCTGGCGCCGCTGCCTGGGGCGTCCGCGACGCGATACCGCGAAACGAGCTGATGGCCGGGCCGTCGGCGCGGTGCCGGTGGCATTCTATCCGCGAGACGGCCAATCGCACTGGATCGACGAGAACGCGGAGACGGAAGAAGGCGTGTTGTCGGCGTCCGCCGCGGCGATCGCCGGCATCCTGGCCGAACGCGGACCGAGCTTCTACGATGAACTGCAGGCGGCATCGGGCATGCTGCCGTCCCAGCTCGAGGGCGCGTTGTCGGAACTGGTCGCGGCCGGCCGCGTGACCTGCGACAGCTTCAACGGCTTGCGCGGCCTGCTGGTCCCCGAATCCCGACGTCGCAGCCCGGGGCGGGTGCTGCAGCGGCGGGGGCGACGCCTCTCGTCAAACCGCATCGAGCAGTCCGGCCGCTGGAGCCTCACCGTCGCCGAGCGCCCGTCGCGCGATGACGTTGCCGCGCGCGACACACGAATCGCGTACCTGTGCGACGTGCTGTTGCACCGATACGGCGTGGTGTGCCGCGCGGTGGTCGAGCTGGAGCGCGGCATTGCGCCGTGGCGAGAGTTGCTCGGCATGCTGCGGCGGCTGGAGGCGCGAGGCGAGGTGCGCGGCGGCCGTTTCGTCGGTCATTTTACCGGCGAGCAGTTCGCGCTGCCGGAGGCGGTGGAGATGTTGCGCCGGCATCGCAACGAAAGTTCCGTCGAAACGTTTGTCCGCCTTCACGCGGCGGATCCCTTGAACGTTACCGGTGTCGTGCTTCCCGGCGAAAGGATATCCGGAAATCGCACCCTGCTATTCAGAAACGGAGTGCTTGTCGCCGTGCGCGGGGATGACGGTTTGCGAATGATTGGCGAACAATCCGACCGGCTATCCTGGCGTGCGCGGGAACTGTTGTTTGGCGGCGCGACCGGGTCCCGCAAGGCGGCCGCGGGCAGGCTCCGAATGGCACCACCCAGGTTGAGCTAAGCCGGGATCGCGACTATCCGATACGTATCTTGCCGTCGTTTGCGAGGAAAAAATCGGCGAGTTCGTCTACGGCGAGCGGCTTGCAGAATAAGTAGCCCTGGATCTCGTCGCACTGCTGGTCGCGCAGTATTCGATACTGGTTGACCGTTTCCACGCCTTCGGCGATCACGGTTTCCCGAAGGCTGTGCGCCATACCGATGATCGCGGCGGTAATCGCCCTGGTGTCCGGCTTTTCGTCCAGGTCTTTTACGAACGACATGTCGATCTTCAACACGCTGAAGTCGCTGTTCCTCAGGTGTTTCATCGAATTGTAGCCGGTGCCGAAGTCGTCGAGCGCCAGACGGCCTCCGGCGTTTCTCAGTGACGACAACCTCTCGACGATCAACTCGTCCCGGTCGAGCAAGGCGTTCTCGGTCAATTCGAAAACGACCTCCTGACCGCGGGTCGAGATTTCGTCCAGGACTTCCATGGCACATGAGAAATAACTGTCGTCGGAAATCTGCCTCGGCGACAAATTGATACAAATGCGCGGTATCCGGATGTCGAGAGAGCGAAGCTTCGAGAGATGCTCGACGATCTGACGCAGTTGTAACTCGCCAAGGCTTTCTATCTGACCGTTTTCCTCCGCCACCGGTATGAACTCGACCGGACTGATAACGCTGCCGTCGGGATTCGTGAGTCGCATCAATGCTTCCAGTCCGACGATTCGGCCATCTGACGAACGAATGATCGGCTGGTATTGGGTCGACAGGTCGCGATCGTCGATACGATTGGAAATGATCGACTTGAGTTCGATAGCGCGATTTGCCGCCAACTGCATCCCGGTCGAGAAGAACACGACGCGGTTTGGACCGAAAAACTTGGACCGTTGCAGCGCGATTTCGGATTGGCGTATGAGCGTGTCAACGTCAATCGTATCCTCGGGATAGACGCTGATACCGAAACACGCCGTAAAGCGTATGGGGTGACCGTCGATGTCGATCGGTTGCGAAAGGATACTTCTCAGGTGATCGACTACCGCGGTAATGCGGTCGGTTTTCCTGGGAACTCTCGTTGCAACAACGAAACTGTCGCCGGCAAGATGGCCGACGATAGCGGAAAATGCCTTGTCTTCGGTCAACCGGTCACCAATCGTACCGAGAACAACATCGCCGACGGCGCGACCGGCCGCATTGTTGATTTGCCTGAAACCGTCGAGATTGAACTGAATCACTGCCACGCGATCTTCATTCGATAAATCCGCAAGGAAGCTTCGCAGATCGTCCCGAAACAGATCATGCTCGGGCAAGTCGTGGGAGGGATGTTGACCCGGGGAAAAGTCGGCGCGGCGGGCCGCGCCGGATTCACCTTGTCGAACGGAAATGGCGATAAGGTGGCTTTCCGGTTCGCCGCGGTCGGTCGACAGGGGTGAACAAACCAACGTGACGGGAATCTCTCTCGATCCGCCCCCGGACAGGATCAGCGTGCCCGTTATTTTCGTGAACGATTTGGATACGATTTCGTCATGACTCAGCAAGCCCGAGTGTTTCGGACTTCTTAGTTTGACCACTTCGGACAACCCCCGATTAACGGCGTTGCGTTCAGATAGTCCGAGTATGCGTACGGCGCTGCGGTTTAATTCTCGGATACGCTTGTCGGCACCAATCTTTATGATCCCGTCACTGCTGGCGTCCATGGCGACGTGATAATCGGAATCTAGATTGATGCTTCGTCGCAAAACGGCATTGAAATTGCGCATGTTGAACAAGAGAAAGCCGATAAGCAGCGTTCCGATCACGGTCGAGGGCGGATACCAGTAATGAGCGTGCACGAAAACCAGGTATGAAACGGCGACGAGGAGCGCTCCCCCGATCAGCAATGCGAGTGTAAGCGGCCCAACTCGCAAGAACAGGAGGAAAGGTGTCAACGCGACGACCAACGACGTATTCAGAATGACTCGTTCAGTCTCGCTCGCCGGGAGTCGAAAGCGATTGCGAAGCAGGTTGTCGAGCAACTCGGCATTGAATTCCACGCCGGATAGAGGCCGGCTGTGCGCCGATACGGGCGTCGGGACAGTGTCTCCCAGGCCGACGGCGGTGACGCCGACCAGTATCAGTCGATTCGCGACTTCCTTGGGATCGAATTGGCCGTCGTAGATGTCCGAATAGGAAATCATCTTGAATCGACCGGGATTTCCGCCGAATTCCACGAGCACCATATGGTCGCGGTGCCACACGTTTTGTCCATGTAATATCTCGTCCGGCGCCCGAAGGCCGGGCAGGGGGGTCGGAGGTTCGAAGCCCCCGACTCGCGCAATCGCGAGAGACAGCGCGGGCCAGCGCGGCGACTCCAGGCCGGCGAGCAGAAAAGCCGATCGCACGACGCCGTCGGCTTCCAGTTCCGTATCGACGTGGCCGAGCGAGGCCGCGGCTCGCGCCAGGCGCGGCAGCGGAAGCGTCGACCGCAAACCCGAACCCGACGAACTATGTTCCAGGAGAACGGGCAGCACGACCTTGCCGTTCGCCCGAATCGATTCGCTCAGTATCTCGACGTCGTCCGGGTGGGCTGGATCGTGTTCGGAGAAGGCGATGTCGAACCCGACGGCCGCGGGTTGCGCGTTGGTGAGCTTATCGAGCATTGTCGCGTGAATCGATCTTCGCCACGGCCATCGACCGAATCTCTCGAGGCTTTTCTGGTCGATCGAGACAATGACAATATCGTCCGGCGCCGGTGACTTTGATGCGCGAACGAAGCTGTCGTAAAGAGCGCGATCAAATGCGCTGGTAACATCGGCGATGGTCGCGACGACCACTACCATCACCAACGCGCCAGCGAGCAACGCGGGGTGGTCCGCCTTGGGCAACCGAGTCCGCACTACAGGGCCAGCAGATACAGGCCGATCGGCAAGAGCATGAAAAACCGGCTCATCGGGGCGGGTGACAATTCCTGTGGCGCGCTCCACGCACCTTCGAATCCGTCAGGACCAATCGCTCGGACCCTGAAGTACCGGGTTTGCCTGGGTCGTCTCGTCTGCCACTGGGGCGAATCGACGGCTTCGTCGACAGTGGGCGATTCAAAATCCGCGGAATCCGCCATTTGCACTCTATAGCCGGTCGCGAACTCGACGCTGTCCCAGTGAAGAATCAATATTTTTTTGTCCACCGACGATGAAACCGCGGGCGTCGCGAGGGGGGAGCGCAGTTCGAAACCGCGCGGGGTGCCCGGCGGGCCTGTTTCGATGTCTGTCTTGCTGGTGACGCGCCAGAAATATCGGCCGGGTTCGATGTTTTCGAGACTGAATGTCGTATCGGCAAGGTCTGGTGCCGCCAGCACGACATCGACGAATTCCGGGTCGCGCGACAACTCGAACACGAACCGATCGATGTCTTGGGGTCGAGACCATTCGAAAGCGATAGAGTCTGCGTAAACGATCTCGTCCATTCGCGGGGAGATCGTGACCGGCGGTTGTGGTTGCGCGTCGATTTCGAGCGAATAACGACCGTCAAACCCCTCCAACCCGAGATCACCGACCGCTCGAACTAGCACGACATATTCGTTGTCCGGCAGGTTTGGGGCCACCAGCCTGGTACCGTTCGCAATTTCATCGACGAGAAACGCAGTGCGATCGTCGGCCGGCCGAATCTTCACGCGGTAACTTGACGCGCCGGCGACTTCGGTCCACGTAAAGGTGACGGAATGATCGCGGGTGTATTGGCCGGGGCGAGTAATCGTCGGCGCCGGCAGTAGTTCCACCGGCGCGGCGGGAGGTTTTCCGATTTCGACCAGCGTACCGTGTCCCTTGCTCAATCGCCGAGCTTGTCCGGAAGCG
>JAUIEZ010000120.1 GCA_030429665.1 Gammaproteobacteria bacterium | reverse complement strand
CAGTCTTGCGGCTCGAGCCGTTGCGGTGGTTGCCGGCCTCCTGCTCCGACTGCATCCCCAAATGCACGTCCATCTCGGCGTTGAGCATCCGCTCGGCCAGGGCCTTTTTCAGCTCCCCCAGCAGACCGTCAGATTGCAGGACCGTCGCCGGATCCTGGCCTGCCAGAAGCTCGTCAAGCAGCTCGGCGCTGATCGTCGGCGTTTTTTTCTTTGCCATACTTCATCTCCTGCCCAATCGGGCATAGTATGGCTCACAAACACAAAATTCCTGACAGGCCCGCTTGACTCGGTCGGAAGGTCCGGTCTGCGCGTTGATCTCCCGCGCCCGTCGATACCGATGAGGAAGCTTCTAGCGTCGTCCACCACCATCAGAATCGAACCTTAGGACATACTCCGATAGAAAACTAAAGCGTGCCTGTCGGGAGATGAAAACCCACGCGACAGAGTTCTCGCAGTCGTGATACACAATATCATTCACAACCAGAACTCTAGAAAGGATTCTCTAATTCGAGTTGTTTCCGCGCCATCATACCGGCTCGAACAGTTGTTCTCGACTTCAAGCCGATCCATTCGGAGATCGCGAGTATCCACTTGAGTATTCGCTGCAGTTACGTAACTTTGAGGACCTGGCAATTCCGCAAACCATCTTGGATTATCTGTTTGTGCACATTCTGTCTCCGGGAACGTATTTCGTCGCTTTGAAGTATGTTTGTAAACACAGTGGTAGATCATAGGGTTATTGGAAGGTAGGCAAATGCAATTGAACGGTAGAGTAAGTGGGTAATAACGATAATGTCGAAACAATCGCGGTAGTCGAGAATCAGTTTTAATCGTGTACGAACTGATTGTATTGTAATTTTTACTTAGGAATCGCATGTTCGAACGAGTAGCTCGATTGATCGTTCTCTTAAAGAGTGATAATTTTCCAGTTTCAGTTAAATCCAAAAACGTCGGTCGCCATCGCAATCTGAGATTTCATACGCCTTATTAGCGAGAAACAAGACACGACTTCGATAAGCGTCATAAGCGAGTGAGCGTCAGGTGTTCAGCCTGAATGGCACGCCTCATGTGGGGAGTTGTAAACGACTGCTGCGAGACGGGGCTGATGTTCACAACCAAATCGATGGCTAACGGGAGGAAGCAATGAAATCTATCTGTAAACTATTCTTTGTTTCGGCGGTGGTTAGTGTTTATTCTACTGCGTGGGCCTTCGAAGAAATAGGTAACCCTTCTCGGGATATCACGTCGATGGAGCGTCCGCCAGATCGTGAGGTTGGGTACAAATGGTACTTCGTCGATCAGGAAGGCGTGGAAAGTTTCTCCGAACTCGTTGTGGTCGATGGTGACAAACAGACATGGCGCGATGGCAACACGGGGTGTACTTATACGACGTCGAAGGACGGTTTTGCCCCAAACTACTCGTGGGAAAACTGCGGTGACGATGGATCAAGTAGCGGATCTCAGGACGTCGTGCTGGACAAGGGTTCCATCTGGCCGCTAGAAGTCGGAAACAAATTCAGGTTTAGAGTCACGAACGGTAGGAATTCACAAGGCAATTCATGGCGCGGAACCACGAAATGCAAGGTAAGTAAAGCCGTTCGCGTGCGAACGTCACAAGGCGAGTATGATACCTTGAAGGTCAGTTGTTCGGATAAATGGAGAACACGCGACCGATACGTATCGCCAGATGTGAACACGACTGTCGTCTACAGAAGAGTACGCAATGGTCGAGGTTTGGAGGCGGAGATAGAGTGGTTACGATCGGCGAACTAACGTTTCATCTCGCTTGACAACTTCCTGAACAAAATTGAAAGCGGAAATGATATCAAGGATGTGGCGGGGACAATTCGTTAGTTGATGTTACGCCCGTCACGGTAGGCTGTAACGAGTATCCCTTCCCTGTTAGCGCGGCGGGAAATGGGTACCGCGACGTTACGAGTAACATTTCGAGAAACAACCTGCGTTCGCAAGTCGAGGACATTTTATACAGCCAAGAACAGAACCGATACTATAACGTCAGGTCATGGTCAAAGCGGTGCGCTGGAAATAGGATGATCTCCGGGAAATGTTCGTTTGAAGGTGTTTGGCACGCTGATTTCAATTTAATACCTCGTCGAGAACGCAACCTCAGGTCAACGGCGAGTAGAGGGGTACTCGTTGCCCGGTCATCAACCTGTCAGTTCGAGTTACAGAATGAGGAATTCAAATCTTTTCGCTACAACATTGCTCATAGTTCCCTTATTGGCTACGTCGTCGATTACACTGGCGAATGAGCTTTGCAATAGCGTACCGCCGGTCGAGGTGGCCGAGATCGTGGGAGTCGATTCAGACAAAGCCAGATCGTTCCTCAGCAAGAATGCCGATTTAGTAAATTTGCAGATCGTGTGGAAGTCAGGCGATGACGACGCAGCCTGTGCGTTATTGACAGTTGTCGAGATTTACAAGATTCGCAACGATGACCGAGCTGGCGTCAAGGTGGCGTACCATCACGGCAGATCCGAGATCTGGAACTTTGAACCTGGAAAGTGGATAGGAAACGGGACGATAAGGAACGGAAAACTAACGATAAAAATTATAGACCCCGGTGGTGGCGGTGTAAGAATAGAAGCAAAAAGAATCGATGATGGTATATCGGTAATATGGCGTGGCCGTAACCCCGCGTCGGGAACGGTAGTCTCCTTGCCCCCGTTTTAATAGGATAGATTTGGTCTGCCAGTCGGAGCTGTTTATGAAAGAACTTATTATCGCCATGACGACTCTTTTTCTAGTCGGTTCCGTGTTAGCAGCAGGACCTTCACTAGATGCATTTGAGTTTGCGCGGCCGGAACCTGGAACCAAGGTGCAGTGGAAGAATATCACTACGGGCTTTTCGTACACTTATACCGTTCGTAAGGCCGATGAGGGAGAGAACTATGGATACACATTTTTCACGGAAACGGGAGAGAAAAGGACAGCCTATCTTTTTTGCGGCTATTGTGGTCATCCTTCCAACGCTATTAAGATTAAAAAGTATAGTGATCTGTATCCGCTCAAGGTTGGTAGCAATGCCAATGTAAGACGATGGAGAGTGGGTAATTCAGTACGAAATTGGACTCATAAGATCAAGGTGACTGGAACGGAAGCAGTACGAGTCGCTTTCCGAGACCGCCCAATCGATACATACGTGATCGAGGAAGAGGTCTGGAACAACCAAACCCGACAAAAGTGGACTACGACATATTGGTTCGCCCCTTCCCTAATGAATAATGTAAAAATCGTTGGCAACCTAAATGAAAATAGCGAGCTACAGACATTCGAGTTGCTCAACTATATCCAACCGTGATTTACGTTGGGGTCGTTGGATGTGTCTGTCGGGAGATGTCTAACCTGCGAATAGTCGGAAGCCCCGACAAGCAGGATAAAGTCTAAACCTGGACAACGGAAAACCAAGGCTAATCCAGTGACTTTGCTTGCGGTCGTGCGATATAGAAACCCTGGGCGCCGTCGACATTCAACCCCTGCAGCGCATTCCACACGTCTTCGTCCTCGACGGACTTGGCGATCACCCGAACGTCCAACCCATGGGCGACACTGACCATGGTGTTCACGAAGAACTGGTGATCGCGATTCTGGTTCAGGCTGCGGATGAAACTTCCGTCGATCTTGATATAGTCCAGCGTTACGGAGCGGAGGTAGGAGAGCACGCCATTGTGAACGCCCACGTTATCGACGCCGAATCGCACCCCAAGTGCGCTTAGACGATCGACGAAACGCGTGAATTCGCCCGCGATGTTCACGAGCCCGTATTCCGACAATTCAAAGCAGATTCGATTTGCGACGTTGGCGTGTTTGGCAAGAAACTCACTTGCCCAGGAAACGAACTCGGGATCCTGGATCGATTCCGCGTCAAGGTTGATGGCGACCGTCTCGTCCATTGCATTGTCTGTTTCTAGCGTTGTAACAACACGATCGATTACGTGGCGGTCGATCAGCTTTGCGAGACCCAGGCTCGATGCCATCGATATGAATGCCCCCGCATTCAGGAGACTTTCCGTTCCGTCGTCCCCAATCTCGGCGAGACGGACGAGGGCCTCCCGATGAAATTCCTTGCGGTCGGATGTGAGCACCACCGGCTGGAATACGAGGCGCAACTGGTCGGAGTCCAATGCGGCGTGGATCAGTCGTCGCCACTCGGAAGCGGTTCGGGCGGGACTTTCGTCTTGAGCCCCCGAGTGAAACGCCCACTGGTTGGCGCCGGAAGACTGCGCGGATCTCAGGGCGGCGTCCGCGTTTGAGAGCAGTTGGGTCGTCGTCTGAGCACCATCGTACATGGAAATGCCGACATGGGCGACGTCTTCGGTATCCGTGATCCCGAGTTCGTAAAGTTTGCACAGTGCTGGAACGAGCTTGTTCCCCAATAGCGTCGCGTCCTGGAAGTCCTCGGTCAGCACGGCAAACGTCGCTCCGGATAAGTGGGCGACGACGGTCTTGGGTTCCGGCGGCAGGGAAGCTTGCAACAGCCGGCCTGCTTCCCTGAGCAAGCGATCGCCTTCGAGATAACCTTTTCGGTGGTTGAACTCCTTGAAACGACAGAGTTCTATCAGGCAGAGCAGGGCGGTTGAACATTCCTCCTCCGATTCGATCTTCTCGCCAAGAATGCTCATGAATCGTTGTCGGTTCGGCAGGCCGGTCACCGGGCTTTGGAACGCGATGGAGCGCAGATGCGCGATCGAGGCGTCGGCTTCGTCCAGGATACGCTTGACCGCCCCGGTCAGCTTGTTCATGGCTCGAACTATACTCGCGAGCTCGCGCGTCTTTGGCACGTTTTCGACCAGCGGAAACTCTCGCCTGGCTATTGCCTCCGCCTGTCGCTCGATTTCAGCCAGCGGCCTGAAGGTGATCTTCAATATGACAACGCCTATCAGGGCCAGCACCAACGCGCCGACCGCGAACCACGCGGCGTTCATGATCAAGTTGTTCCAGATCTGCCGGTAGGCGTACCCGGGGTGACTGGTGACCCGGACCATTCCGGCCTGGTTCCATCCGTTCATGATGGCTGCCTTGGACACGGGCGTATCGAGCGGCACGAGATCGATGAGCCAGGGCGGAACGCCTTCGAGCGTTATGTTGGATTCGCGGCTTACGATGACTTCATCCTGCATGTCAACGATGGTGATGCGGCGGTAGTAGCCGCTGTCGAACATTGCGTCGGTCGTGGAGATAATGGCCGGAAGCTCTCCGGATGCCATGAAGCGTGAGACAGAAATGGCGAGCGACGTTGCGGCATCTTGGGCATGGGACCGCAGCTGTTCCTGCAGGTAGGCCCGGCTGTTCTCAACGGTGGTTACCATCGTGCCGACGAAAACCGCCGCCAGCAGTCCGACAATGAGCAGGACGATTTGTCGGTAGATCGTCATATTCGTGGATCCGTGGAGGTCGTTGCCATCTCTAAATCCTCAGCATGAAAGCGTACCATTGCTCTGAACCGTCACGATACTTGATGTCGGCGCCGCGCTCGCGAATCATGGACAACATCAACTCGTCGGAATCGAGACTGAAAATCGGTTTAAGGTCCGTGCGTTCGGACGCCGGTTGTATGTGCCGCGTCAAGTTGTCGAGGATCAATGGGGTCGACGTCGGGGTTTCATAGTAGCCCAGGACCATGTGCGACAAGTTGGCATTGAGTCCGTTCCCGATGCGTGACTGACTGCTTCCATCGGTTACGTGGACGTACAGCACTCTGAGTTTCTCGGCGGGTACACCGAGCTTCCTGAGCGTAAAATACTTGGCAATTGCATAGTCCTCGCAATCTCCGCGATCGTGGACCAGCAACTCGACCGGAGTGGACCAATAGTCTTTCACGCCCCATTGCTTTGAATCGGATGCGTACGGAATGACGTTGAAGTAACGATTGACCAGTTCCAGCTTTCGCTCCTCGCTCTTGTCCTCGTGTTTGAGGACGAACTTCTGCCATCGAACCAGGCTGCGCTCGGCGCCTCTGCCGTATTCTTCCTTGACTCTCGAGAGCAGTTTGTCGGACAGGAAGGCGCCGCCGGCGACAGCGGTGGATAGGTAGAACGCGACGACGGCGATGATGGAAACCCGACCGCGGCGCCTTGGAATCGACAGCCGGGATCGCGTCGACCGTGAGGCGAACTGCCTGACAACGGCGTTGCTATTCTTTTCCGGACTCACTAACGCGTTGATAAAAGGAATAAAACAGGTACGAATAGATCCCCACCAGAACTTTCCGCCAGTCACGATTCTGTGCGGCGAGTTACAAGGCGATTGTCGTCACCTGGCGCGAAATGCTCGTGTTCGCAGTTTCCCGGTGATGTGTTCTTGCAACTATGTTGGCGAATCCTATCACGTCGTTGCGGTTCGCAACTCCCGTGGCGGTCTTGGGGCGTGCCATTACAAAGGAGGACTTCAGCAATATCGCGAACCCTGTAATTCGTCAGCCTGTTGTCGATCGCCAGCGGGAATAAGACGATTACGCCGTTGTAAGGTCCAGATTCGTGATCCAGAGTGCAACATGCGGGGAATCTGCCCGCACACGCGGGTGACAGGCGCTTTTCGGGATTGCCGGTCGGCGTTCTTGTTGGTCGATGACAGATCCGGCTACATCGCTTCGGCGGACCGGGAGTGCGAAAGAAGTTGGAAACCGAATGCTCAATCGCGAGGCCGTCCCGTCGCAGCCGGTCGCATGAGTCGACGACCCACGAAAGTAGGGGAGACACTGGACGGGTCATGGAGGAGATCAAGAAGATTCCCCTGGTAATCCACGGCGTCGAAGGGAACGTTTAATCCTGTTGGACTGGAATCCGCGCCGACAACGACATGGCGATCGTCTGCCGGCGAATGGGAAGCGCGGACACCAAGGCGGTTGCCATGCCGGTGCGGAAGGGGCCGTGACCGACGCAGGTCAGTCGGGAGACGTTTCGACAGATAGCCGGGTATTGACGGGCGCGATATTGTCACTATAATACTAGAAACCTAGTGATATAGGAATTTTCCCATGATGACGATCGAAGAAGCGGCACAGGGTTTCGCCGCCATTGGCTCCGAACCACGGCTGGAAGTCCTTCGGAGTCTGGTCAGGGCCGGCGAAGACGGTCTTTTCGTCGGTCAGCTCCAGGAGCGCCTCGACATGCCTTCCTCGACGCTGGCGCACCACCTGCGATTCTTGGCGGCTGCCGGCGTCATTACGCAACATCGTACCGGTCGTTCGGTGGTCAATCGGGCAGCTTACGAGACGATCAAGGAACTGGCGGGATTCCTGTTGCACGAATGCTGCGCCGATTCACGTCCGTTGTCGGCGGTAAAGTCATGACCGCGTTTGCGCTCGGGTTGTACCGAACGGCCACCGGTTTAGCGGACCGTTTACGCTCCGTATGGTTGCTCATCTTGATGGTGCCGGTCGCCGTACTTCTACTCGACGCCGCCAGGCTGCCGAGCGTATTGAATATCGCCATCGACGCGTTCGTTTCCACGCTCCCGTTCATACTGTTCGCCGTGGCGCTGATAGCCTACCTGAAAGCGACCGGTGCCGAGGCCGTCGTCGCGCGGGCTTTCGAAGGACGCGAGACCCGAATGATCGCCTTTGCCGCGTTGTTTGGTGGTTTGGCGCCATTCTGTTCCTGCGAGGTCATCCCGTTCATCGCCGGTCTGCTTGCCGTGGGCGCGCCGCTTTCGGCGGTAATGGCCTTCTGGTTGTCGTCGCCGCTTATCGATCCGCCAACGGTCCTGATTACCGCGGGGGCGCTGGGATGGGAATACGCCATCGCCAAGGCCGTTGCTGCCGTGGGTCTCGGCCTGTTCGGAGGTTTCGGGGTCCAGTATCTGACTCGCGGCGGTGCGTTTGCTTCCGCTCTGCGCGAACGTAGCGGCTGCGGCGGGTGCGGCTGCGCCGCTTCGGACTTCGGCAGAGCGCCGAACTGGCGGTTCTGGAACGAGAACGCGCGGCGGGCAACGTTCGCCACCGAATTCCGCGCAAACCTGTTGTTCCTTATCAAGTGGTTGCTCTTTGCCTACTTGCTCGAGGCGCTTCTCATTATCTATGTTCCCGCCGAATCGGTCGCCCGGGTTGTCGGTGGATCGGGAATCGCTTCCGTCGTCACGGGAGCGGTTGTCGGGATGCCCGCCTACCTGAACAGCTACGCGGCCCCGGCGTTGGTTAGCGGTCTCGTGGAGCAGGGAATGAGTACCGGCGCCGCGATGGCTTTCCTGGTGGCCGGCGCGGTCAGTTCGATTCCGGCGATGGTCGCGGTCTGGTCATTGGTGCGCCGTCCGGTGTTCGCGGCGTATCTCGGGTTCGGCTTCGTCGGAGCGGTGATTGCAGGTATCGTTTTCCAGATGGTCGTCTAGGATCGCACTCCAGGTGGCGGGTAGAAGGGTGACATACTCAATGCCATTCGGGGCGTCCGTCATGTCGTTGCACGATTCTGCTCGAGCACCAATTCGGGCGCCGAACGATCTTTGTCGGACCGGCACCCGAACACGATCTTCCGGCGCCTTGTCGGAGGTGCGTAATCGCCAGGTGAACTCCCGGTTCGCCGCGACACTGTATTGTCCGATGCCGGGAGAAATCATCGGCGACGAACCGGCCATGTTACGATCACGACCCTAATTTTTTGCTCAATCGAGGTCGTTAATGCAAGACGTTGGAATTCAGAAAGTTGTCGTGGGCGCGCTACTGGCGATGTCGTGTGGCGCAACGGTGGCGGACTCCGTCGTCGATATGTGCCTGGATCTCGATCGACCCGACGACGTCTGCCCGTGCGCAGCGGCAGCCCTGCGTGACGAAGTTGGCGAGGATGCATATACAACGTACGAGGCGGTTGGAGTCGTCTATCGCGAAAACCAGGCTGCCGGGCAGGGACGCAGCGATGCGTGGACGGCCGCGCTGGACAGTGTCGGCGTATCGCTGCGTGACACCAATCCGGTAGGTGCCGCGCATCGGAAGGCGATGAAGGGTTGCGGGGGCTAAGGCCGGCGCCAGTGCCGATCCGGGAAGTGTTTTCAACAACCGTCTGCCACAGGGAGCGACTGACAGGGTATTCCGACGACTGAATCGTTCAGATCGGCGACGACCCTGACGGAAGGCTCGATCCGAACGTCAGTGGCGTAGCAAAATACGAACTCGGATGATCGGCCGATTGGAGAACAGGTGAGTCGATACCGCGACATTCACCGGCGAAAACCCAACTTCGTAGCGTAGTTGCCTGGGAACAATCCGCCGGCTTGCCCCGGTTCCTCGGTTGCCTGGCGTCACGCGACCTCGTCGATGCACGATCGCAAGACTTCGACCAGTTCGTCCACTTCGGCATGGCTGATGACGAGCGGCGGCGAAAACACCAGGCAATCGCGCACCGCGCGGGTCACGAGTCCGTTTTTGAAGCACAAATTGCGTACGGGTGTCGCGAGACTGCCGACGGGTGTGACCTCGCTGCGCGCGGCCTTGTCACGGGTCAATTCCACCGCCGCCATGAGCCCCACGCCGCGCACTTCCCCAACCAGGGGGTGATCGAGCAACGTGGCGAGTCCTGCCTGGAAATACGGGCCGATGTCATCGCGCACACGTTCGACAAGACGCTCGCGCCGCATCACCGCTATCGTCTCCCTCGCGACCGCGGCGGCAGCGGGATGCCCCGAGTAGGTGTAGCCGTGCGGGAATCGCGACTCGCCGTCCATCACCACGGAGGCCAGCCGCTCGCCGATCAGGCTGCCGGAGATCGGCAGGTAACCGGACGACAGCCCCTTGGCGACGGTGACGATGTCCGGGACGATGTCGTAGGTCTGGCTACCGAACCAGTTTCCCGTACGGCCGAATCCGCAGATCACCTCGTCGGCGATCAGCAGTATGTCGTACTTGCGGCAGATGCGCTGCACTTCCGCCCAATACCCCGGCGGCGGCACGATCACTCCGCCGGCTCCCTGCACCGGTTCGCCGATGAACGCGCCGACATTCTCGGGGCCCAACCGCTCGATCGTTTCCTCGAGCCCGCGCGCGGCAGCGAGGCCGTGCTCCTCCGGCGCCATGGCGCCGCCCTCGGCCCACCAGAACGGGGCGGGCGCGTGGTGGATGTCGGGAATGGGTACGCCTTCGA
Organism: Gammaproteobacteria bacterium; assembly: GCA_030429665.1. GTDB lineage: Bacteria > Pseudomonadota > Gammaproteobacteria > Arenicellales > CAJQKF01 > BQJD01. The sequence continues at coordinate 3,610 of JAUIEZ010000120.1, read as the reverse complement.
TATCATGCATGGAATCGAGACCGGTGAGGCTGGCGGCGCCGATGGTGGAGCCGTGGTAGGCGTACCGGCGGCTGATGATGGCGCGCCGTCGTGGCTGACCGAGTCGTTTCCAGTATGTGCGCACGAGGCGAATGTTCGTGTCGTTGGCCTCCGAGCCCGAGTTGGCGAAGAACACCCGGTCCAGTCCTGCCGGGGCAATCGCCGCGAGGTCGGCCGCCAGCTGCGCGATCACCGGCGTGGTGGTCTTGAAGAACGTGTTGTAGTAGGGGAGTTCATGCATCTGCCGCGCCGCCGCTTCGACGAGTTCCTTGCGCCCGTAGCCGAGATTGACGCACCAAAGGCCGGCCATGCCGTCGATGAACCGCTTGCCCTCGGTGTCCCACAGGCATGAACCTTTGGCGCGCGCGATGACCAATGGTCCACCCTCGTTCCTCATCTCGCGATGATTGGTGAACGGATGCATATGGTGGGCGATATCGGTGGCGCGTATGCGAGCGGTCAGCAGGGCGGGATCAGCTACGGTCACGGATATTGAACTCCTGTAAATCGATACGGATATCGTCGGGCATCGGATCGAAGGGCCACAACGGGCGTCGCAGGTGCTGGTAGTCGATCGTGTCCAGTCGCATGGTGGCGATTCCGCCTGCATCCACCAGCATCACCTGGCGCGCGAGCGGTTCGAACGCGGCACGGTGATGATTGCGGCTTTTCAGGGCCAGGGTGGCCAATGTCCCCGGTTCGATTCCGAAGACGCGGAAGAGGGCGGGATCGGTCGCCGCCAGCGCGCGGCTCGCAAGGATCACCCGGATTCCGGCGACGCGGACGAGAGCCATCGGGCCCATGTCCACGGTGGTTCCCTTGAGCATCGGACCGTCGAACCGGAAGCGACCGCCGTGCAGCCGTTCCACCCGGGCGGTCACCGTGAGCGGCGGCGTCAACCGAGGCGCATGGCGTCCGCCGAGGGTCATCTCGATTTCGGTGCCGGCGCCGGCCGAGCGGGCCTTGGTCACGGCGGCAGGATCTGCAATGGTGGCAAACACGGCGTCCTCGAGCCCGGCGTCGAGCATCGCGCGAAGCAGGTTGGGCGAGTCGCCGTAGGCTCCGCCGGCGGGATTGTCGGCGAAATCGGCAAGTATCAGCGGACCCTCGCCGGGCCGGCCCGCACGCGCGGCTTCCATGGCCTCGTCGACCCCCGGAAACGAGAGTTGCGTGTCGTTGCGGCTATCCCAGAGTCGCCCGGCCAGTTCGAGCGCCGACGATGCGGCGTCGACCGTGCTTTGCCGCATCACCGTGACCAGCGCCGCCGGTCCCGCGTCGGCGACATCTGCCCAGGGAAAGCCGACGGTCAGCGCGGCGTTCACCACTGCCGGCCGCTGTCGCAGGCGGCGCACCGTTTCGAGCAGGGCCGCCATCGGGGCGGTCGGCGAGGTGCGACCGTGATCGGCGGCGTCGAGCATCGGCGGGCGGGCGAGTACGCTGCGGGTGACCCGTTCGCCGCCGGCGGCGGCGAGCAGTCCCTCAAGTGCCCGCGCCGCACGTCCTGCACACTGTACATGATCGACGTGCGGATAGGTTTCGTACGGGAAGATGGCATCCGCCGCGGCGACCATTCGGGCGCTCAGGTTGGCGTGCATGTCGACGGTGACGACGATCGGGATCGCCGGTCCGAGACGACGACGCAGTTCGACGAGCAGGTCGCCCTCGGGATCGGTGCTGTCTTCGGTCACCATGGCGCCGTGGAGCGCGAGCAATACGCCCTCGATCGGCCCACCGGGGTCGAGGATGCGCCGCTTCAGCCGCGCCCAGTCGGTTGCCTTCAAAGGGCCGGACGGTCCGCATGCCGCGGCCACGCACGGCTCGAGGCGCCAGGCGAATCGGCGGGCGGCATCGATGAATCCGCCCATCTCGGTCGAGGTGCCGGACAGGCGTTCGACCACCGCGGCTGCATCGAGGCACAGGTACCGGCTGGTAAAGTCCTCGAGGCGCGTGGGAATCCGGTTGAATGTGTTGGTCTCGTGCAGGATTGCTCCGGCGAGTATGCGTGGGCGGTTCCTCGAGTCGATCATGCCGATCGCCCGTCGTTGCCGAAAACGCGATGGTCGCATGCCCGCTCGGATCCGGGCCGGCGAATCGAAGCCGAACTCATTTGAGCTCGGTCTTGCCGAGTGCTTCCGGGTCGTTCAGCCCGGCCGCCATGAGCGGATCGTTCACCGCCGCGCGCCGTTCTCCGGAGATAAGGTACTCGATCAGCCTGAAGACGCGAGTGATCAGAAAGTTGATGGCAAGATAGATCAGTGCCGCCGTGGTCAGAAGTTCCACTGGCATGTAGTTGACGGAAGAGATGGTACGGGCCACGCCGGTCAGATCCATCAGCGTCACGGTGCTGGCGAGGGAACTCGCCTTTACCAGCAGTATCACTTCGTTGGAGTAAGCCGGCAGGCCGATGCGTACGGCCTGGGGAAGCACCACGCGACGAAGCCGCGTGAGGCGCGACATGCCGGTGGCCATGGCGGCTTCGATCTGGCCTTTCGGCACCGCCTGGATCGCGCCGCGCATGATCTCGGCAGTATAGGCGGAAGTATTGAGCGTGAACGCGATCAGCGCGCACCAGTAGGGTTCGCGCAGGATCGGCCACAGCGTGGAGGCGCGAACCTCGGGAAACTGCGACAGGCCGTAGTAAATCAGGAAAATCTGCACCAGCAGCGGGGTGCCACGAAAGAAAAACACGAACAGGTACGCCGGCATCCACAGCACTGCGTGGCTCCGCAGCCGTGCCAGGGCCACCGGCAGGGCCAGTATGAAGCCGGCCAGCGCGGCCAGGGCGACCAGTTCGAGCGTCAGCAGCGCGCCGTCCAGGAGGCGCGGCACGCTGTCGATCATCACCTGCCAGTTCATGTGTCGACCACGGGTCGAAAGGCCCGGTTGGCGCGTCGCTCGAGAAGCTGGATGGCGATCATCGTGACGATGGTCATGACGAGGTAGATGAATGCCGCGAACAGGAAGAACGTAAAGGGTTTCTTGGTGAAGCCGACGGCGAATTCCGTCTTGCGCATCAGTTCCTCGAGTCCGATCACCGACACCAGCGCGGTTTCCTTGAGGATGACCAGGAAGATGTTGCCAAGTCCGGGCAACGCGAGCCGCCACACCTGCGGCAGCGAGATTCGGCGGAACGTGGTGAAACGGCTCATGCCCAGCGCCCGCGCGGCCTCCAGTTCCCCGTGTGGAATGGACTGGAATGCGCCGCGAAAAACCTCGGTGGCGTAGGCGCCGAACGCCAGAGACAGGGCCAGGGTGCCGGCGAAGAACGCCGACAGATCGATGAACTCGGTATGTCCGAAGACCTTGGCTATGGCGTTTACCGCCGAAATTGCGCCGAAATAGAACAACAGGATCAGCACGAGGATGGGGACGCCGCGGACGATGGTGGTATACACCTCGCCGACGATGTGGCCGGCGCGGTTCGACGACAGCTTCATCAACGCCACGGCGATGCCGATCAGAACGCCGAAGAACGCGGAGGTGAGGGCCACCTGCACGGTCATCGTCGCGCCCTGCAGCAACATCGGACCGAAGCCTTGAAGATCGAGCATTCAGCGGCACCTTTGTCGGA